>CAJWKT010000100.1 GCA_913041665.1 uncultured Gammaproteobacteria bacterium | reverse complement strand
GTACGCCAACTGCGCAACGTTGTAGAGAGCATGGTCGTGGTCGATGACGATGGAGTGCTTGGTCTGAGTGATTTACCTGAAGAATTTGCTGACGAATCCGATGCGACGAGCGATGGCTCCTCTCCGAGTTTAGGCAGCCTGGTCGGCCGACCACTGGTCGATGTCGAAAAGCAATGACACGCATAAACGGAGCACTAAAATAGACTGGGTCCTCCACAGTCATCATCAACAAAAGATAATCTCCGTCTCGGGTATAACGCTCTTCTAACTGAATTTCTTCACTATGGGCTACCCCGTTTCGGCGTACATAATTTTCTATGACGTGGGTCGTGTGCACTACCAAAGTCTGG
The DNA here is from genome assembly GCA_913041665.1 of uncultured Gammaproteobacteria bacterium. Lineage (GTDB taxonomy): Bacteria > Pseudomonadota > Gammaproteobacteria > Steroidobacterales > Rariloculaceae > CAJWKT01. The sequence goes on along the minus strand of CAJWKT010000100.1, from coordinate 6,938 downwards.
CCTTCCCAATGCCCAATGGAGTGCCCCATAAAAGTATGTGGCGTTTCCGCTGGCGGATGGCTAACTCCACCCATATGCACCCTGCGTACCTGCTCGCAGGACTCCATCCTCAATGTAATCATGTCTGGTTCCTGAATAACCTCAAACGGGAAAGAACTTCGCATGATATTGGTAGGGGAATGAGGTTTACTCAAATTCTCCGGTAGATAGTCATCATCGGGATTCCAGGACTTAGCCTTAGCCAACCCAGCCTCGCTCAGTGGTAAACCCCTAAAATCACCGAAATCCGGGCCAGGCCCCCGATACTGCTGGTCCTCTGGCTCAAACATACCGGCCCAGAAACCAGAGAAATCCGGCACATCACCCTCAGCCCCCCACGCTCCGGATAAATTAGCTACTAGCCCTACGCAAACGACTAAAATTAGGAAATACTGGCGATCCACCGGTTTAATATATGGCAGAAAACAGGTGTTTGCTACATATATGTGGAATCAGAGCATGCCCTTTCAGGCGACTCCGTAGAACCCTGTACGAAAATCATGGTTAAACCGTCGCCCTAATCAAAAATATCCAAAGGCAGAATTGCCGTGACGCCCACATTAGGTACATCCACTAGCTGACCTATCCGTAAGTCCACTGCAACGCTTGTAACAATGTAAGCCTGCTCCGGGGTAAGACCGCGAGTCTCTACAAGATAATCAATCATTTCCAGGAGGGCGTTTCGGGCCGCAAGCGAAATATCCTTCGATAAATTCTCCAGCTCAGCCACTTTGCTGGAGCCCAAATAATCCAGATCTGGCGGAACTTCGCCTCGATCCTTTAAGGGAAAGCCAGTAGTGGCGTAGAAACGACGTGAAGGAATATCAAGAAGGCTAGCAGGTCCCTCGTAGTGTGGGCCCCGGGTTAACTCTGGGCCGTCCTTAATCACACGCGTAGTCACCATAACGTCCGCGTCCATTTCAATAGCCGTTCCAGACACTTCTCCGTCACCCTGAGCAAAATGCAAGTCTCCTAATGCCAGGCCGCAGCCCTCAATGTAACAAGGAAGATAAACTGTCACACCGACACCGAGATAACGTATATCCATGTTGCCCCCATGCTCTCGGGGTGGCCCAGTTCGCAAACATTCTTTAGCTTTGGTGCCTTCGGGACCACAAATCTTCCGGGGAACGGCGTGTGTAACCGAGGGAAGATTCACATCACCACCCTGCGCAGCAAGTGCCGCCTCCCTGGCCAACATCACAGAATGCTGGTCGGGTCCCGGCAAAACGGTAACAATCCCCGGAAAACTCGCATTGGGAATACGAATTCCCGGTATATCAGCGCTGGTCGCCTCCAGCCGGTTAAGGTGCCATAAAGCACCAGTGGACCCCTGGATCTGGTCGGATACAAAACCATTTCCCGTAACCCGCGTAAACCCAAACTCACCGGGATCAATATCAAGTATGGTGACACCGAGCACGTCACCTGATTTCGCACCATTAATATAAATGGGGCCGGTGAGTGGGTGTACAGCACCAACATAAGGTGGCTCACCACGATCATCCTGATAGGCACTATTGGGGTCTAAGTGGGAATCCCCTGCATTACGTGTCCTGAAAATAATTACCTGTCCAGGCTCCGCCTGCGCAACCATCGGAATATCAGGATGCAATCGGTTAAAACAAGCCATATCCTCAGCACAACGATTACCTTCACGGCCTACAACCAATACGTCATCTTGGGCAAACCCGTTATCACACATAAGACTCGCCCCTAGCGCAGAAGCGAAACACAAATTTGTTAAAATACCCTTCACTTTGCCTCCTAAAATAACCTGCTAACTAATAGGCCGGATAATCATCTCACAAAATACTTTGATACTCTTCGATGCTGGTTCCTTTTCCTTGAAAGATTTCTAATCGCCAAGTTTTCAGGACTCGAATTTATCCTATATTTAAAATGATAATATATTCGTAATTATTTATTTTATATAATATTTTTATGATTTTAATCCCTCAACATACCGAGCACCTATCACGATGAGAGCTGCCACCAGCCAACGCGATCACCTGCATTCAATCAGTGTTTCGCTGACCTTCTTGGTGGGTACCAGTGATCTACCTCCTCCCGAAGGAAGTGGGCGCAGAGAGAAACGTACCGGGTTGCGTACAATCCAAAGCAGCGCTGGCTACACTCTCCAAGCATGCGATCCGAAGAGGTTCTGCTGATTAAATGTTGGGACTCCGATGAAAATATTGGAGCGCGCTTTTCAGCCCATACATCGTTTCAGGACCCGAGGAGTATAATCCACGCTAAGCTGCGAGAGAGTATCGAATCACGCGCCTTCGTTTTTTTTGCTTGAAGTCATATTATTAGGTAACAAATTTATATAAAAAAGTGATTTCTTAAATGTACTGGATGAAATTACACTGTATAGCTCTAAAAGATTTCTATTAGGAGAAAACCCTTGAAATTTGAAACTCAATGTCTACACGAAGGCGCAGCCCCAGATCCAAGTACTAATTCACGGGCCATGCCCATCCATCGGACCACTGCTTATGTGTTCAAAGATACTGAACACGCTGCCAATCTTTTCGGACTGAAGGAACTGGGTAATATTTACACACGACTAACGAATCCCACCCAGGATGCTCTCGAACAGCGTGTGGCAGCGCTAGAGGGAGGTGCAGCGGCACTGGCCTTAGCGTCGGGTACGGCTGCCACGTTCAATGCCATTAATAATATCTGCCAAACGGGGGATGAAATTGTATCCGCCGACAATTTATATGGCGGAACCTTTACTATGTTTAACGATATTTTTCCACAGTTTGGATACAAGGTATCTTTTGTGGATCCCAATGTACCCGAAAACTTTGCTGCCGCTATCACACCGAATACAAAGGCGCTTTTTTGTGAGACTCTCTCAAATCCTGCCTGTGACGTAGCCGATATAGAGGCCATCTCTGATATTGCTCATGCACATGGGATTCCGTTAATCGTGGACGCAACCTTTACAACACCTGTATTGCAACGCTCCATCGAATTTGGCGCTGACATAGTAATCAACTCACTCACTAAATGGATGGGCGGGCATGGTACGGGAATCGGTGGAATTGTTGTTGATGCGGGAAAATTCAACTGGCAGAGTGATAAATTTCCCTTGATGGTCGAGCCCGAATCCTCTTATCACGGTGTTCGCTGGGCGTATGACCTACCCCCAGAGCTTCTGCCCATTGCGTATATCCTTCGAATGCGTGTTGTGCCACTTCGTAACTTGGGTGCATGCATTTCACCTGATAATGCATGGATCTTTGCTCAGGGTATCGAGACCCTTTCGTTACGAATGGAGAGGCACTGTCAAAACGCTAAGGGAGTTGCCGAATATCTGCAAAAACATGCGCAGGTGGAGTGGGTCCGATATCCTGGACTGAAAGAAGACCCATCATATGCTTTAAATGAAAAGTACCTGAACGGAATGGGTGGTTCTATGGTCGTATTTGGAATAAAGGGAGGACTTGAGGCCGGAAAAAAATTCATTGAGAGCCTGGAGATGTTTAGTCATCTGGCGAATGTTGGAGATTCAAAAAGCCTTGCCATCCATCCAGCTACAACGACACATTCACAGCTGACCCCAGAACAGCAGGGTGACGCAGGCATTTCCCCGGAACTCGTGAGGCTGTCGGTCGGAATAGAGCATATTGACGACATCATTGAGGACATAGATAAAGGACTTGCAGCGTCCAAATAAATCAGTACAAAAGCTTACTGATATTGGTAGTTGTGAAGTGTGCTCACAATGACGCATAGCGTAATGATTTTCCCCGAGTTTGCCCTGGAAAACGGCAGAACCCTAAAGGATGTGCCCGTAGCATACAAAACCTGGGGTGAACTCAATAAGAACGCTGACAATGCCATTGTAGTATGTCATTCCCTGACCAGTGATTGTGATGTGGAAAATTGGTGGGCACCCTTAGTTGGCCCCGGTAAGGCGTTAGATACAGAACAATATTTCGTTCTGTGCGCTAATGCTATGGGCTCACCCTACGGAACCGTCTCTCCGCTATCTGTAGATCCCCTAACAGAAACTCATTACGGGTTGAACTTTCCAATACCCACGATCCGCGATACCGTCAACTTGCACAAAAAACTCCTCGATAAACTTGGAGTCAAACGAATTGCATTCCCGATCGGTGGTTCCATGGGAGGAATGCAGGTCCTTGAGTGGGGCTTTTATGGCGACTTTGTGCTTGCTCTGGCACCTATTGGTGTCGGTGGACGCCACTCAGCCTGGTGTATAGGGTGGAGCGAAGCCCAAAGACAGGCGATTTACCAAGACCCAGCCTGGAACAACGGTAATTACCTTCTAGGAGAAGGTCCATCTGGGGGGCTCTCCATCGCAAGAATGATTGCCATGATTTCTTATCGGTCGTTTCATTCGTTTCAGGAAAAATTTGGGCGTACAACAGTCGATAAAGATAAAACTGCACTGGGACATTTTGCGGAGGCTGTCGGGTCGGACTCGGACTGGGTTTTCAGTAGTGATGAGGAGCATTTTTCCGTCGAAGCATACCTCCATCACCAGGGAGGGAAATTGGTTGACCGTTTCGATGCCAACTGTTATTTGCGGTTAACTGAATCCATGGACAGCCACGATGTATCCAGGGGACGTGGAAATTATTCTGAGGTTCTCTCAAGAATCAGGCAACCTACCCTCGTCATTGGAATTGATAGCGATATACTCTATCCACTGGATGAACAAAAAGAACTATCCACATATTTGCCAAATGCAACACTAGAGGTTCTGGTATCCGATCATGGACACGACTCATTCCTCATTGAGACTGAAACTGTAAATAGAATTGTAACTGAGTGGAGACAAACAATCGTTGAGCCGCTACTCCGCAAAAACAAATAAATTATTTAACCAAATAAACGCCTAAACCTACCTAGTATTCCAAAGTTGCTGTGGAGGAGCATCATACACTTGAGTTTGGTGGCTAATACCATTCGCGAGCGAAACGAAAACTGCTGCCAAAGAAACAGCTAAAACAATAACAAAGAAAGATGATTTATCCATCAAAAATCCCTCGAATCAGGTACGAATTCTAACATAGGTCGCACACATCTCTCGGTCTAGGCACAATGTTAGTCGATATTCTTAGCGTCTTTGTACATCACTCGGTGCCGCTCATTCTTAACCCAGTCTTCGATCTGTTCGAGGCTCATGTAATGGGTTGAATCAAATTTATTCCAATTGATGATCTGATCCAGCTTCTTCTTCCATCGCTTATATGGTTCCTTCCTGGGTAGGCCAAAACACATGATATCGAGGACTGACAAATCTTCCGGAATTCCAAGTAATGGCTTCATCTCACTCTGAGCTTCTTCCTGCCCAATAGCGGTCACCCACCAGACGTTATAACCCAGGGCAGCAGCAGCAAGATGAGCAGACATGGTTGAAGCAGCAACACTTTGCAGCAAAATGCGTTCTGCATTTTCGATATACATCTCGTTTAATTCCGAACTCACCAAATTCCTATTGTCATCCTTTAAAACCGGGAATGCTCTTACCATCCTAAAGTCCGAAACAACTACGATAAAACCTGGTGCTGCAGCTAAGCCCTTATAATTTGGTGTCGGAAATTTCATTTTAAGCTGGGCACGTCGCTTTTGTTCGCCTACAAAATAATTGGATATTTCCTCCTTCACCTTCTTATCCGTCACTACAATATATTGCCAAGGCTGCGCATTTGCCCCAGAAGGTCCATGCCTTGCAGCATCTAGGATTAACTCATAATGATCCCGGGGTACCTGGTAATCTGGGTCAAAATCTCTTGTGGTAATTCGACCGCTAATTACATGCATGAAAGCTTTATACTGCTCCAAATTGGGCTTGAAAGTAGGCACTCTTAATCTCCTCTATAAACTTGAGACTGAACGCGATGACAGCAATCTGTTCCTGTGTCAATGACCACCATACGCCTAGAAAAAATTCGTATCAAGCGGTCATTCTTCTCATGAAAAGTAGGAATTATAAATTAGTTTCCACATGAACAGATATTAGGTAGCATTGCATCCCGAATGAAATCTCTATCTTTCTTGCCGGTCCTGCTACCGACAATCCATACCTTTCTCATAGCATTTATCCCTTTGGTATCCCTAGAAACCAACGCTCAGAACGCAAACCACCGCTCTCTGGAGACTGAAAAATCCATCACAATCGTACGAACTGAGATACCACCAACTATTGACGGCACACTTGACGATGAGGTGTGGTCCCAAGCAACGGTTATCAGTGATTTTTTGCAATCTAAGCCCTTAGAAGGAGCAGAGCCTACGGAGCGCACTGAAATATACCTCCTTTACGACGACAACATGCTCTATATCGGTGGTCGCTTCTGGGATAGTGAGCCGGAACGAATCGCGGCGGGCACGCTTCGACACCGATGGAATCGACTTGGCGATGATGACCGCATCGCGGTCGTGCTATCTCCCTACAATGACCAGCGTAGTGGCTATAAATTTGAAACTAACGCCAATGGAGTAAAGCATGAAGCAATCTACCAGAATGTGAGCCAGAACTTACCGGCTTGGGACACGATTTGGGATGCTGCCTCCTCTATTAACGAAGAGGGATGGGTAACTGAAATGGCGATACCCTTTAAATCAATCTCATTTGATTCAAATAATAATGCATGGGGAATGAATTTTTCCCGCGCGGTTCGCAGAAAAAACGAGGAAATCACCTGGGTATCGAGAAACCGCACCTACAATCCAAGCATCACTGGTCAACATGGGTTCTACAAATAAGGAATCTGATGAGGGGATTGTAACCTAGAAATATACAGATTGTTGGTTAGGGTGGTTCAAAAAAACAAAAATCGTGTGAAAAGAAAACAACAATCAAGAAATCAAGTAGATCGGAAGAGCGTCGTGTAGGAAAGAGTGGAGATCTC
>CAJWKT010000099.1 GCA_913041665.1 uncultured Gammaproteobacteria bacterium | reverse complement strand
ATTCCACTAATGAAGCGCGAAGGCTACCAACCTCATCAAGCTGGAGCCATTGAGGCTGTAGTTTCTACGGGGGGGCAAATTATGCCACCGGTGATGGGAGCCGCTGCCTTTATCATGGCAGAGATTGTTGGCATACCATACGTGAGTGTTATGAAGGCTGCGGTGGTACCCGCTCTGCTTTTTTTCTGTTCCCTTTTGTTTGTGGTGCACTTGCAGGCACTCAAAAGCGGGATAGAGCCACTCGCCAAATCCACTGAAAAGAAAATTTCACTTAATAGGGGTTTACGCGAGGGCGCACCTTTTTTTGTTCCCTTCTTTACGCTGGTAGCACTTATGATCATGGGCTATTCACCAGTGAAGGCTTCCTTTTACGCTATTGTTATTCTTGTCATTATTTATCTCTGCATTACCCGTGAATTTTCCAGGGCATTTTTAGACAAGACAGCGAGGGCTATCGCTAATGGGGTAAGGGCGGCAATTCCGATCTCTGCTGCATGTGCAGCTGCCGGTATCATTTCGGCAATATTATCGATGACCGGTCTCGGCTCTAAATTATCAGCATCCATCATTTCTCTTTCGGGTGGTGTGCCAATCATTGCATTGTTATTGACCATGTTGACGGCCATCATACTCGGCATGGGCTTACCTACTACCGCCGCTTACTTAATTCTGGCAACAGTGGTGGCACCAGCTCTTGCAGATCTTGGGGTTCCCCTGTTGACAGCTCATATGTTTGTATTTTTTTTCGGATGCGTTTCAACCATTACACCCCCGGTTGCATTAGCTTCCTACGTAGCGGCCGGTGTGGCACATGCAGATATTAATCAGGTTGGGTGGACGGCGTTCCGTTACGGGTCGGTTTGCTATCTTTTACCGTTCGCATTCTTTTTTGGCCCAGGATTGCTTGCTCAGGGTTCGGTTTGGGAAGTCAGTATGAGTATTGGTACGGGGATAGTGGGGATATATTTTCTCGCGACGGCCATCGTAGGTTATCTTGCTGTGCCCCTGCCTCTGTGGAGCAGACTGTTAGCTGCGGTCGCGGGAATTTTATTGTTAAGCCAAGGTTTTCTCACAGATCTAATAGGCCTGCTTATAGGGTTTGCTGTAGTGCTTGTTAGCCGATCGTGGAGAATTGCATAAAATGCTCATCTGAATTTATGAATCAAAAAATTATTAGAAGTATTGGTTGGACTTGGATCGCGGCTCAATCAGTTTTTTTTGCTCAAGTAGCTCTTGGTCAGGTACCGGATCTCTCGGGCGTTTGGTGGCAAGGGGCACCAGCTCCGCCGTTGCCGGACACTATTCAGCCCCCACTTGTGAGCGGAATGGGTGTCGGCACAGGAGGTGGAGGGGGTATGGGTATCTCTGCGGGCCCGCTTTTGTTAACGAATTTTGGGCGGGAACGAATGGCTAATTTTGATCCTGTTGATGATCCGGCTGTGCGCTGCGAACAGCCTGGGCTTGTAAGGCAAATCTTGAGTCCTTATCCCATCCGGATTGAGCAGGATGAAGGCCAGGTAGTGATTGTATATGAGGAGTGGGCTATCACCAGGAGGTTTTCATTGAATGGCGAAGGCGTATCAGCGGCTACTCCGCTGACACCTATGGGTTATCCTCTGGCTTACACTGAGGATTCGAAGCTAGTGGTTGAAACCACCCATCTTTCGGAAGGACTCAATATGTCCCGGCAGTTTTTTTGGACTAGTGAGTCTGCTAGTACCGTCGAGTACTACTATCTCAATGCAAGGAGCCAGCTGGTGATGGACTTGGTTGTTACAGATCCGGTGATGTTGTCCAGGCCATGGGTCGTACAGAAAATTTGGAATCCGTACGATGGTCAGTTACTGGGCTTCGAGTGCATACTTCGTGAGCGACCTTGAGGAAAAAAATAAAGTTATGAAGATTTTTAGCTATCAGATTTTAGCGGTTGGCCTTGTCCTAGTGCTCGGCACAACAAATGCGCACCATTCCAGTGCCCCGCACTATGATCGGGATCAGCCGATCACAATCGAAGGTATGGTTACAGAGTTCGAGTTTGTGAACCCACATGCGTTTCTTCACATTCAGGTAACGGATGGGGACGGTGAATCAGCAGTTTGGGCGTGTGAAATGCAAACGGCAAACACTTTACGGCGTTTGGGATGGACCGAAAACACTTTCACTGTGGGCCAAGGGGTCTCCGTGATGGGGATTGCGGCACGACGAGACCCCCTGGGCTGTTCTTTCAATTCTGGTGTGCTAGCTGATGGGACCGTCATTAACCGGGGAGGAGGGATCGCAGATCCTTTCATTGATGACCTAGATCAGCGATTCGCTATTTTAGCCGATGGTACCCCGAATCTTGCGGGCCCCTGGGTCAGAGATAGGAGTCGGGGACAGCGGGGCCCCGGCCCCGGCTCTCGACTGCCCGGGGCAGAGTTTTTAACCGCGGCAGGGCTTGAAGCGCAGGCGACCTACGATGATCGATTTAATGATCCATCCTTTGAGTGCAGCGCAGCCAGCATCACACGTGCTTGGAGTGAGCCAGGCACGCCCACAGAGATTGACCAACTTGAAGACCGTATCATCATCCGCCATGAGTACATGGATACGGTCAGGGAAGTGTATTTGGCACGCGAGCATCCAGAGGTTTTGGTACCACGCAGGTATGGCCACTCGGTGGGGTGGTATGAGGACTCTACGCTGGTAATTGACACTATAGGTTACATTCCTGGCGTTTTGACTCCCCACCCCGGGATACTTCATAGTGATGCGTTACACACCGTGGAACGCTTAACACTGAACCGGGAGGAAAAAATACTTGAACTTGAATGGGTAGCGGAAGACGCCGAGTACTTTAAAAGTGCTTTGACCGGAGCAAGTTTCTATGGGCCGGCGCCTTACAGGGTAGATGTGTACGACTGCACCCCGGAGAGAGCTAACCGTTGAGATATTTTTTATGACGCAAAAAAGCCTTATGGTATTTGGGATCACTGGATTATTTTTAGTGGCTGGCATAGCTTGCGCACATCATTCTTTTGCCGCTCACTTTGTAGTCGAAGAGACGGTTGTTATAGAGGGGGTTGTCAAAGAATGGTGGTTTCAAAATCCTCATACCCGGATCTATCTTGATGTAACCAATGATGAAGGTGAGATTACGGAATGGATGGCCGAAGGAAGTGGCCCAAATGTCTTAGCCCGGCGTGGCTGGACAAAGGAGACGATCAAGGTTGGCACCTTTCTTACAATTTCGGGTAACCCTGCCCGGAACAAATCCAACTCACTTCACTACCAGAGCCTCAAAACGGCCGATGGAGAAGAAATTAGCCCGTAGAAGGCTGTTTTTTAAAGTCAGGAGTGATCCCTCTATCGCGCCTCGGCGATCTCGACGTGGATTCCGCCTGCGCCTTCAAGAAATACCAGGTCTGAGCCTGGCGGATTCGGCCGCCGCAGGTAGGCTTCATACCCTGAGGCTTCCAGTAACACAGTGAATTCATCAAGACTGGCAACTCGAAAACCTATGTGATCTGCCGTGCGGTACCTGCTGGGAGCTGTTGGCTCTTCTGATCTCGTGATGTGTACCCAGACATTACCGTAAAGAATCGTGTGAAAGTTGCCCCTTCCTCGTTCCGGGATATCCTGACCGCCAAAAACATCAAGGAACCAGTCCCGCATCTCATCGGGCTCAGTTGTCATCATGTGTACATGATTAATACCCGGATACTGGGGATCCTCAAGCAACTCGAAGCGTGTTCCCCATGGGTCCACGATGAAGGCAATGGTCTGGGCTGTTACGCCCTGCCGTGGCTCTTCCTCGATCGTAGCACCCATCTTGCGAGCCGTTTCGACTGTGGCCCGCACATCTGCAACACCGATACCAATATGATTGAAAACGCCACCGGTGCTCGGTAGTGCACCACCTTCATTATCCATGGTCCCTACAAACCCGTTGTGATAGCGGATTGCGGCCCCGGGCCCGATTTCACGCAGTTCGCCGCCAAAAACAGCGTGGTACCAGTTACCTGCTTCCGCCGTATCGGGAACTCGTAAATGTACGTGCGTGAAGACGTTTTGCGCCGCCCCAAAATTTGGAGCTATAAAAACACCAACGATTACAGGACCTAGCCATCCGAATAGCTTGAAATGTTTTTGACTCAACATTGTTCTGCCCCTATTGACGCAAATTAAAGAAAAAGCAAACTGAGCTCAGGAAATGCCATCAGTATAATAGTTACGGTCAGCGTGATCAGCACAAACGGGAATGAACCGGAAAATATCGTACCGAGGCTGATATCTTTGTCGTCTAGGCTTGTCTTGATGACATAAACACTTAGCCCCAATGGTGGTGTTAAGAGTCCAATTTCAACACCAATGACTGTTACGATTCCAAACCAGACCAGGTTTCCGCCGAGCTCGGTTACCGCTGGTAATACCAGGGGTAGCAATATCAGCAGAATTGACGTTGAGTCTAATACAGTTCCTAAAAGTATTAGCAGTAACAGGTAACCGGCCAGAAAACCCCCGAGGCCAAGCCCTATCCCTCCTAAATAGGCGGCCATGTCACTGGGCAGTCCAGTCAATGTCAGCATCCTGCTGAACGTGCTTGCGCTAATGATCAGAAAAAGTATTGTCACTGTAATTTGGCCAGTTTCACCAATGACTACCCATAATTTTTTCCAGGTCAGATGCCGCCTGGCAAGCGCGACGCACATAGCCCCGAATGCACCCGCTGCCCCCGCCTCGGTGGGCGTGAAGATTCCTCCATAGATACCTCCTAGTACTAGAGTAATCAGAAGGAACACTGGCAGTACGGAAAAGGAGGCATTTGGATGCCCGGGAGGCATTTTGCTGTGTTCTTCGGGCACGACATTTCCAACAAACCCTGGCCATAGCCAAGCCATGAGTACTGTTCCAAGGGCAAGGGCAAAGGCAAGTAAGATCCCGGGCACTATTGCCGCAATAAAGAGCGCCCCAATAGAGACTTCTGCGATAACACCATAAATGATTAGAAGTAGGCTTGGAGGGATAAGCATACCCAGGACAGAAGAACCAGCTGTGAGGCCAACTGAAAACCTAGGCGTGTAACCCCGTTTCACCATTTCAGGTACTGCAATCTTTGAAAAAATAGCAGCTGAGGCAATTGAAATACCTGTTATGGCTGCGAAGATCGCATTTGCCGCCACAGTCGCTACACCAAGTCCGCCGCGAATTTTGCCGAAGGCTCGCTGTGCTACCTTGAAGGCATCTTGCCCTATTTCCGATACGCTAACAAAAAGTCCCATGAGCACGAATAACGGAACAGTAGCAAAGACATACTCTGACACAGTACCTTGTGAGGCTAGGGACAAGGTATCGGTAGCGATGCCGAAGTCTTTTTTCAACAGCCCGAGTCCTGCAAATCCAATTAAGAGCAGCGCAATCGCTATTGGCATCCCTAGTAGAATTAGTATTAATACCGCAGTGATGGCAATAATTCCAACAGTACGATCATTAAAATCTGCTTCCCAGGTTGCGGTAAGGATTAGGGCGCAGAGCCCGATAATGCCAAACAAAACAATCCACTTCTCGGCATTAAGGGAATTTCTGTCTTTATTTTTGCAAGCTTGCGGTATCAGTTGGCACAGGTAACCTAGAGCTGCGACTGCTGCTCCTAAAAAAACGACCAGCTTGATGGGCCACACCGGGAAAGTGTAAATACCCTCGACGCCTGCGAATTCATTTGTGCGAAATGCCCTGGAGAAATCTGGCCATGCTCCGAGTGCGATTACAGTAAATATAAAGCAGCCTGCAGTAGAAAAAAATAGCTGGAGACCTTGTGCGCTCCGTGGCTTGTTTTTTTGGATCCGCTCAAATAAAAATTCGACTTGAGTCAGGCGTGAATTTTGTGCCGCAAAAGCCAATTGCAAAAAAACACAGGCAGTTAGGGAAAAAGAAACGATTTCGGGTACACCCTGAAGAGGGAAATCGAAGAGAGTGCGGCCTGTGATATCTGCGCAAATGAAAAACATCAGCATGAACACCCATATCACTCCCGCGCCGTTCATCCACTGAATGAGGCTAAAAAAATGTTCTGCTAGGCGGATGGGAGTTTTTTGGTGAAAGTGACGCATTCTGATTACTTGTCACCGTTCGGTGGAGATATATCTAAATTAGGCTGGTCCCAGTTTTTGAGCGGTTGATAGCCTCGTGCTCGGATAGCCTCCATGTAGGCATCGAGAATTTCGCGAGCCGGGTGTCCTCGTTTTTCAGTAGCTTCGACCCACTGTCCCCCAATATTGGGGAGGTTATTGATCCATCTTTTTTTCTCCCTGGGATTAAAATCAGTAATGGTGGCTCCTTCAGTTCGCATAGCGACTAAAGCTTGCTCGTAGCGCTCCATAACCTCTACGGTCATGGTATGGCTGTACTCACGGCCCAGTTTTGCCAGGACTTGCCTCACCTCTTGTGGCAGTTTTTCCCAGGTATTTTTATTTGCGGCAATCCCTCCATTGAGCTGTGCGCCAATTCCAACCAATGTTACGTAGGGCGCCACTTCGTGAATCCGATATGGATAGGCACCACTGAGAATGGTGAGGGCGCCATCAGCGACCCCCGTCCTGATCTGCGTATAGTAGGTGGATAGCCCTCCATTGACTGCAACAGCTCCCGTTCCGCCGAGCCAGGTCGCTGAAGGACCAGGAGCAAGGATTTTTCTACCTCTCAGGTCTTCCATGACCCTAACCGGAAAGGTTGTCATGAGGTGATAAGTTTCTACCCCGCTGACACCAAGTAGAACCTGGTTTTGCTTGTGCCAGGCTTCGGCTAGTGCGGGTATGCGATCATGCAACTCGTTAAAGATTTCTACCATTGATGGCAGGTCATCGCTTACAAAGGGCGTGTAATAAGTCACATTTTGTAAGGGCATTTTTGAGGGCTCCCAAAGCGTACCTACCCAACCAAGGTCCGTTAGCCCAATTTCAATTGCCTCTAATGTATTTCCAATTTTGTAGAGTGAACCTCCATAGGCTTCCCTCCATTGGATTTCGTAGTCACTTCCCATGGCCCGGAGCCTTCGATTTGATTCCGGCACAATCAGAGTTTGTTGTACACCGATCCAAGGTAGATTAGCTGATTGAGGCCCGGCAATAGTTAATCGGATCGTTTCTGAACTTACTGTAAATGATTGTATAAGTAATAACGCACCAGTTGGCCACCAGCATCGTCGACTAAGCAAAGGTCGCCAGATTCCAGTAGAAGTGATCATTAGTTCAGTGTGCTACTTAACCCATCCCAGATTAGCTTAAGTCCGACTAAAAAAATAATGATCAAAACGACTTGATAGAACATTTTTTGGGTCATTTTTTGGTTAA
>CAJWKT010000098.1 GCA_913041665.1 uncultured Gammaproteobacteria bacterium | reverse complement strand
GAGATAGTACTGCCGCTGAAGGTCGCCGTGAGTCCTGAAGGCGGGGCCATCATCATCTCATCTTTGAACACCACTGAGTCTGCCGAAGCACTGAGATAGGCACCCCCAATACCCGTTCCGGCAGGCATTGATGGCCCACCGGGCGGTGCGAAAGCCTCTGCCAGTGTGTAGCTCATTTCCATTTTAAATTCGCCAAATCGGGCCGTGGCCGACGGAGCCGCGCTTTGGGTTCCCTTGACATAAATCAACATCGGTGGAAAGGCCGAAGACATCTCATCCTCGGGGTCAGCTGCCTCTCCTGGGGATTCGACCCAGACTTTTGCGATCATGGGGGAATTTTCATCCGCACGCGTCACCTCAATAACAGATGACATAACCTCCCTCTCTTCTCTGTTAGCGCCCGATCCGCTCGAAGAGCCTGCATTGCTCGCTGTTTGTGCAGATGTTGGTTTAGCCGCCGCCTGGTCTGAAGCCGACATATCATCTTCGTCACACTCATCTTCATATATGCTGGCCACGTACGCGCCCCGGTTGACCATTTTTTCCGGCGCCATCGCATTCATGTAGCAGATGAGCTTATTGACCTGCACAAGCGCATCATTCGTTCCATTGTCTGAAACATAGAAATTCACCGAATCATCTTGGAATGCTGTTTGTGCACATACCGTCCCCACCATGAGGGAGAGCACGAACAGAAGTTGTCTGAAAGTTCTCATAGTTGCTCCCCTATTCATTATTGTGTCTCCACAAGATCAATTTCGCTCGGCAGCGCAAGACCCGCAATTGAAGTATCAGGTGAGGGTGTAGGTGTGGGCGTTGGCGTGGGTGTAGGCGTGGGTGTAGGCGTGGGTACCGGCGTGGGTGTTGGCGTAGAGCCACCACCTCCGCCGCCTCCGCAAGCGCTGATTGCAAAAACGGCCAGGACCAACAGTAAAGCCCTTCCTTTTGAGAGTAAGGGTATCCTGCCTATATTCAGTTGTACTCGTTTTAACATTTGATCCATCTCCCACTTCATAATCGATCCTCCGCCGTCAAGGCGATCCAGTCAGACCCAGCCAAGCAAACAATGTGATCTTATCCTCATATGATAAGTGTGTATTATGCTTATTTTTTTTTACCTGAGGTAATTGTACGCCTATCTGGAAAGTATTCTATCTCGAGATTGCAGGCCCTACAATGCGGGAAAAAGAAATTTTTAATCCTTATAGATTAATCACTTAAGCGTGCATTATTCGTAACCAACTGCGCCTCTTTGCAGCTCGATTACATGATTCCTCTGCTACCGAAAACATTTCCCTAAGAAAATCTAGCCAAAAAATCGGTCATTCTTTTTATTGCCTGGGTCGCTTCAGAAAACATTTCTTCAAAATGCAAAAAACCGTGAGGCATACCCTCATAGTAAAACTCTTCGCACTCTATGCCGGATTCCCTCAATTTTTGGGCCAAAGCTTTTGAACTCGCCATAAGTCCGTCGTCGGTTCCACAAAGTATATGGGTGGGAGGAAATTTTTCTGCCGCGTGGATAGGGCTTATCTGGGGATGGTGAAAGAGGGCTCTGTTTCGGTCCGCGCCTAGATAGGAACTAATCATCATTTCCGACATTAGATCAACGCCTCGAATTTCAGCCTGATCCCCTTCAGTAACCGCCAGTCCAGCAAAGTCAACCACCGCATAAATCAGCAATATGCTTTGTATGCTCACCTCATCATCATCGGCCAAGGCTGCTGCTGCTGCTGCCGTCAAATTTCCACCGGCCGAATCTCCCCCCACAGATAACCTGGTAGGGTCTCCGCCGAATTCATTGCAGTGCCCAAAAACCCACCGGATGGCTTCCATGCAATCGTTGAAGCCTTCAGGAAAAGGGTTTTCCGGGGCCAGAGCGTAATCTACGTTAAAGACAAGATAACCAGCCTCTGCGAACCGGTGGCATATTTTTCTATGGCTCTTAGGGCTACCGGCAAACCAGCCTCCACCGTGAAAATAGACTAAAACGGGAAAAGGCCCCTCCCCTTGTGGGCTATGAATATCCGTACTTAGTACCCTGTTGTCTTTTTTTGCAATTTCTATCCCGCTACGGAAATCACCTATTACCGGAAGATCATCATTTGCGCCCGCCGCATCCATGCCTTGTTCCAGCATCGTCCTAAGTTCATTGATGTCTTTAGGTGATTTTCCCTCAAGGATGCTGGCCAGGGGGTCCCTTTTTTTATTCATAATTCAACCTATCTCGATTTGATGAATGACTTTCCACAGCTCAACTTCCTCATCAACCTTTACAAGGGAAACTTTTTTTAGGCAGGCCTTGTTTGGTACTTTCGGAAGTTGAGAGATAACAGAATTCTTCTTTGACTCTTGCTCTTCCCCATAAAACAAACTGATATGCGGAAAAAAATGTCTTGGTTCTAATGCAAACGTTTTATCTAATAAGTTTTTTAGTTCGGTTAGTTTTTCAGATTTTAATACTTCTATAAACAACGACTGGTAATATTTTTCCCTGCAACCATAGTTCACACACTGCACTTCGACTTCATGGAGTTGTTCTTTCAGGCTGAAAAAAAGATCCACAATGTTGTTGTCTATCTCCCCCATTGGACCTGCCAGGGTCAAATGAATATCGAAAGTCGGGCCCTGAAGAAAACGTCCTGCCTGGGCTTGAAGTTCAGTCAGTTCTTGTGTCGAGGATTCGTCAAATTGACCCCAGAACCAATATCCTTTTGAGACTCTCATTTTGGGCCAGCGGTTAATCTAGAAAATATCATTCGAATAAATTATGGTTGCGCAGAAATTACCCAGGTCGCACAGGGACCCATTACGCCTTCAGGAGTATCAAATTCGCTAAGAGCTTTGCGGATTGCCATATCGATGGCTGTACGCTGGGCTTCACTGGCGCTTGCTATCTCTGCAACGGCCGGGCCCATTCGCATCATGTAAGCCACGGCATCGTCCATTTTACCGAGTGGCATTTTTTGGTCCACGCCCTCCAGTGAGATATTCTTAAACCCAGCTGATTTAAGTACCTCGTGAATCCAGTCAGGGTCTGCAAGCGAGAAAGGCCCGGGCGCCCTGGGGTCAGGTTTTTCACCGGAACCCGACAGCAGAATCTCCTCAGCAGCAGCAACAGGTTGGGCTATCCAGGGATTTTCAGATGGTGTCCGCCAGCATAGCGCAACCAGGCGACCATCACTTTTTAGCGCCCGGTAAAAGTTTTTGAATGCTGACTTAGGTTTTTCAAAAAACATGACCCCAAAACGTGAAAAACAGAGGTCGTATATGTTTTCACCGAGATCCGCTGTGCCAGCGTCCAATAAATCGAACCGCAAATTCTCCGGGACAGGGCTCAGTTGTTTGGCTAAATCCAAAATCATTTCGGAAACATCTACACCCACGACACGACCGGTTGCGCCGACTCTTTTTGTAATTTCTAGGGTGGTTTCGCCAGCACCACACCCGATGTCAAGTACTGTTTCGCCCGCAGTCGGTGCAGCCCTCCGGATGAGTACCTCGCTTAGCGGGGCAAGTAGGGAGTGAGTGCGCTCAACGTTCTCCGTCCACATCTTGCCGCCCTCGTTGTTCCAGAACTCTGCCTCCTGGGAGGGCACGCTTTTGTTGTTGTCTTCTATCATTGTTTTCTGGGTCATAAGGATTCCTGTGGGTCACCTGGAATTGTACAGGGAAGATAAATAGCAGAAACGGAGGACGTAGTACCCTCGCGAGCACAATGGCGTTTCTCTCAAGACAGCTCAAATCCGGCCGCTATTCTCGCGGCGAGGTTAGAGTGGAAAACACCCGCTGGCCGTCTCCGAGAGTGACTGTGTTGGTGTTCGCTACATACGGACTGTTTCTAGCGCGCAACGCGGTCACAGTGACCACATCTCCTGGTTTCAGTGAGTCCCTCTTCCAACCCCGCCTGAACAGTATATTGGGGCTAGCGAGCTCGAAGTCCCAATTAACTATTTCGCCGGTGTCATCTTCCACGTTGACGTAGAATCGTGCGTGGGGATTTGTCCATTCGACTTTTGTTACTATGCCCGTGACTTTAATCGGCTGATCAGAGTCGAACTCCGCCCTAAAATTATGGTGGGCGAAAAGCGTGGCTGGAGCTAAAATCACTCCGATGATTGCCCGAAAGAGTAAAGGCCTGACTTTCATAGAACCCACTCCGTAGATGTACGTCACAACACCGGCCGATTATCAGATAAATCACTCACGGATCGAAGTAACGCGTAGATTTCTCGTTTTCACAGACCCACTCGATCAGGTTCGTATCGAGCATGATGCGTTGCTCTACCCTGACAGTGAACGGTTCGGTGTACGCCTTCGGATCATCGATGGTCACGTCGATTTCCATGCTTCCGTAGTTTAGTCGTCGGAAACGTTCGGTGATTGTCGCCTCATCGGTCAGTGGGCTACCGTTGTAATCGATCCACCCATCGTCACGCAGATGAGTCGTCTCCACCACCAACGTGTCGCCCTCCCACGATCCAACCGAATAGCCATACCACCACGGTAGCGGGTCATTGTCCGGCAAAGGCCTTCCGTCCGTGAAGATCTGCCGGATGCCTGCACTGGCTTCGTAGAGGATGACAATCACCTCTGGGGTTTGGATCATTTTTCTCGGCTGAAGGTGCGTGTGAAATTGCATGTGGCCTAAAGGGAGACAATAGCCGTCGGGATTGTCTTTTGAGTTTTCCGCCATGCGCTGTTCCCATAACTCCCTGGCCCACGGCCGAAAAGGCAGACCGCCTTCGAATCCAAAGCCGATATCCCAGAAATTTGTGAACGGTGGCGCTCCTGGCGAGGGCTCAACAGGCTCTCCTACGGGTCGTCCTTGCTCGCCACTCTCACCGCGCCGCATGAACGCCCAAATTCCGGAAAGATCCGGCTTACCGTCGGCCGTCCTTGGCACCGGCCCCTCGAGATCGACCTCTCCATCAGCCGTTCTAGGGGCTCCAGGGGTTGAATAGGGCGGCCACTGTGCAGAGAGTGGCGTCAAAAAACTAACAAAAACACCGACTAAAATTGCTATTTTTGGAAAAAAGCACCTCACAGAGTGTTTTCTATTCACCCTGAATCCTCTCGTAGATCTCTGTGGAGATTGAGGAGTGTAAAGCTCTTTAGTTTTCTCATCGTTAAACTATTTCTATGCAACTAGTATGGAGACTGGCTCTGTCTTACGACTTTAATGTTCCAGTTCCTGTATACCCCAAAGATACCATAAGGGAACCCCCCCACGCCCGCCGCGTTCGGGATGCATGCGTACGACAACCGCGTCGGCGGATATAATGATCGTTAACGGTTAATCAACGTCCGCTTTTGGCCGAAAGCAACCGTCGGTTAACGGTTAATATGCAGACTGGCGCATATTTCTAGCCCCTTTTTGGGAGAATCTCGCCCCGTCTAGATAGAATTGAATTCGAGAGCCTCTAGGGGGTGATTGCTTGGGGTACTACCCATGTATCGGTATGGTATTCCTTAAGAATCTTTTCGATGAGAACTCGCCTCGCTCAAGGCAACTCAAATAACGTATGTGAGCGACTATCTTTAAAAATGTAATCGAGGAATTTCAAAGAATGTTTAAAGCAACCACTGACCTCACGCTTCCAACGACGATCATCGGCTCGCTGCCTAGGCCAAGTTGGTTTACGGAGAACCTCGGCTCGAATACTTTCCTTCGTTCCATGATGAACTCACGTTATCGCGAGCAATACACGGATGCGGTCGCCGTACATCTACGAGATCAGGAGATTGCGGGCCTCGATATCTGTACGGACGGTGACGCCCATTACGACGAGGAGGTAGGTGGTCAGAGTTGGACAAGCTATCCACTGTTTCACATGGAGGGTTTTGAAAGGAACAATCCTCAGCCCGCCATTATGCGGACCGGTGGCGTCGCTTTTCCCCCAGGCCACATACTCCATGACTATCTGGAAGCTCGGGTCATGCCCAGGGTCATCGGACCCATCGGTCGGGGTGATCTGCAGTACACGGCGATGTGGAAGACGGCCCAGCGGTTAACGACGAAACCGGTCAAGTTCGGAACAGTGACCCCGGATATCCTGGCTGCTGCCGTAGACGATACCTACTACAAGGACCCTTTTGAACGAATCATGGCGTTAAGCAACGCGCTCAACGAAGAGCTAAATGAGCTCGCCGATGCCGGCTGCCCGGTCATCCAACTCGAAGAGCCTTCAATCCATATGATCCCCGTGCGGGGGAAGGTTTTCGGCAAGCACGACATGGGTGATATGGTAAAGGTCTTCGATAACACGACTAAGGATTTGCGCGATAAGACCGAAGTCTGGTGTCACACGTGCTGGGGCAATCCCTCACAACAGCGTATGTTTAAAGAAGCCCAGAGTTACGAGCCAGCACTGGAATTCTACAATCAAGTCGACGCGGATGTTGTTACGTTCGAATCGTGCAGCTCGGGCATGAGGGACGTCCCCGCTATCGGTAAAATCATTACCGAGAAGAAAATCGCCATCGGAATGATCGATCATCATTCCTTGCAAGTCGAGAATCCGGTAGAGATTGCCGAACGAATCCGAGAGACACTGCAGCACATCCCGGCCGAGCGCCTGATTCTCTGCTCGGACTGCGGGATGGGACGAGAAGGCATGAGCCGTCGGCATGCCCGCTACAAGATGGCATCGCTCGTACAGGGCGCGAACATGGTGAAGCGAGAGCTTGGTCTGCCCGAGGTTGAATGCCTGGCTGCCGACGGCCGTTATTCGCTCGTACCGACGGAATAATAGGGTACCAGGTGCTTAAGGCGTGGTATCGAAACTCAGTTGCTGCCCGCGCTCTTTGGCTAATCTGTGCTTGCTGTTGCTACTATGCAGCGCCGGCACGACAGCTCAGCAAATTATTCCGATAACGGCGGTCAGTGGCTATCCACCTACTGCGTTATGGATAGAGACGTTCCTTACCCACTTTATCCCTGAGGCGGATCGCCAGCTTGCCGCCACACGCACCTATGCGATCGACTGGAATACTCCATTTGGTAGCGTGGCGCGGCCCGGTGGCGCTTTTGAGGCTATTCAGTATGGTCTGGCGGACATCGGAATCATCACGACATCATTTCACCCGGACAAAATTCCATTTTACAACCTCAGCTACGTCACTCCATTCGTGACGACGGACATGGGGCTTGTGGTGCGTACAGTGAGCGAGCTGCACGAGCACTATCCGGCCCTGAAGCAACTGTGGGGCGACTACCGCCAAGTCTATCTCACTACAGCCGGGCTAGTGGACACGTACCAGGCTCTGATGAATCAACCCATCACAGTTCTGGAAGATTTTCGCGGACTCATGGCTCTACAAGGACTGGAATCGCTCGGTTACAGAACGACATTAGAAATCACAGAATTCTGGAACCACGGAGTCTACCGGCCCAGGCCTCGGTGAATCCACGATCA
>CAJWKT010000097.1 GCA_913041665.1 uncultured Gammaproteobacteria bacterium | reverse complement strand
TTCATGGCAAAATCCCCACGTGTTGCTGGAGGTGACCAGTACCGGTGAGGCCGGTACTGTACTTACCTGGAATCTTGAGGGCAGTGCTGTCAGCGCACAACGCCGCCATGGCCTGACCGGTGACGAAATGTCAGTCGGTGACATGGTGCGGGTAGCGGGTTCGCCATCTACACGCAGGGATCAGTATCTCCAGATGCATCATGTATTACTGGCCAATGGCACGGAACTGCTGGTCGGGCGCATAAGAGAGCCCCGATGGTCGAATACCGTGATCGGTGCTGAAAGCTGGGTTGCCGATGCTGCAAAAATTGCTGCGGCGCGAGGAAACGGGATCTTTCGTGTCTGGAGTCAAGGTACCAGGGCCTGGTATTTCGCGGACCTCCTTGGCCCTCCGAATTACAAGGTAAATGAGTCTGCGGCAGCAATGGCGGCTAAGTGGGATGACATTGCGGACAACCCGCTAATCGAGTGTGTTGCCCCTGGGATGCCAGCCCTCATGGGCAATCCTTACCCAATGGAGTTTGTTCAGGTTGGTGAAGATATCGAATTACGATTTGAGGAGTTCGATGTGGTGCGAAAGATTCATGTGGGTAGTGAATTTCCAGATCTAGCGAACATGGAACCTTCTCATCATGGCTACTCCGTTGGGCATTGGGAGGGTGAGACGCTCGTCGTAGACACTTTCCGGGTCAGTTGGCCGTACTTTGACCGTGTCGGTGTGTTGCAGACTGAGAACGTCATGATTAACGAGCGGTTTACCGCGGAAGACAACGGTAATCGGCTCGGTTACGTGTTGACCGTGGATGAACCGGCAGCCCTGGTTGAACCATTCGTTTGGGATGCCTATTTTGTCTGGAAGCCCGGGGAAGAAGTTGGTCGTTACGAGTGCACTCTCGAGGAATGGGCCTCAACCGAAAGTACGTTGTAAGGATTACAAGGAATGACGAAAAAATGAGAAGACACATAATGAGATGGGGTGCATTGATCGTTGGTATCGTGGCTTTTGCCGCAAGTTATGTATTTGCTTACGAAGCCTCCCGCGGGCCCACGGAGTTGGTCTACTGGGACCCGCATAGGGCATTTTCAGGGTACACCTTTGTTAAACCGCAACGGGTCAGCGGGGTCTATCTCATTGATATGGCCGGTCAGGTTGTTCAGTATTTCCCAGAATTGAATGACGCTTATCTTCAGGAGGACGGGACGGTATTCGGCTCAATCGGGACCCGTACATTCGTGGTGATGGATTGGGACGGTAAAAAGCTCTGGGAGTACACCGAGCAGCGTGAGGACTATCAGCCGCACCATGATTTCCAAAGAATTTATAACGCCGAACTGGACGACTACACGGTCCTCTATATTGCCAACGCATCCCTTAGTCACGATGAGGCGATCACACTTGGTGCCGACCCTGGTTTTGCAGATAGCTATGATGGCGCTGAGATGGATACCGTTGTGGAGGTAGATAGCAATGGCACGGTCATTTGGGAGTGGAGGTTCCGTGACCATCTTGTCCAGGACGTTGACAGCTCAAAGGCAAACTACGTGGGTGAAGGAAAAACCATTCAGGATTATCCGCACCGGCTCAATATCAACTATGGTGCGGTCTCACCAGATTATCAGCATAGCAATGCGATCAACTACAACCCAAAAACTGGCCATCTCGCCATAAGCTCAAACCGGGCCCATGAAATCTACATCATCGACCATGACGGAACGTTTGTGGCTGGTAATCCGGAGGAGAGCCACCGGCTTGCAGCCAGCGAGGCGGGTGATTTTCTCTACCGATTCGGGAATCCTGCAAACTACGGCCAGGGTGAGTACCCGTACTATGCGAAAAAGAACTGGCTACTGCAGGAGTACTCAGGACACAAGCAGATCGGCGGTAACCACGATATTCAGTGGATCGAGGATGGACTTCCCGGTGCCGGCAATCTTCTCCTGTTCAACAATGGTTTGACGGTTCCCCGAGGCCAGGGAGACTCCGATCCCCAGTCGGAATTCCTGGAGCTCAATCCTTATCTGGATGCCAATGGTGTGGACACAGGACACTATGTCAATCCCCCGGAGGCCGGCTATACAGAGGTCATGCCGGGAACAAAAATCTCGCAGGGGCCACGTGCGACCCGGTTGTTCTCCAGACAGATTCTTTCCATGTACCACACGACTGACGGTTTCAATAGCCACCATGGCTCAGCGGTACAGCGATTTCCCAACGGCAATACGTTGGTTCAGTTAGCCAGGGTGGGTCGTATGGTGGAGGTCACTCCGGCGGGGGATGTCGTGTGGGAATACGTCAACCCGGTAACCTGGAGTGGCCAGATCGTGAAGACTCTGATTACCTCAAATCCGGACCACCAAAATAGCTACAACGGCTGGTCGCCGCTGCGCTGGGCGCCTGATTACCCGGGTCTCTCCGGTAAGGATCTGTCCCCAAAGGGTCCGATCACCGAGTTCCATGGCAGTGCCGTTGCACCTGCTGGTGGTGAGTCGGCAGAACAGCCGGAAGAAGAGCGTTACGATTAGCAAGCAATTTACTGCCTTGGCCAGTTAAGAATTTTGAAGGCTATGCAGTCCTTGCATTGTGAGCCCCGGTATAATTGCGATACATAGTAATAAGATGAGTCTATATTTAAGCTAGAGGGCCTACACGTTTTGTGTTGTGCCGAGAGTTACTGCTCTGGAGTTACCTAAAAGCTATGACGATAAATCCAAGAACCAAAGCGAGTGGGTCGGATATGAATAGCGTTGAAGATATTATTGCTGATCTTCGTGAAGGGAAGATGGTGGTTATTCTTGACGACGAAGATCGGGAGAATGAGGGCGACATTATAATGGCCGCTTCCAAGGCCCGCGCTGAAGATATCAACTTCATGGCTCAGTACGGGCGTGGACTCATATGCTTAACACTTACGCGGGGTCGGTGTGAGCAGCTGCGGTTACCTTTAATGGTCAGCGATACCAACCGCCGTGGCGCAACTAATTTCACCGTTTCTATCGAGTGCGCTGAAGGGATTACCACCGGGATTTCAGCTCACGATCGAGCTCGCACAGTGCGTGCTGCGGTCGCACCGGATGCCCGTCCGGAGGATTTACGGCAACCGGGTCATATTTTTCCCCTCATGGCTCAGCCTGGTGGTGTGTTGACTCGGGCAGGACACACGGAAGCCGGCTGCGATTTAGCCAGGTTGGCCGGACTGGAACCCGCGTCGGTTATTGTTGAAATATTAAATCAGGACGGCACCATGGCTCGTCGTGATGACCTTGTTAAGTTTGCCCGGGAACATGGGATAAAGATTGGCACCATCGCCGACCTCATTGGCTACCGTTTGGCAAAGGAAGAATCAGTTGAGCAAATCGCGGATTTGCAAATTGAAACCGACTTGGGTCCCTTTCGTATGGTTTGTTTCGAGGATCACGTTAATCGCAATGTGCACTTAGCGTTGGTGCGAGGGATATTGGACGAACAGACACCAACTCTAGTGCGTGTTCATGTGCAGGGTACGTTGAGCGATGTAGTTGGTATTCAGGACCCCCGCTTGGGATGGCCACTGAAGAGCGCGATGCAGTTAATTGCAAAAAAAGACCACGGCGTGGTCATTATTCTCCGTCAGGAGGAGTCGGGCCGGGAACTTATGAGCACAATTCGGGGCTTAGAGCAATCAGAAAATGCGCTGGCATCTCGCCGAGATCTTGCCACGGAGTTGCGGACCTATGGAACTGGGGCCCAAATTCTTAGGCAGCTCGGTGTCAGGCGGATGCGGGTACTAAGTGCTCCTAAGCAGATGCACGCTATTTCAGGTTTTGGACTGGAAGTAGTGGAGTATGTGTCTTCTGAGGAGGTCTTTAGTGGGTAGTTGGCATCATGGATAAGCAGATCAAAATCAGAGAAGGCGAGCCAAATGCCCGCGGACTTCGTTTTGCCATTATTGCTTCTTATTTCTACCCTTTTATTGTGGACCAGCTACTGGATGCTGCTGTAGACACACTTCTTAAGCATGACGCTGATGCTAGTGATATCGAGGTCATAAAAGTTCCTGGCGCATTTGAAATACCTATGATGGCAAAAAAGTTGGCAGCTAGTAATCGCTACGATGCTATTGTTGCGCTCGGTTGTGTAATTCGGGGTGAAACTACCCACTTCGATTTTGTGGCTGGTGAATGCAGTAAGGGAATCGCTCAGGTTAGCTTGGACTATGGGATTCCAGTTGGGTTCGGGGTGCTCACTGTGAATACCGCAGAGCAGGCCTTGGAACGTGCGCAGCCTGAAACGAAGGCCAGGAACAAGGGAAACAAGGGTGTCGATGCTGCGCTCTCAGCCTTAGAAATGGCCACACTGTTGCGTCGACTAGAACTGTAAAATTGATTAAATCAGCGGGGACACCGCAGTGCCCGGGAAGTAATGATTTTTAGTTATTTTTTTTGCAGCTAATGAGTCGTTTCTGAAGGTTATAGATAGGAGGTTAAGGTGCAGACTGAGCGCCCGATGCGTGGCCGTCAACGTGCGCGTGAGCTGCTTGTTCAGGCCCTCTATCAATGGCAGTTAACTGGCCAACAATCCGATGATTTGCTGGAGCAGTTCAGTGCGAGAACAGAGTTTTCGCGCATTGACCAGACATACTTTCGTGAACTGTTTAGTGCGGTTTTGTGTGATTTTAAGGATCTGGATGCGTTGATTTCAGAACACGCTGATTGGGACCACGATCAGCTAGATGCAGTTAGTCGTGCTGTATTACTGCTTTCTCTTTCAGAGTTTAAGAGCCGTTTTGAAGTTCCTACGAAGGTGGTTATTAATGAAGCGGTCGAGCTTGCCAAGCGTTATGGTCCGACAGGTAGTTTTCGATTCATAAACGCTGTACTAGAAAGTGCGGCTAAGCAGGTGGGACGAGGGTCTGAGTTGAGTAAAGCATGAGCCAAGAGGAGTTTCAGCTTATCAAGCGGTATTTCGTATCTGATACGGAAGGAGACGATGTGTTATTGGGTATTGGCGATGATGCGGCGGTCGTAAATTCTTCCGGACCGTTGGCAGTTGCCACAGATACCCTGGTTTCCGGGATCCATTTTCCTGTTCACATGCCTCCTGATGCAATTGGATACCGAAGCCTAGCCGTCAATCTGAGCGATCTCGGTGCAATGGGTGCGGAGCCCCGCTGGTGTACGCTGGCTCTTGCTATTCCGGACCCCCAGGAATCGTGGCTAGAAGCTTTCTCGGCTGGGTTATTTGAGCTTGCAAAGTTGCATGGGGTAAGTCTTGTGGGTGGCGACCTCACTCGCGGACCCCTAACGGTTACAGTGCATTTGCTAGGACCGATTAACCCCGATCGTATGTTGACGCGCAGTGGTGGCAAGGTTGGAGATGATTTGTATGTAACGGGATCCTTGGGCGATAGTGCAGCTGGCCTAGAGTTTTTTTCAAAAAATACCCATGAAATTGGGCCGCATCATGCGGCACTAATTGCACGTTTTTTGAAGCCCACGCCTCGAGTCGAAGAAGGACGCGTGCTTAGCTCTTTAGCTAGCGCTGCTATTGATATTTCTGATGGTCTTTTGGCTGATTTGGGGCATATCTGCGAGGCAAGTGATTGTGGTGCGGTAGTTGATGTAGGGCGAATTCCCCTTTCTCCTGACCTTGCTGCTCTTTTTCCAAAGGAAGCCGCTCAAGCCCATGCCTTAGGTGGCGGGGATGACTATGAGCTATGTTTCACTGCCGCACCCGCTCAAGCTGAAGCTGTGGAGTGCGCGATGAATAAAGTGGGTACAGCGGTGCAAAGTATCGGGCGATTGGTTGCGGGAGAAGGAGTGACTTGCCATCGCGATGGGGAAACGTTTTCGCCGCCCAACAGAGGTTACGTACATTTTTCGTCGTGACTACTAGTCCCATCTCTGTATTACTACTTAAGAGCCCAATTTACTGCCTTGCTCTGGGATTTGGTGCTGGGCTATTGCCTCGTGCACCTGGCACGGCGGGCACAGCAATTGCACTGCTGCCAGCATGGTGGTTGTTGGGTTACTCTGTACCGATTCGCCTGGCTCTAGTGAGTGTCCTTTTTGTTCTTGGTATCTGGATTTGCGAAAAAACCGCTCTCCAGCTTGGTCACCATGATCATCCAGCCATTGTGTTTGACGAAATAGTGGGTTATTTGGCGAGTTGTTTAATACTTCCTGCTGGTACTAGTTGGTTAATCTTATCTTTTATCCTTTTCCGTTTTTTTGACATTGTTAAGCCCTGGCCAGTTCGATATCTGGATCAGAAGGTCCAAGGTGGTTTCGGTATCATGCTGGATGATCTTATGGCAGCGCTGTACACAACTATTTGCATCCTTATTATCCAAATCACCTTCTAGGCTTTCTTGGTAGATGTAGTCGCGCTACAGGACTTTATTAATCATTCGGTTTCAGTGCAGAGAAAATGTATGAATGGCAAGGTTCGTCTTTTTATTCTGATTCGACTGATTTAAAAGGCTCTGGTGCGGCGTCCTCTGTCTTTTTAAGTAATATCTCCACCCTTTGCTCCGCTTTCTTTAGGGCTGCCTGGCATTCCCGGGTTAGCTTGACGCCATGCTCAAATTCCTTGAGAGCCTGTTCTAGGCTAAGTTCTCCCCCTTCTAGACGCTCGACCACGGTTTCAAGTTCTACTAGACTCTTCTCTAAATCAATCGTTTTACTTTCTTTGTTAGGCATATTCCCAAATCTTGGCTTATTTATTTTACCAAAGTACACAGCGTTTTGGGGTTGGTCAAATAGGGGTATCAGTAACTGTTGACAGACTTCTCAATACCAGTTTAGACTTAGTCTAAACTGGTATTGAAAACTTTTTTTTACCTTAATAGAGGAGAGCGGTGTGGACTTAAAAGGCAGTCAGACAGAGCAAAATCTTAAAGATGCTTTCGCAGGTGAATCTCAGGCTAATCGTCGGTACTTGTATTTCGCGGCTAAGGCGGACGTTGAGGGCTACAATGATGTTTCTACCGTATTTCGGTCAACAGCCGAAGGCGAAACAGGTCATGCGCACGGGCATCTGGAGTATCTAGAAGATGTAGGAGATCCTGCTACGGGCCTCCCGATTGGCCCCACTAACCAGAATCTTAAGGCGGCTATTGCTGGCGAGACCCATGAGTACACCGATATGTATCCTGGAATGGCAAAGGCAGCTCGGGATGAAGATTTTGAGGAGATCGCGGATTGGTTTGAGACATTGGCAAAGGCTGAGAAATCACACGCTGGGCGTTTCCAAAAAGCGTTCGATTCTCTTGGTTAGTGTGATCCGCCTGTTGTGATACCCAGTGGTCGCTGCGGCTATCCTCAAATTTGATCCACCCGGGATTTTCATATGGAAGGCGGCTTAAAGGCCCCGACACGCCATCCGCATCGCTTCAACGAACCCGATTATTTGGACGAAGAAAAACTCGATGCAGAGTTACGTCGGGTATTTGATATTTGTCACGGTTGTAGAAGATGCTTTAACCTTTGTGAGAGTTTCCCAAAACTTTTTGATATGATTGATGAATCAAAAAATGAAAATGTAGAAAGTTTAT
>CAJWKT010000096.1 GCA_913041665.1 uncultured Gammaproteobacteria bacterium | reverse complement strand
TCCTCTAGGTCATCGTCGTCATCGTCCTCTAGGTCATCGTCGTCATCGTCCTCTAGGTCATCGTCGTCATCGTCCTCTAAATCATCGTCGTCATCATCCTCTAGGTCATCGTCGTCCTCATCCTCTAGGTCATCGTCGTCTAGGTCATCATCCTCTAGGTCATCATCCTCTAGGTCATCATCCTCTAGGTCATCGTCCGCGCCCCTAGCCAGGGAGTCCCGAGTTTTGGATGCCTGCTCGACATAGGTCAAAGTCGTGGTTTTCAACTCTTCTTGATCAGTTTCCCTGAGCGTTGCGATTGTCACGGAAGACTCCTCCTCATTCTCTCGATTTCCCGACTGAGCGCAAGGTTTCAAATCCAAATCCGATCTCGATTCAGGTTCGGTAAGTACGGCTTTTGCAATATCTGTCGTCATTTGGGAACGCATTATTTCTCGCCGCGGCAGATCTTCCAAGCTCCGTAGACCAAATATTTGTAAAAAACGTTTCGTCGTGCTGTAAAGATAGGGTCGTCCCAATTCTTCACTACGGCCGCCAATTCGGACAAAATCTCGTTCAATCAACTGCCGCAGGACCTCACCACAACCAACTCCCCGGATGGCTTCTATCTCGGCCCGCAAAACGGGCTGCCGATACGCGACAACTGCCAGGGTCTCCATGGCGGGTGCCGATAAACGAGTTGGCCCCAAAGCATTGCCAAGCTGGTGTAGCCATGGGGCAAATTCTCGCCTTGTCATCAACTGCAGTCCACCGCCGATTTCTTCCACTTGGAATGCTCTTCCGGCGGCTTGGTAAATCTGGTTGAGTTGACGGACGAGGGTTCTCGCTTCGGTTGCATCGGCTAAATCAGCGTATTTACTTAACCTGCGGGTTGAAACGGGTTCACGAGCTAGAAATAAAATGGCTTCCAGGCGTTGTAGACGCGGGTCACAGGTAGACCGTAGCCCACCCTGGGCACTGCTTACTGAAGACCCCGTGGTGCGCCCAGCCTGTTGCTGCCTGGTTTGTGAAAATTTCAGCCAGCGATACCTGTGAGCCACACTGTGTAACTGCTCCTGAGGCGATAGTGGGCGAGGTTTGAACATATATCGCAGGTCAACAAAAAGCCATTCAAAACCCGTCACTTTTTGGCGTAAATCAAGTGAAATCAGGCGGTTGCCATCCGTCCGGACCGCTTCAAGTGTGTGTGGCTCGGTTCGCGATAGTGCATCCCCTGCGCTTCGTTGCCACGGGACCTAAAATATTACGAACTGGTTATCTGGGACAAGCCTAATCGACTGCAGAGAAATCCGGATTCCGCTACCTGGGCCATTCCATCTTCACAGATTCTTTAACACCTGTTCAATCAGCTCCAGGGGTTGTGGGCCAGACACGTTGTAGATCCTGCGTCCGGATGGGGTCTCCGGTGAATTCAACTCGCAAATAAAACTGTAGAATGTGTCGTTTTCCAGGGCTTCTAAGCGGTAATACGTAGCACCAAGCTCTTGGAGTCGGCGTTCCAGGGATCGTAGCCTTTCGGGATCGATCTTGCCGCTAACGGGGGGCAGACCAACAGAAATCATTGCGTCTTGCTGCTGAAGCGACGTGGTTGAGGCAGGTCCAGCGGTGAAAGCGACATGCGGAGAAACCATCGACCCACCAAGGTTCAAATGGCTGTTTTTATTTAAATTCTTTCGGAATGGCTGAACCTGGGGAAATCCAAACAAAGCGTATCCTGGCAGGCATATGAGCAGAAAGACCACAAACAATCTGCGTGCTTCGCGTTGCATGACAGGTCCAGGTACCGAGGAGGAAACGAGTA
This sequence comes from uncultured Gammaproteobacteria bacterium, assembly GCA_913041665.1. Classification (GTDB taxonomy): domain Bacteria; phylum Pseudomonadota; class Gammaproteobacteria; order Steroidobacterales; family Rariloculaceae; genus CAJWKT01. The sequence continues at coordinate 5,772 of CAJWKT010000096.1, read as the reverse complement.
TTTTTTGTGTCGGCTTGGAAGCATTAGCCGCAGGCCGCCAGTAGCCCCGGAAACATTCCGCCAGTCGCCGACCGTTCCGTGGGTCCTCACAGTTTGAGGTTAGCGGTTTGCGTCAGAAACTTCTCTGCTTGATAGTCCGTTGGAATCGTACACAAAACGATTAAGAAAATATTCTGCGTAATCCTGATGGGCCGCCGTCCGAGTTTCCAAAAACCGGCAAATCATAGCCTCTGCCCACCTGACCGAAAAGGGTGAATTTGAGGCTTTTGGTTGCCAAATTGGGTGGAGATCCCCAGAATGTACGGGACTCCCCTGGCGGCTCCCAAAATGAAACGCATTTATCTCGACCATAACGCTACCACGCCCATTGACCCAGAGGTCTGTGCGGCAATCCAAGAATGCTATCACGCTGGCTACGTTAACCCTTCCAGCCCACATGCGTCCGGTAGGCAGTCGCGGCGCGTACTTGAAAACGCTCGTGAACGGATCGGCGAGTTGCTCGGGTTGCGATCGAATGCGCCGCGAGCAGACCACCTGGTGTTCACGAGTGGCGGTACCGAGGCCAATAATCTGGCAATCTTCGGAATCGGGCACAACTGCAATGCCACTCTCTTCGTTTCTTCTGTTGAACACCCAAGTATCCTCGGCGCCGCCCAGGAACTGGAAAACCGGGGGGTTCCCGTCGTAAGGCTTCCCGTAGATGCCGATGGTGTGGTCTCATTGGACCGGTTGGAATCACTTTTGACACCCACTACTCGTCTAGTGAGCGTCATGGGTGGAAACAATGAAACGGGCGTCCTTCAGCCCCTCGCTGAGGTTGTTTCGCGTTGCGAGTCGCGCAACATCGCCCTGCACTCTGATGTCGTACAAGTCGCCGGTAAATTGCCGTTAAATTTTCGTGAGCTGGGTCTGGCTGCAATGTCCGTATCAGCCCACAAATTTGGTGGGCCTGTGGGTATCGGGGCCCTGGTGTTGCGACATGATTTAAACCTGAAGCCTCTTCTGTTTGGTGGATTCCAGCAGGCCGCCTTCCGCCCCGGCACCGAGCCCATCGCAGCGATCGTGGGGATGTGCCGCGCCCTGGAACTGAGCCACGCAACCCTAGCATGCAACGCAGCACGGATGAGCCAGTTACGGGACCAGTTCGAGGCTATTTTGGCTTCGGAGTTGCCGCAAATCAAAGTCCATGGAAGCTCTGCTGAGCGGCTTCCGCATACGAGCAACATCGCGTTTCCGGGACTGGACCGCCAGGCACTGCTGATGGCGCTTGATCTGGCTGGAATTGACTGCTCAACCGGGTCTGCCTGTGCCAGTGGCTCATCGGAAAGTTCTCATGTGCTGCTTGCGATGGGTTGTGCCAAACCGCTTGTCAACAGCTCCCTCCGCTTCAGCCTTGGTCGGCAGACGACACAAGACGAGATCGAATGGGCAACTCGGGAAATCATTAGGATTTCCAGGGGCTTGTGGAGCCAATCGGGCAGCTTCAAATCAGCAACTGGACCTCGCTAACGATGGGGAAAAACGCTATAATCGGGCGTTCCGGGAAAGGGTGTCTGGCTGACGCGGTCTGATCTTACAACACAGACAACACCTGCCAGGAACCTGCCCAAAAGGTCCGGTTTGCGTGGCCACAAGACTTTTCGTTTGCTGAGGCCGCGTCGATATACTTCACCCCACCTCGTTAAGACTAGCGCTACGGAGTCGCGATTGGTAGCTGGCATATTTTCTATCCCGTTGGAACGAACTGGTTGTGATGCGAAAGGATTCAATCCCTCCGCAAGCCATCCCTTGCGCCAATATGTGGCTGGCACCGAGAATTATCTGCTGCGGGTCGTCGCCGATGCGTTCGTGAAATCTTGCCCGACATTCAATCGTCTTTTACTGCACGGGCCCACCGGGACGGGGAAAAGTCATCTCCTCCGCGGACTTTTGACGCGCTGGAAGGATGCCCACCCTCACCGACAAGTTCAGTTTTGCAGCGGGCGCGATTTTGCCCGTCACTTTTCTGACCCCACCGATACGTTGGGGTCAGAACGCCCCGACTTCGTGAACTGTTCCTGGTTCATTCTTGATAATATCGAGGAGCTTGTAGAATATCCCCACGCCCAGGCACGGCTCTGTGTGCTCCTGGACGAACGTAGTCGCTGGAACCGTCCTTTTGTGGCAGTCGGTCGCCGGCACCCCACCGACCTTCATCTGTTGAGCGCCCTTTCCAGTCGCCTGAGTGATGGCTTGGTGATTCCCGTCCAACTTCCCCGCACAGTTACCCGGGCCACCCTGCTACACCACATGGCCAGCCACCGCAAGCTGTCCTTTGACCACGCCGCCGCCTGGAGGCTTGCCGAGTCCCTGTCCGCCACTTATCCACGCTTGCTGCAATCGCTCTTGGATTTAGAAAAGCGGGCAGCGCCCATACGGCACATTACGGAAAACGATGTGGTTGACTATTTCCAATCGCACTCGCGCTGTTGCCAGTTGGACTCGCTTGCCCAAATGGTGGCAATCGAGTTTGGGATTGCGGTCCGCACCCTGCGCAGCTCTTCGCGACAACGCACTGCGGTCTCTGCTCGCGGCATCCTGATTTACCTTGCCAGGGAAAACCGCATGGCGAATTTCAGTCGGCTGGGAAAGTTTTTGGGGGGGCGTGACCATTCCACCGTTTCCCACGCCTGGAAGAGGATGTGCAAGAGAATTCAAAGCGAACCCGCATTACAACGCTCCCTGTCAGAACTCAAAACTCAGCTCTCCCTATCGCCCACGTGACGTGGGTAAAACCTGTTGGCAGCCGGTCGGTCCCTGTTGACCGGTTTGGCCGTCAGTCCAGCAACTCACTACATCCTGTTTTAACAACACACTAGCGTCCTGCAGTTGACCATTTATCAACAGGTTTTGCCGCACTAATATTTGCTTATTAAACACTTTGTATGGCTGCTGTTAGGGATCTTTCCCTTGGGTGGTCAACAATCGTTCCCCTACTACTACTACTACTATTCTTTTTAAAGACTAAATAAGAGTAGTTGTTCCGGACCGATAAGAAACGGCTCAGACCATTTAGAAAACCACCTAGAAAATATTATTGTTATGAAAATCATCGCAGATCGAGAAAAACTGCTGGCCTGTTTCCAAACAGCAGCTACCGTGGCTCCCACCAGGAGCCCCAAACCGATTCTTCAAAATGTTAAATTGGAAACGACAGAGAGCGGGTCGACGTTTATCGCCACCGATCTGGAGGTGGGTATTCGTTTGAATGTTCCTGGCATCCAAGTGGAAACAACCGGGGTAGTTCTGCTGCCAGAACGTCAATTCGGATCCATTCTACGGGAAAGCACGGATGAAAAGCTTTCGATCGAATCCAATGATCAGGGCACAGTCGTTCGAGGAGATCGAAGCAACTTCCAATTGGCAAGCGAAGATCCAGATGAGTTTCCCGAAGTCGTGGTGTTTGAAGAAGAAAAATATCACGAAGTGCCGGCTCGCCTGTTCAAAGAATTGATCCGCCGCACTGCTTTTGCTACGGACACTGAGAGCAGTCGTTATGCACTGGGCGGCATCATGTTGGAACTCGAGGAAGATAAGATCATCGGTGTAGGAACGGATGGCAGGCGGTTGGCAAAAATGGAAGGCCCGGCGCAAAGCGTAGGGGGACACGTGTCTAATAATTCACAAACGATTATTCCCACACGATCAATGCAATTGATCGACAAGGCCTTGTTTGACGATGACGCAGAAATAAAGGTTGCGGCACGAGCAAATGACCTGTTAGTGAAGAGCCCCAAGGCAACCATTTTCTCCCGTTTGGTGGAAGGTAGGTTTCCAAAGTGGCGAGACGTGATACCGCAATGGCAGGATGCACAGTCCATTGAACTGACTGTTGGACCATTTTTTTCCGCCCTGCGCCAGGTGGCGATTGTTTCAAGTGAGGAGAGCCGCGGAATCGATTTTATCTTCGAAGAGGGTTCGCTCGAATTGTCGGGATCAACGGCTGAAATTGGGAATGCGCGGGTGAGCATGCCAATCACCTATAGCGGACCATCAATCCAGATCACTCTGGATCACCGGTACGTGGGAGATTTCCTAAAAGTGCTGGATCCAGAAAAAAGTTTCACTTTCAGAATACGTGATTCTGAAAGTGCCGGATATTGTTCCACGGACGATGGATACGGGTATGTGGTGATGCCGCTCGCAAAAGACCGGCCTTAAGAGGTAGTAGTTTCGGACAAACAGACATGCAGCAAAAGAGCCGAGGGCCCCAACGGATAGGAGACGTTCTGGCCAATGTTATGGCCCGGCGCGGTTATGGAAATCAGCAGTCCAGCAAAGAACTGGAAACCACATGGCTGCAGGCAGCGGGACAAAAGCTGGCGGACCTCAGTCGACCAGGCAGCCTGCGGCGGGGGACTCTGGAAATCGTGGTCAAGAATTCACTGGCTTTGCAGGATGCATTGGAACAGTTGGGGGTGTTTGCCAGGGTGATGTCCGCCATTGTCATTAACGAAGTCTGTGAAGATTATATACGCCGGCGGGCTATTCGACACCTGGAAAAAGGTCGTGTGGTTATATTCGCAGCTGGCACCGGTAATCCTTTTTTCACAACAGACTCAGCTGCCAGTTTACGCGCGGTGGAAATAAATGCTGAATTGCTCATAAAGGCGACCAAAGTCGATGGTGTTTATTCTGCAGATCCGGTATTGGATAAGTCAGCTACGCGTTATGAAAGTCTAAAATATGATGACGTAATTGAACGTAAACTCGGTGTAATGGATACCACGGTAGTAGTTTTGTGCCGCGAAAATAATATGCCTCTGCGAGTTCTGGATATGATGAAAAAAGGGGCGTTGATGAGGGCGGCACTTGGGCAAAATGAGGGGACCCTTGTAACACAATAGTAGGATGAACAAAAATGACCGAAGATATTATTGATGACGCAAATCAGCGTATGAGTAAAAGCCGGGAAACATTTGGGCACGAGTTATCTGATGATAATGAAGGTAAAACGCCATCAAGAAAAAGTTGGGCATATCTATTAGTATCTAATAATACTAAAACTAGGGCCAATGATTATATTTGTACAGCAAGGCCAGGGTCGGGTAATTCAGGAATTGCAAGAAGAGTTTTTAATGCAGTAGCAAACACAAAAGATATTAGTTGTGTTGTTGTAATGTGGAGTTTTCTATCTCGTTATGATTGGGCGATGCCAAGACATAGTAGTTTAGAAAATACTCGTTGGGCAACAATATCTCCATGGGACACTAAAATGGCAAGTGAAGAACGACATAATGCATTAGCAGGATCTGAACCACAACAAGAAGAATGGAAACGTAGACAAGATTTATTAGTTAATACAGGAGTTAAGCCACTTGCTGATACAATTTATAGACACGCCGCTAATGAATACCACGAGACATACTTGAGCTGGAAATCTATTATTTGGTTACAAAATATTTTAGAAAAAAAGAAAATTCCGTTTATGTTTACACTTGCTGATAATAGTTTGTTTTACAAAGACTTTGAACAGCATAAAGATCAAGACCCATTAATGTTAGCATTACATAAAGAAATAGATTTTACCAAATGGTATTTCTTTGGTGAACGTTGTATGGGCTTTAATCAATGGGCATTAATGAATGAATATGAACGTGGTACCACACATCCACTTGATAAAGCACACCAAGATGCTGTACAATTAATGTTACCTAAGTTTAACGAAATAATAGGAGGACAGAATGTTTAGTTGGATAAAAAAATTAATTAATAAAATTAAGTCTGAATTAG
>CAJWKT010000095.1 GCA_913041665.1 uncultured Gammaproteobacteria bacterium | reverse complement strand
GCACCGTCAACATTACCGAAGCTGTGTTGCGGCAATTAGAGGAAAGCTCTGCTGTTAGTGCTGCCCCATAATTTGCTAATCGAGAGTTCTAGCCTAGATTAATTTCATTTTGTCTCTGTTAGTGGCGCTAGCAGAGTACGCGGTGGGCTGTATGTCTCTTGTAGAATTTGAGGCGTTCCACAAAAATGGATTTTAAGCGATTCGGAAAATTCTCATTAAGTTTGAACTTTGAATTCCCCATGAGAATTTAAGTTAGTAAGGAAGCGGCCAGAGAAATGAGCGATGATATTAGTGGGTAGATTGTGTGTCGTGAGATCTGAGGTATTGTCGGTACGTCAGAGGGTATTATGATTCACCCAACGGCGTTGGTAGATGGTGACGCGCAGATTCATGGGGAGGCTGACATTGGTCCATATACTATCATTGGTCCAAACGTCGAGATTGGGCGTGGAACATGCATAGAAAGCCACGTAGTCATCAAAGGTCCGACCTCTATCGGGGAGGATAATCATATCTTTCAGTTTGCATCTATTGGAGATGACCCTCAAGACAAGAAATATGATGGTAAAACCACTACGCTGGAACTTGGTGACCGCAACACGATTCGCGAGTATTGCACCATTAATCGTGGCACCGCTCAGGACAGGGGTATCACCCAGCTAGGAAGTGATAACTGGCTCATGGCCTATGCACACATTGCCCATGATTGTGTTGTAGGTAACAACACTGTCTTTGCAAATAATGCTTCTATTGCAGGCCATACCCATATTGGAGATTGGGTAATATTAGGTGGATTTACTGCGGTACACCAATTTTGTCACATTGGTATACACGCAATGACAAGTATGTTCACATATGTTACCAAGAATCTTCCAGCTTACGTTACTGTTTCGGGCCGCCCGGCGGTGCCAAGGGGCGTAAATAGCGAAGGACTGAAGCGGCGCGGATTTACGAAGACAAAAATACAAAATATCAGGAACGCCTACCGGACAGTTTACAGGGAAGGCTTGAGATTGGAGGAGGCTCTAGAAATATTGGAGAATGAGGCCTCCCAGCACTCTGAGCTCGTCCCTTTTGTTGAGTCGCTTCGCTATAGCGATCGGGGCTTGGTTCGTTAGTGCGTGTAGCGCTTGTAGCCGGCGAGACATCCGGTGACGTCTTGGGCGCGGAATTAATTAAGTCTATTCGAGCATTGGCCCCTTCCGCTGAATTTTTTGGGATTGGCGGTCCTGACATGACTGAAGCAGGATGTAAATCTTGGTTTAGGACCGAAGAGCTCTCTGTTATGGGGCTTACTGAGGTTTTTAGGGATCTTCCAAGGCTTCTTAAGATCCGGCGTGAGCTGAATAAAAATTTTCTTGAAATGAGACCAGATATTTTTATCGGTATCGATTCTCCAGATTTTAATCTACCTGTTGCACGCACCCTAAAGAAGCGGGGAATTCCGACGGTACAGTATGTAAGTCCACAAGTTTGGGCTTGGCGCCAATCTCGGGTAGCTAGTGTTCGAAAAGCGACAGACTTAGTCCTATGCATTTTACCCTTTGAGATTAATTTTTATGAGCATCATGCCGTTAATGCTGTATTTGTTGGACACCCCCTTGCAGATCAGATTCCAATTACATCCTCCCAGGAAGATGCTCGCGCAAGGTTAGAGCTCATGGGCGTTGGCCCGATTGTTGCTGTCCTGCCTGGCAGTCGGCGCAATGAAGTTTTGCGCTTAAGCCGCCCCTTTCTTGAGACCATGCAATGGCTTAAAAAGCGTCGTCCAGAGTTAGTTTTTGTGATGGCTTTCTCTACCCAAGAGATGAAAGATGTGTTTTTGGAGCAGACCGTCGGAATGGATATGTACCCAGCACCAAAGTTTTTTTGTGGAAAAGCGCGACAAGTCATGGCTGCATCAGACGTTGTTTTAACAGCTTCGGGTACGGCGAGTTTGGAGGCAATGCTTCTGAAGCGACCGATGGTTGTGGCCTATAAGATATCATCTTTAACCTATTGGATACTGAAGGTCATGGGAGTGAGAAAACTACAGAATTTTTCCTTACCAAATCTTTTGTCTGCCCAAAGTCTGATGCCAGAGTACCTTCAGGACCAGGTTTGTGCCGAGGTTTTAGGCCCAGCTCTACTAAATTTTCTGAATGAGGGTGCTTTAAGCGCCCACTGGAAGGATGCATTCATCGTTATTCACAAGCAGTTGAAATGCAATGCTAGCAAACAAGCTGCCAGCGCTATCATCGATTTACTAATAGATTATAAAGATGGTTCATAAGTTTTTCTTTGCTATGGTTTTGTGTGAAATTTTGCTCAGGAACACCCCTCTTGAGCCGCGCTGAAAGCCTTAGAGGCGAAAGGAATCAACGTTACTCAACAACGTTTAAGAGCAGAAATATTGTTATTGCTGGCGTCGATGAAGCGGGTCGTGGGCCTTTAGCAGGCCCCGTAGTAGCTGCCGCAGTAGTTTTGGATGGAGCTAATCCAATTGAAGGCCTCAATGACTCCAAGTGTCTCAGTGTTAAGCAGCGACAATATTTAGCGCCTATTATTCGTCAACAGGCACAAGCTTTTTCGGTAGCCTTAGCTGAGCCAAAGGAGATTGATGAATTAAATATATTGGAAGCATCTCTATTAGCAATGGAACGAGCAATTTTTCGCTTAGATATCAAGCTTGATGTAGTGCTTATAGACGGCAATCAAACACCCAGATTTTCTAACCAGTCCGTTAGGTTTACCACAGAGTCGGTGATTTCTGGGGATCGCACAGTGGAAGCCATTAGCGCAGCCTCTATTCTTGCAAAAATATGTCGTGACCGCCTGATGCAACGTTGGCACCGGCGTTTTCCAGACTATGGATTCGATCAAAATAAAGGCTACCCAACGCCCGCACACCTAAAATTACTTCGGGCGTTAGGTCCCTGTTGTATTCACCGAAAAAGTTTTTCTCCTGTACGAGAAGCCTACGAGGCGCAAATATCATGAGCGATTTCGTTCATCTGCGTTTGCATACTGAATACTCATTAGTGGATAGCGTGGTCCGTATTCCTAGGTTGATCAAGCAGGTTCAAAAGCTACAGATGTCTGCAGTGGCGCTAACTGATCAGAGCAATGTTTCTGCCATGGTTAAGTTTTATAGCGCCGCTATAAATGAAGGAGTCAAGCCAATAATAGGTGCTGATGTATGGGTTGCAGAAGACCAAAAAGACTCCAGCCCTAGCCGCGCAACTTTTCTTTGCGCTGACTTAAATGGCTTTAGACATCTCAGTCAATTGTTGACGCGTAGTTATACCGAAGGCCAGGCTCATGGTCGCCCGATCATTATCAGGGACTGGCTTAAGCCCGAATTACTTTGTGGTTTGATCGCATTGTCGGGGGGGAAAGAGGGTAATTTAGGCCAGATACTTTTGGGCAGTAAACCGGCTCGTGCCCGTGATCAGGTACGTTTTTGGAAGGCTCTTTTCCCTGATCGTTTTTACATCGAACTACAGCGATTGGGTGGGCCCCAGGAGGGCATATATTTGGAGCGGGCCGTCAATTTAGCTGCAGAGTATGACATTCCAGTAGTGGCGACAAACGATGTCCGTTTTCTTGATCCTGAAGAGTTTGAGATTCATGAGGCACGAGTGTGCATTCAGCGCGGACAAACATTGGGAGAGGTCGATCGGCCTCGAGACTACTCAGAACATCAATACCTTAAGTCTGCCGAGGACATGAGTGCACTCTTTGAGGATCTTCCTGAGGCTATTGCCAACACTGTACAAATTGCAGAGCGTTGTAGTTTAGACCTTGAATTAAATAGTGTTTTTCTTCCCAAATTTGAAACTCCAAGTAACACGGAGCCGGGGGACTACCTTCGCAAACAGGCAACCGAAGGTCTTCAGGCTCGATTTAATCTCAAGGCGTTACACAAAGAAGAGCAAGGAAGATATTTTGACCGGTTGAGATTGGAATTGGACGTGATCTGTCAAATGGGGTACGAGGGCTATTTTTTAATCGTCGCAGATTTCATTAGTTGGGCACGTGATAATGGTATTCCTGTAGGTCCCGGCCGAGGATCTGGGGCAGGATCTCTGGCAGCCTTCGGATTAGGTATTACTGATCTTGATCCTATTGTTCACGACCTTCTGTTTGAAAGATTTCTAAATCCTGAAAGAGTTTCTATGCCCGATTTTGATATTGACTTTTGCATTGAGGGGCGTGATCGCGTAATCGAGTATGTAACTACCCGTTATGGTCAGGAACGGGTTTCACAGATCATCACGCATGGTTCTATGGCCGCTAAAGCAGTAGTGCGAGACGTAGGTCGTGTTTTGGGAATGTCCTACGGTTACGTAGATCGTATTGCAAAACTTATTCCCTTCGAGATAGGAATTACTCTCGATAAGGCACTGGACGACAATGACGAACTTCAACAGTTATACAACGATGAAGGGGAGATTCGAGAACTTATTGACTTGGCTCGTTCTTTAGAGGGACTCGCGCGGAATGCAGGCACTCACGCGGGCGGTGTGGTGATTGCGCCAGAGCCCTTAACAAATTTTATGCCACTTTATTGCGAACCGGACGGCGTTTTATTAACGCAGCTCGATAAAGATGATGTCGAAACTCTTGGGTTAGTTAAATTTGATTTTCTAGGATTGAAGACCCTCACTGTTATAGATAAGGCGACCGATACAATCAACAAACAGCAGGCCCTGGATAACGAAGACCCCATTAATATCACGGATCTTTCCTTCGATGACCAGAGGACCTTTGAGTTATTAAGAGCATGTCAGACTACTGGGGTTTTTCAACTCGAGTCACGTGGTATGCGTGATTTGATTAAACGTCTCCAGCCCGACAAATTCGATGACCTAGTGGCAATTGTTGCTCTGTTCAGGCCAGGACCCATGCATATGGCGGATCAATTTGTCAACCGTAAGCAGGGGCAAGAACCCATAAATTATTTACACCCCTCTCTAGAGGCGATCCTTAAGCCCACATATGGCGTAATTCTTTATCAGGAACAAGTGATGCAGATTGCCCAAATTCTGGCAGATTATTCATTAGGCAGCGCAGATTTGCTGAGGCGAGCCATGGGGAAAAAGAAGCCTGAGGAAATGGCAAGCCAGCGCTCCGTATTTGTAGCTGGTGCCAAAAAAAAGGGTATAGCAGAGGACCGTGCTAACTTTATTTTTAGCCTGATGGAAGAATTTGCGGGATATGGATTCAATAAGTCTCACTCGGTAGCTTATGCAGTTCTTGCTTACCAGACAGCATGGCTGAAGGCACATTACCCAGAAGCATTTATGGCCGCAGTAATGACTGCAGATCTGGGCGATACAGATAGGCTATTAGTATTGCGGGATGACTGTTCCGATTTAGGAATCACAATTACGCCACCAGACATCAATCTATCTCGATTTGAGTTTACTGTGGGCGGTAAGGGACAAATTAATTATGGGTTGGGAGCTATCAAGGGAGTCGGGAGAGGCGTAGCAGAAACTATTGTAGAGGAGCGGGATAAAAATGGTGATTTCAATGACCTACTTGATCTTTGTCATCGCATTAGTCAGCAAAAACTCAGTCGACGCACATTAGAGGCACTCGTGCGGGCAGGGGCTTTAGATAGCCTGGATCCAAACCGGGCTGCGTCGATGGCTGCAATCCCCAAGGCTCTAGGGCTTGCAGGACAAGTAGCTCGCGCCTCAGCAGCTGGTCAAACGACATTATTTGGCGAGCAAGAGGGAGACCTAGCTATGGAGAGTATCTTGACAACAGTCGCAGAGTGGACCGACCAAGAACGTTTGGCGGCCGAACGGGAGAGCCTGGGGCTATACCTAACTGGACATCCTTTTGATGAGTACCGAAAACATTGCGAGTGCTTTACAAGTGGCTCTATAGGGAAAATACTTGGTTCACTGGCAAATAACAGGTCATCTCGGGGAAGACAGCGGGCGACTCTCGCAGGCTTGGTTATGGACTTTCGTCGCCGTGGCAACCGAGTGACGTTACTTTTAGACGACAATACAGGCCGCATAGAAGTAACGTTGTTCGAGGAAATTTTTAGGCAGTGTGAGCACCTGGCGGTAAAAGATGCGGTGCTAGTAATTACAGGCACGCTTCGTTTTGATAAATTTTTGGATGGCTGGCAGCTAACGGCCCAGAGCTTAATTTTGGCAGATGAAGCAATCGAAAAATATGCTCAGAGACTGACTATTTTTTGTAGCAGTGATGGGGATTCTATTCCGGATTTTGTGGTTGGTTTACAGAAAGTATTGGGACCTTTCGCAGGGGAATCTTGCGAGGTTTTCATTGAGTATACAAGGCCCGAGGTAAGCGGTTTAATGGCTTGTAGCGAGGATTGGAGAGTGAAACTCACGCGTGAGTTAAGGCAGAATTTGAGTGAGTTTCTTGGCGGCGAAGATCGCTACGTTATCCGTTACCCAAAATTTCTTACATAAAATGATTTTTTTCTTTGATTCTTATGCTCTATTCTAATGCAAGATGTTAGCATCTAGATCCCTCTAATTTTTCTGATCTAGCCTTTCCTAGTTGTCACCTTCCTAGGCTTGGAGTTATGGTGGTATTCCTTTGTCTACTTAAATATTGATGGACCCTAAATTTCTAAATTTTGAGCAGCCTATTGCCGAGCTAGAGGCCCGCATTGATGAACTCAGGTTTGTTGGCGACGATGCGGAAATAAATATAAGTGACGAAATCGAGCGACTGAAGAAAAAAAAGAATTCTCTGATCCGTAGTCTTTTTTCGAATCTGGGTGCCTGGCAAATTACACAATTAGCTCGTCATCCGCGACGTCCTTATATGCTTGATTACATCGGGAATTGCTTCGAAGATTTTCAGGAGTTACATGGTGATCGGATGTATTCTGATGATCACGCTCTTGTTGGAGGTTTAGCTCGTGTGCAAGGTCAAGCGGTAGTAGTGCTGGGGCACCAAAAGGGTCGTGACACGAAAGATCGGGTTTATCGCAATTACGGAATGGCAAGTCCTGAGGGGTACCGGAAGGCTTTGCGACTGATGCGGCTGGCAGAGAAATTTAATTTGCCACTAATAACGTTGATTGATACTCCGGGCGCTTATCCTGGGGTGGGCGCCGAGGAGAGAGGTCAAAGTGAAGCCATTGCTAGAAATCTTTTAGAGATGGTTGGCCTCAAAACACCTATTATCAGTGTGGTTATTGGGGAAGGTGGGTCGGGTGGTGCCCTTGCTATAGGGGTTGCTGATCGGGTACTTATGTTTCAGTACAGTATTTATTGTGTTATTTCTCCTGAAGGTTGTGCTTCAATACTCTGGAAAAGTGCAGATAAAGCTGAGGTAGCTGCAGAGGCAATGGGTATTACGGCGGAACGTCTCCATAAGCTTGGCTTGGTCGATGAGGTAATCGCGGAGCCTCTGGGTGGTGCGCACCGAGATTCAAAGGCGATGGCAGATAACATGAGAAGCGCGCTGATCCAGACACTTACAGACTTGCAGATTTTGCCATTAACAGTTCTTTTGGAGCAACGTCGGCAGAAATTAGCTGCCTACGGAGTCTTTAAGGAAGCTTGAATTAGTCTTCGTACAATTTTCACCCATGGAATTATTTCTCGAGAAGCTCAGCTTGGCGTTAGCACAGCAGCTCCCATCATCCGAAAAAGTTGC
>CAJWKT010000094.1 GCA_913041665.1 uncultured Gammaproteobacteria bacterium | reverse complement strand
GCTGGCCACTTGGTACGCTTACCTCCACAGTATCTCCCGCCTCTTTCCCGATAAGTGCTCGCGCAATTGGCGAATTTACTGAGAGAAGGCCTTTTTTGATGTCGGCTTCATCTTCCCCCACAATCTGGTAGTGCACCTCGGAGCTACCATCTACACTGAACAAATGAACTGTAGCGCCAAAAACTACTTTTTTGGAGCTGCTTAAATCCCCTATTTCTATAATTTGCGCGTTGGACAACTTTCCCTCAATATCCCTTATCCGCGCTTCTGCTAAACCCTGTTGTTCCTTTGCCGCATGATATTCAGCGTTCTCACGAAGATCGCCGTGCTCGCGCGCCACACTAATGGCAGCAGAAATAACAGGGCGTTCCGACTTCAAACGTCTAAGCTCATCTCGAAGCTGCTTTTCCCCGCGGGGTGTCAAGGGAATTTTGCTCACGCACTCAACTCATCATGCAAATCCTGAAGCCGGTACACCGCCTGATTACCAAGATGGTCGAGCGCATCACAAGTGGCCTTTGCTGCTGCAATCGTGGTGTAGTACGTCACTTTCTGATAAACCGCCTCAGCACGAATTGAATGAGATTCTGCAATCGCCTGTTTACCCTCGGTTGTATTCACTATTAGTGTGATTTCCCCGCCCTTTATCATATCCACAACGTGCGGACGACCTTCCGATACCTTGTTTACCCTTCGGCAAGGCACACCCTCTTTCGCTAAAGCTTGAGCTGTACCACCTGTTGCGACTACCTCGAACCCACGGCTTACTAATATACCCGCAAGTTCAACCGCTGCTGGTTTGTCCGTATCGCGCACACTTATTAATGCTGTTCCCTGACTTGGCAAAAGGACGCCCGAAGCTAGCTGGGCTTTAGCGTATGCCTCAGCAAATGTCCTCCCAATACCCATAACTTCACCAGTTGACTTCATCTCCGGTCCTAGAATGGGATCAGCATCTGGAAACTTGATAAAAGGAAAGACCGATTCTTTCACTGAAAAATAAGGTCGCTGGCTACTTATTTGAATATCCTGGTCCTTAAAACTTATGCCCACCATGGCTTTAGCTGCAATCTTGGCGAGCGGTTGACCTACAGCCTTTGAGACAAAGGGGATGGTCCTCGAAGCCCTTGGGTTTACCTCCAGTACGTAAATGATGTCCTTTTGGATGGCAAACTGCGTGTTCATAATACCTACAACTTGTAGTTCTTTTGCCATCTTTACCACCTGCAAGGTTAATGCAGCTTCGACTTCCTCCCCCAAAGTAAACGGTGGTAAAGAACAGCCTGAATCACCCGAATGCACGCCCGCCTGCTCGACATGTTCCATAATTCCACCAACGATTACTTCAGTCCCGTCAGATATAACATCCACATCAACTTCTACCGCCTGATCAAGAAAGCGATCAAGCAGAACTGGGCTATCATTAGAAACATCTACTGCTGCAGAAATGTACTCTTTGAGATCACTCTTATTGTGAACGATTTCCATCGCGCGCCCCCCCAGCACATACGAAGGACGCACAATAAGCGGGTAACCCACAGAATCCCCCATGGCCAAGGCCTCTATCTGAGTCCGCGCTGTAGAATTTGGTGGCTGCGTCAAGCCAAGCCCCTTAATTAATTGCTGAAAACGCTCCCTATCCTCGGCTAAATCAATTGAATCAGGCGAGGTGCCGATGATGGGGACATCAGCCCTTTCTAGTTCCTTGGCTAACTTTAGTGGTGTTTGTCCTCCGTATTGAACGATGACGCCAGTTGGCTTTTCTTTATGCACAATTTCTAAAATATCTTCGAGTGTAAGGGACTCAAAATACAATCGATCAGAAGTATCGTAATCAGTAGAAACCGTCTCCGGATTGCAATTAACCATTATGGTTTCAAAACCTTCCTCCCTGAGAGCAAGGGAAGCCTGAACGCAGCAGTAATCAAATTCAATGCCCTGACCAATCCGGTTCGGCCCACCTCCCAAAATAATAATTTTGTTTTTATTTGTAGGTTCCGCCTCACATTCCTCTTCGTAAGTGGAATAGAGGTACGGCGTATGGCTTTCAAACTCCGCGGCACATGTGTCGACCCTCTTAAAAACAGGTCTTAAGTTGTGTTTATAACGAAATTCTCTGACGTCTTCTTCTGTTTTACCCATCAAGCTTGCAAGCCGACTATCACTAAATCCCTTCCTTTTCAGTCTGTGAAGGTGTTCAGGTTGCAGAGCGGCAAAATTAACCACAGAAAATTTCTGCTCCTCCTCTACCAGATCCCTTAATTGCGCAAGAAACCATGGATCAATACCACTTAGTTTGGCTACTTCCGAAATGTTGAACCCTAGCCGAAAAGCATCAGCAACATGCCAAAGGCGCTGTGGCCCTGCCCACTGCAATTCTTTTTCAAATGCCTGTCGAGCCCGATTATCGGGTAAGCTAGTCCAGGAAGAATTAAGTCCATCCGTACCCGTCTCTAACCCACGAAGTGCCTTTTGAATTGATTCCTGAAACGTCCGTCCTATTGCCATAACTTCTCCAACGGACTTCATCTGCGTAGTTAACCGATCATTGGCGTTCGGAAATTTCTCAAAATTGAACCGCGGCACCTTGGTAACCACATAATCTATGGTAGGCTCGAAGGAGGCTGGGGTCTGGCCCCCAGTAATTTCATTGCTAATCTCGTCTAGCGTGTAACCCACAGCCAGTTTTGCTGCGATTTTGGCGATAGGAAAACCAGTTGCCTTTGACGCTAGGGCAGAAGAACGCGATACCCTAGGATTCATTTCGATTATTAACAAACGTCCATCTTCAGGATTTACTGCAAATTGCACATTCGATCCACCTGTATCTACACCCACCTTTCGAAGCACCGCGATCGAAGCATCTCGCATACGTTGATATTCTTTGTCCGTTAGGGTTTGAGCTGGAGCAACGGTAATTGAATCCCCAGTATGGATCCCCATTGGATCTAAATTTTCAATGGAACACACAATGATGCAGTTGTCATTCCGATCCCTGACAACTTCCATCTCAAACTCCTTCCACCCCAAAACCGATTCCTCAAGCAACACTTCCGTAGTCGGTGATTGATCTAATCCACGCGTGACAATGTCTTCAAATTCCTTTTTGGTAAATGCGACACCCCCACCGCTCCCACCGAGGGTAAAAAAGGGTCGCACAATGGTAGGAAAACCTACTGTTGCCTGTATTTCCCACGCGCCTTCAAGTGTCTTAGCAACCCCAGAGTTGGGTGTTTCCAGACCAATCTCTTGCATAGCATCTCGAAACCGTTCCCGATTCTCTGCCATATCGATAGCGTCACGGGACGCCCCAATGAGCTCCACGTGGTTCCTAGCTAAGATCCCATGGTGATCCAGATCAAGAGCGCAATTCAACCCGGTCTGCCCTCCCATAGTGGGCAGCAAAGCAGAGGGTTTTTCCTTCTCCAAAATACGAGCCACCGTTTGCCACTCGATAGGCTCTATATAAGTCGCGTCAGCGCTGTCCGGGTCCGTCATGATGGTGGCTGGGTTGGAATTAACTAAAACGACCCGATAACCTTCCTCCTTCAAAGCCTTACAGGCTTGAGTTCCAGAGTAATCGAACTCACAAGCCTGCCCTATCACAATGGGCCCCGCCCCTATGATTAGCACACTCTCAATGTCGTTTCTCTTTGGCATTAATCTCTAAAAATTCTAGAAATAATTTATAAACATATGATTTATATTATTTTATTACCTATTTCCGGTACGCTTTGTGCACCCAACCCTCATTGCGGTAAAAAACCGAGTAAACAACGGTCGCAAATCGTGGGGTCCGGGACTTGCTTCTGGATGGCCCTGAAATGAAAAGGCTGGCTTTTCCTTATGCTCTATCCCTTGCAATGATCCGTCAAATAAGGAGTGATGGGTGGCCCCAAGATGCTCAGGCAGATGCTCTCCATCCACAGCAAATCCGTGGTTCTGAGACGTGATCAATACCCGCCCTGTATCAAGTTCAAGTACAGGATGATTAGCGCCGTGGTGCCCAAATTTCATCTTCACGGTTTTAGCGCCACAAGCTAGGGCTAAAAGCTGATGCCCCAAACAAATGCCAAATACTGGTATACCTTTAACCATCAGGGCTTTAATAGCATCAATGGCATAACTACAAGGCTCTGGGTCGCCAGGCCCGTTTGAAAGAAAAACTCCATCAGGAGCAAGCTCCATTACTTCATTTGCCGCAGTCATTGCGGGAACTACAGTGACTAGACAGCCCCCATCTGACAAAAGTCTCAAGATATTGTGTTTAATACCAAAATCATAGGCTACGACATGAAGCATCCCTTGATTTTTATCTGTTATTAAATCGCTGGTTTCCCACGAGGTACCCTCACTCCATCGGTATGATTTTTTTGTCGTGACTAGTCGGACTAGATCCATACCCTTAAGGCCAGGAAACCTCTGAGCTTCTCTGACTGCATCCTCTGGATCAGGATTAGTTCCCGCAATAATACAACCGCCCTGGGCTCCTTTTTTGCGGATCAGTCTGGTCAGTTTCCGGGTATCGATCTCAGCAATAGCAACCATCTTGTAACGTTTTAAGAATTCCGGAAGTGAGCTTTCAGATCGATAGTTACTTACCTGGAGCGAGAGATCACGGATAACTAATCCTGCCGCGTAAGCCTTAGTCGATTCAAAATCACTAGAATTAGTACCCACATTCCCAATGTGGGGGTACGTTAGGGCGACCAGCTGGCGAAAATAAGAAGGGTCGGTAAGAATTTCCTGGTAACCGCTCATAGCGGTGTTGAACACCACCTCGCCCACTGCCCTGCCAGAAATGCCGATGGACAGTCCTTTAAAAACTGTGCCATCTTCAAGGGCAAGTATCGCCCGCTTCGTCAACCTGAGCTCCTTCATCTGGAACAAAAATTACGCGCCCCGCATAAACGAAACGGGACGACCGCCGTTGTACGCAGCTCATCCCGCGAGACAATCCTCAATGACGTGAGAGGCTCAGGCAGCTATTGTATATCGTCAGCGCCTATGCGCAATCTTTAGTTCTTCTGCGGGGGGGGTGGGCGACCTAATTTTTTCCAGCTAATACTGTGCCACTACCCTCATGTTTCTTGCAGGCCAAGCACATCCCTCATGCTATAAAAACCTGGTTTCTTGTCATGAACCCATGTGGCGGCGCGCAGAGCACCGCGAGCAAAAGTTCTTCTATTTGTGGCCCGATGTATTAACTCGATCCTCTCATCTGGAGAGGCAAAAAACACGCTGTGATCGCCTACGATATTGCCAGCTCGAATAACTGAAAAACCGACTGAATTAGGCACCCGGGGCCCGGTCTGGCCAACCCGGGTTTTAACACCTAGCTCCTCAAGGGTCCGCCCCCGAGCCTTTGCCACCTCCTCTCCTAGAGCCAAAGCAGTACCTGAAGGTGCATCCACCTTTTGACTATGATGGGCGTCCAAAATCTCGGCATCATACTCTTCACCCAGCGCCCTAGTCGCTCGCCTGACCAGGTCCATAAAAACATTTACACCAACACTCATGTTGCGTCCATATACTAAGGGAATCCGACCAGACGCCTCCCTTAAAGACTTAATATCTTCCTCCTCAAGCCCAGTAGTCCCAATTACAAGTGCAGTTCCAGAATCTATGCAGGCAGCTACATTGGCCTGTGTGGCTTCGGGAAGAGTGAAGTCGATCGCTACTTCAGCTTTTTCCAAAACATGAGTCCGATTGTCCAGTAGGGATACGCCGAGCGACCCTAGGCCTGTGCTAATACCAGCATCTTGCCCCACTGCCGGGTCAGAAGGCTCAGTCAGCGCTCCTACCAGCCTAAGGTCCTTATCCTCTGCAATGCACGCCAGTAAAGACCGGCCCATCCGACCAGACGCACCGAGGACACTAACATTCAACATCACTACACCTCCGTCCGGTCAAAAAATTGCCTTACTACATCCAACCACGACCGAGCTCTGGGGCTATGTCGAGTACCACCCGCCTGAATAGTGGCATCAAAGCTTGTCAGTGATTTCTTTTGTTGTTCGCTAAGTCTCACTGGTGTCTCCACAAGAACCCTACACATAAGATCCCCAACGCCACTTGCTCGAACAGACCTAACTCCCTTGCCTCGCAATCTAAATATCTTACTTGACTGGGTTTCTGCAGGAACCTTCAGCGCTACCTGTCCGTCTAGAGTAGGTATATCTATTGTCCCGCCCAATACAGCCATAGCAAAACTAATAGGTACATCGCAACGTAGATTCTGTCCATCACGCTCAAACAAAACGTGCCTCTGAACCTGAATGTCTACATATAAATCTCCCGGTGGTCCACCGTTTCGACCCGCTTCGCCTTCCCGGGCAAGCCTGATACGGTCACCTGAATCAACGCCCGCTGGCACTTTAACGGCCAACGTCCTAATTTTGCGTACACGGCCCTGCCCGTTGCAATCCTTGCAGGGATCCTTAATCGAAGAACCAATTCCCTTACAAACGTGGCAAGTTTGCTGAACGGAGAAGAACCCTTGCTGTATCCTAACCTGACCTGTTCCGCTGCAAGTAGAGCAACTAGCAGGCTTGGAGCCAGGTTCAGAGCCAACGCCGTGACATCGCTCACACTCTGCTTGGGTTGGAACTTCGATGTTGGTGGATTCACCTCCTGCAGCTTGTTCCAGCGTGAGCTCAAGCTCATAGCGTAGATCCGCACCACGGAACACCCTCGAATGAGTTCTCCGACTACCACCGAAAATATCCCCAAAAACATCACCGAAAATATCCCCAAAAGCGTCACCACCGGAGCCTGCCCCAGCTCTACCAGCCTCTACACCAGCGTGGCCAAACTGATCGTAGGATGCTCGCTTTTCATCGCTCGAGAGCACCTCATAAGCTTCCTTGGCTTCCTTAAATTTTGTTTCAGCATTTGGATCGTCCGAATTTCGATCTGGATGATATTTCATAGCCAGACGCCGATATGCGGTTCTAAAATCTGGTTGCTTAGCGTCTCTATTGACGCCCAACACCTCATAATAATCCCGCTTAGACATTGATCATCCTTGGCAGTAATAGCAGGACGATGCGTAGCACCCTCCTCTGCAGTGTATTCTTCTGATGTTAGAGAGTTGTGACTTGTGCCCAGCTTTGCTTCGGCAGCAAATTTTCACCCTATGCAGTTTTTTTGTCTTCGTCTTCTTTAACTTCTTCGAACTCTGCGTCCACTACATTCTCATCATCAGCTCCTGGAGTATCTGCATCGGAAGCATCCGATTCACTCTGAGCTTGTTCGGCATAGAGCTTCTGGGCCATACCAGCAGAAGCCTCACCCAAAGCTTTCATCTTGGTTTCAATAATATCCTTATTGTCGCCCCCAGCCGTTCCCTTAAGTTCTGAAAGTGCAGCTTCAATCTTAGCTCTCTCGTCCGCCTCTACTTTCTCACCTAGTTCATTTAGCGACTTCTCGGTTGCATGAACAAGCGCATCAGCCTGGTTGCGGACATCGACGAGCTCACGGAAAATTTTGTCCTCTGCCTCATGAATCTCAGCTTCAGAAACCATGCGTTTAATTTCCTCTTCATTCAAGCCTGAGGATGCCTTAATCACGATTTTTTGCTCTTTCCCGGTCGCTTTGTCCTGAGCTGAAACATTTAAAATACCATTGGCATCTATATCGAAAGTGACATCGATTTGAGGCATTCCTCTCGGTGAGGCG
>CAJWKT010000093.1 GCA_913041665.1 uncultured Gammaproteobacteria bacterium | reverse complement strand
AGAGGAAGGACTCGATGAGATTCTTTTGGAGAGCGGCATAGTACCATGCCATCTCCATAGGAACCTAGCCACAGACAAGCTAAAGGCTGACTCCTTGTCTTGGGTTAGAAGAGTAGTTGATCTGCTGGCCGGGGAACTAAAGAAAAACAACTAATTAACCCATGCATCAAAAAAAGGATCCCATCCGCATCGGAATACAGCAGTCGAAGGAAGATCAAATGCAAACAAACAGATACAGATTTAGTAGAGAAATGATGCTCGTCATCCTTCCAGTTATCTTTCTTTTAATTGGGCTAAACAAATAAGCCCACCACCACAACGTACAACGGTTTCACCCTCTGCGCGAATCGTATCTGAGCTGCAAATAGGGCAGCTCCTCGGCGCATCTACTATGCTTGCGTTCTTGGGTCTTCTTTCCCTCAAAACCTTAACAATTTTTGGAATTACATCGCCAGCCCGACTAATAATTACACTGTCCCCTACTCTAATATCGATGCGCTTAAGCTCATCCACGTTATGCAGGGTAGCGTTACTTACCGTTACACCCCCCACAAATACCGGGTGCAAACGGGCAACAGGCGTGAGGGCCCCAGTCCGCCCCACCTGGAATTCAATACTCTTGACTATAGTTATCTCCTCTTGGGGAGGAAACTTGTGAGCGACTGCCCAGTTGGGGTGCCTTCGACTTAAACCCAGTTCACTTTGTATCCTCAGGCTGTCGACCTTGTACACGACACCGTCTATTTCGTAAGGCAAATCATCTCTTTTCTTACTTATGCTCGAATAATAGTCCAAACAACCCTGAAGGCCCTTAACGATCTTTGAGTCGTGGCATGTTTTGAGACCAAAATCACGTAATTTCTTTAATAGCTCGCTATGGCTATCCGGGGTATTCCAGCCTGAGACGTCCCCAATACCATAGAAAAATATATCCAAAGGGCGCTGTGCCGTAAGTCTTGGATCTAGTTGACGAAGACTGCCTGCCGCTGCATTACGTGGATTAACAAAAAGCTTTTCATCTTTCTCAAGAGCCTGCGCGTTGTACTCCATAAAATTGGCTTTAGGCATGAATACTTCACCCCTAACTTCTAGTACCGATGGAGGGTGCCTGCCTTTAAGTCTAAGCGGTACGGCCCGAATAGTTCTTATGTTATGGGTGATATCTTCGCCAATATTTCCGTCCCCCCTGGTGCAACCAAGAACTAGCAATCCCTTCTCATAGCGAACACTAACAGCAGCCCCATCAAGTTTAGGTTCGGCGGCAAAGTCGATATCGGTCCCGGCTACTTCCACTGCCTTGAGAGGCCTCTTAACTCTACGATCTAACCAATTAGCAAGCTCAGTCTTGCTCAGAGCATTCTCAAGGGACAGCATGGGTAAGCCGTGCCTAACTTCTTTAAATTCTCTTATCGGGCGCACCCCAACCCGCTGACTAGGTGAATTAAGCACTGAAAAATTAGGGTACTTTTCCTCAAGAGCCTCTAATTGTCGCATCAAGCGGTCGTACTCCGAATCGGAAGCGACCGGATCGTCCAATACGTAATAGGCAAAATTATATTGCTCTATGGTTTCCCGTAGCTTCTCTAGTTTTAGAAAAACTACTTTTTCGTTCTTAGGAGCCATTTTAAAAGCCGCTAGGACGCAATAAACTGTTGGCAGTACTCAACAATTTCCTCTCTAAGGTAGCGCTCTCGCTGGACACTCCACGAGCTGCCCCTTTCGTCTAGTAAATTAGCGTCAAGTTGCTCCGCTATCCATCTAGCAGTTTCAACCATTCTGTCAAACCTACCTAATGGATCCGCAGGACCAGGAAGCATAAGAAAAAAACTTAGTCCTGGAATTTTTTCTTGCTTTAAATTAATGAGGTCAAAAACACCAGGTTCCCTCAAATTTGCAACGGAAAAAAGAGCCTCCTCCGATAAAGATTCCTGAAAAAAATGGAAAATATTATATTTACCCTGCTTTAGACCCGCCTCATGCAGCGCCAAAACGACGCGCTCCATAGTAAATTCTCCATCTCTCGGTACGACTCTAATTACGAGTGGCTTTTCCTCCATTCTATCTTTTGACTCTACCTTTTCTACAACTGGTTCCCTTTGATACTCCTTAATGGCATCGATTGGTTCTTTCATTGGCTTTGATTGGTCAGGAAACTTGCCAAATTTCCGATGTTTTAACGAAAACTTAAAACCACTGCGTCCGGAAAAATACAAATAGGCTACAAAAAGCAGCCCTAAGCTTAGCAATATCAAGCGCATTTCCGTCATCATTCACCCGCCTAGACCGCCGCTATCTTTACGGCCTCGTCTATATCTACAGCTACAAGTCTAGAAACGCCTGGTTCATTCATGGTTACGCCAGTCAGCTGATGCATAATTCCCATTGTCGCTTTGTTGTGGGTGATAATGATGAACTGAACATGTTGCGACATCTCTCTCACGACCTCTGAGAAGCGACCGATATTCGCATCGTCCAATGGAGCATCGACCTCATCAAGTAGGCAAAACGGAGCTGGGTTTAATCCAAATATCGAAAAAACTAGTGCGACAGCTGTCAAGGCTTTTTCGCCACCAGACAATAGGTGAATAGTTCTAATACGTTTTCCAGGGGGTCGGGCCATAACCTTTACTCCTGAGTTCAATAAATCCTCGCCATCAAGCTCTAAATGGGCCTGCCCGCCCCCGAAAAGTCTAGGAAATAGATCATTGAGACCTCTATTTGTTTCGTCAAATGTCTCCTTAAACCGGCTGCGCGTCTCCCTATCGATTTTGCGTATGGAGTCCGCCAACGTTTCCAAGGCATCATTTAAATCTTTATACTGAGCATCGAGGTATTGCTTGCGTTCGGATTGCTCCTCGTGTTCGCTAATTGCCGCAAGATTAATTGCGCCCAGACGCTGAATGCGTCGTTCGATACTCTCCAGTGAGCTTTCCCAGGTTTCGGTAGTTGCATCTTTTGGCAGCTCCTCCTCTAGCATTTCTAATTTGAAACTAGTTTCCGCAAGCTGTTCAGTAAGTGTCTCCGCCCGCACTTGTATCTCGCGCACTACAAGGGCCATTTTCTCTACTTCGGCGCGAGCAGTACTAACTACTTGCTCTCGACTGACAACTTCTTGCTGTTTCTCGCGCAACCTATCGTCCGTCTCAGCCATCTGCTTCCGAACCTCAGTAAGTTGCGCCTCAGAATCCAAGCGCTCATTAAGTTTGATCTCTAGAGTTCCACCTTCATCACCGATTGGCTCCCTAGATGTATCAAACTCATCATTAAGTTCCTTTTGGCGACTTAGTAATAGGTCTCTTTGTGCATGTACCCTCTGAAGTGCTGCGGCCGCCGATTCTTTTGAGCTACGACAGGACTCAACTTTGATTTCTAGCTCTTGCGCGGAATCCCTTTTCTGATCAAGCTCCTCACGGGCTCGATCCAGCTTACTTTTAAATTCAGCACCCATGCTCTCAAGGTCCGACTGCTGTTCCTTAAGACTACTTTGTCTATCCTGAGCAGCCGTAAGGCTTTTTCGAGCCTCATCCAGTCCTTCGTTTAGAGAATCAATCTCCTCAGCGCGCGCTAGAACACCAATTTGAGGGTCATCGTCTCGATTGATTCTCAACCAGCTTGAACTTAGCCAAAACCCATCTCGTGTAATAACCGACTCATCAATTTTAAGATCTCTGCGTATCTCAATTGCCTCAGCTAGCGCATCTGCTACATACACATTTTTCAATAATTGTGTCATACCTGTAGGCGCCTCAACATAATCCAGAAGTTTCCCGTTCAATAGATCTTTGTCCCTCACAGAATCACCTTGCTCTATAAGCATAAGTCCACCCTGAGACAATTTTTCGAGACTTCCAGTGACCTTATCGAGTTCATCAACACATACTGCCTGAAGGTAACTTCCTAATACCGTTTCTACCGCACGCTCCCAGCCAGATTTAACAGTCAAGCTTTGCCCCAAGCGCGGCTCACCGATCAAATCATGAGCTTCTAGCCAATCATTTACCCCCGGCATTGTTTTACCGAGTGCAACTTCCTGCAGCGCCTCTAGCGAAGCTAATCGGCCTAAATCAGCCTGCATTTCTCCCCGAATACCATCTAAATCATCAGCATTTTCAGCTAGTTGCCTTGCTAGCTCATCGCGCTTCTGCCGCCAAAGTTCCATGGCCTGTTCTATTTCAACTAGATCGCGTGCAGATGCCTCGCGATCAGTGTGTGTCTGCTCTAGATCAGGGCCAAGCTCTTGTTCCAACAATCGGTCGATCTCTTTAATTTCCGAAAGATCTCCAGCGATTTGCCCCTCAATTTCATCCAAATGTCTAGCTGTAATTGCTAGCTCTTCCGATTGACGCTGGCTTAATTCCTGACGGTGCTGAAGGGACTGCTCTAACCTGGCTACTTCGGCGCCTATCTTGTAGTAATCACCCTGAAACACAGAAAAACGATCATTCTGTTCGCTCAACTCAGCGCGTATTTGCTCGACATTGCTCTCTAGGGCCCGCTGCTGAGCTAAAACTGCCTCTAAGGTCGTCTGTTTGCCCGCTAGCTCCGCTTCTTGTGTGCCTACCTCTTCCCTTAGGCTAGCCAAGCGGAGCACCAGAAGCTCAGCACTAGCTCGCCGCTGCTCAGCTTTCAGTTTCTTGTACCGCTCGGCCGCTCGGGCTTGATGTTGTAGGTGGTCAATTTGCTTCCCAATTTCCTCCCGCAAGTCGACAAGCCGCTCAAGATTTTCACGTGTATGGCGTATACGATTCTCTGTTTCTCGTCTCCGTTCCTTGTATTTGGAAATTCCAGCAGCCTCCTCCAAAAAAGCCCTTAAATCCTCCGGCTTCGCCTCAACCAAACGGGATATAGTCCCTTGCTCAATGATGGAATAGCCATTGGAGCCCAACCCGGTACCTAATAAGAGTTGAGTTATATCTTTCCGGCGGCATCGGCCATTGTTCAGGTAATACTGGGACGCGCCATCCCGGGTAACGGTACGCCTTACGGCAAGGTCCGAATACCCAGCATATGCGCCCCCTAACCCACCATCAGAATTGTCAAAAATTAACTCGATGCTAGCCTGCCCAACAGGTTTGCGCCCAGCTGAACCGTTAAAAATAACATCGGCCATAGAGTCACCTCGGAGGGTTTTAGCAGAACCTTCACCTAAAACCCATCGGATTGCATCTATAACGTTAGATTTGCCGCACCCATTTGGCCCAACAATCGCGATGAGATTGCTAGGAAAGCTAATGGTTGTAGAGTCGACAAACGACTTAAAGCCCGAAAGCTTAATTTTGGTCAGGCGCATAGCGTCTTCTGTTGATATTGGTCGAGCACAAACTAAGCCGCAATAGCTGCTTCGACGGCGCTAGTGTAAAGTAAAATGATCTACAAAACGACGTCCCCATGGATTATTCTCTAGTCTAATTTCTACAATGACAAATTTCTCCAAAACAGGCAACCCAGGCAACAAAAAGAATGCCCTGGAAACCTTTGAAAACCCTCATCCGAGCAGGGATTACACGATCCGAATACGTATACCAGAGTTCACCTGCCTTTGCCCAAAGACTGGCCAGCCGGACTTTGCAACTTTACACCTAGAATACATACCAAATGATCTCTGTATAGAACTTAAGTCTTTAAAGGAGTATATCTCCGGCTACAGAAACATTGGAACCTACCATGAAGCTGTTACTAATAAGATATTGAGTGACCTTGAAGGCGCCTTGCATCCTAGGTTTATCCGATTAACTGCAAAATTCAACGTCAGGGGTGGTATTTATACGACAGTGATTGCTGAGGAAAATAGAGTCAACTCAAATACCTCAGATTTGACTGATACGGTATAAAATATCAACAGTTTTGTAATGCAGCACTTCCCCTTCGCTTTTCTATCTGTATAATCCCCGCCTCTTGATTTTTCTGCTGATGCGTAAATATGGCAACCAAGAAAATAATCATAAAAAAGGGAAGTAAGAAAGCGGCTCGTACCACGAGAAAAAAGGCAGTACAAAAACCTGCTGCCAAAAAATCTGCCCAAAAAAAACTAGTAAAAAAGCCCCAAAAACGTAAAGATACTGAGGGGAAATCGCACAAAAAAACAGCCAAACCGATAAAGTCGTCGAAAAAGAAAATAACTCCAACCCGACGGGCAACACGCGCACCAAACCTGCTAAATGGCCCACTCAGAGGGTTTAAGCCTTATCGCCCAAAACGAGGCGAAAGCTATATGAGTGAAGGACAACTGGAGCACTTTACTGAGATTCTCTCAGCTTGGAAGCGCGAGCTCGTGAAGGAAGTCGACAGAACCATGCTTCACATGAAAGATAAGGCTTCTAACTTTCCTGATCCGAATGATCGCGCCACCCAAGAGTCTGAGTTCGGCCTTGAACTCCGAACCCGTGATCGGGAAAGAAAGCTATTAAAAAAAATCAATTCTGCCCTTTTGAGGATAGGGGAAAAGATTTTCGGATACTGCGAAGAGACTGGAGAGGAGATCGGATTGAGGCGCCTAGAAGCCAGGCCAGTAGCAACTTTATGCCTCGAAGCTCAAGAAAGGAGGGAGCTAGCTGAGCGCCAGTTCCGTGATCGAGAAGACTACTACCGTTGAAAAAAACTATGAAAATGAGGCCCAGTTTTAACCCTCTTCCTCTGGTGTTGCCTCAGGGACCTCCTCTAAAGCTTTCATGCTCAGGCGGACACGGCCCTGCCTGTCTACCTCTAGCACTTTTACTTTAACTTCGTCTCCCTCGGTAAGCTTGTCGCTCACCCTTTCAACCCGCTCGTTGGATATCTGGGAGATGTGCACTAAACCGTCCTTGCCAAGAGCATTTTTTCCCCATCTACGATCTCGTAGGCTCTTTCTGGATCTTCATCAAGCCAACCGTTCCAGAAGTCGTCAAACTGTACGCAGTGTGTGACACCCCCAACCTGCTCAGACCGTGGAATTGGTACAAGACGGGCGTTTTTTACCTTTACTAGTTTCATTAACTATTAGTACAACTAAACTTTCTTACAAACTCCCCAAGCCTGCTAATCACTGGCTTAATTATGTTCAAGCTTCTTTTGTGTCTGACCGAATATATACCCCAAAAACGAAGGAAGCCACTAAACGTATACGCCTAATGGGTCTTGTTAAGACTGTGGATGGCTGGAAATAGGTGGTCAGGCTATGAAAACTGATGGAATGTGGTGGGTTGGTTTGGAGGATTTGTTAAGGGTTCAAATTCGTTTCGACCACTTCTCCGTTCTCCCATGTCTCTGTCTTGGTCAAGTTTCCGTTTCTGTCGAAAAACTCCCATGGACCATCTCGTTTTCCGCGGAAGTGCGGATATTTATCGCTTTTATTTCCTTCAGACTAAGAACGGCAAGTAAGATATCGGCAACGAAAAATACGATCATGAACAGGAAGTAGACGATAACGGGATAGAAAAGGCCTGAGAACAGAATGCCCAACGCAACACCACCACCCATTATGGCTAGCAGAACGTTCCCTGCCAGCACCTGGTAGGTTGCAACGAGTAATAATAAGGCGCCCGCAATTATCACCAACCGCGCAAATAAACTACTGTAATAAAGCATGCTCTTTATAGCGATCGCCGACAACCCAACTAAATCACTAGCAGCACCGCTTTTTTCGCTAATGTTCATGTTGATAATATGTGGGTTAAGGACCGGCACAGTAGCTAACAAAACGAGCGCGGCGCCAGCAAAGCATACGAGGAAGGCATTCAAACTTGATGCCAGAATTCCGAAATAAATTCCGCCAAAGACGAGCCCGACGACGAGAAAAATATTCAGGAAAAAAATTAGCTCAAGATAAGCATTGGAACTGATTGAAGTTGGGTTCGCCTCGAGTGCC
>CAJWKT010000092.1 GCA_913041665.1 uncultured Gammaproteobacteria bacterium | reverse complement strand
ATCAATGAAGAACTGCTGCTAACAGACATCCCGACACTAGAAGAAATCTATTTCCGAACTGTTGAGCTATTATTAATCGAGGGAAAAGCTAAAAACACTGCGGCCGAATGATAGAGAAACAGACAAAAAAGATCCTTATCTCCAGTGGCCTCTGACGTACGTGCCATCCTTTCGGTAATGGCCTTTGACGTATACAGTTTTTGTTATTGGGTATTTTGGCCATGATAGTAACGCGAAAGTTCCGAGCAGTTCGCCACCCACATTAATACCCCCAATAACACAAACCAAATCAGCGCCCAAGAAGGCATGCTTAGTCCTAAAAATTGCCACACCACCTCCGCGCACTCACCGGAACCAGTGAACACCATTTTGATAGCCTCAAAGAGAGGAAAAACATCTAGAATGTAGTCCAGTCCGGGTCCACAGGCAGGCACCTCAGTTGCCGGCATGTTTTGAATATAGACATGTCTACCGGCAATAGCAGCGCCCACTAAAGCGGAAGTTATTCCTAGGAAGCCGTATATTTTTGCTCCCCAAGAAAGCGGTGCGTGCAACGCTGCAACGAGACCGACTAAACCAACGCTAATGAAGGAGACTCTCTGGAAAATACAAAGTGGACAAGCCTCTAAGCCCATAACGTACTGAGAAAAAAGAGCGTACCCTATTAAGCCTGCAACAATAAAAAATATTACAATGTTAGCCCAACGTCTATGCTTTTTAAGACTAATCCTCGGGAAAATCAAGATTTGTCCCTTTGCTGTTTAATATGAACACCTGAACTCCATTTTTTCGAGACTCGTGTACCGAACATTCTTACCTTGTATCACGAAAATAACAAATCATTCCATCAGAAGATTACCCTTAATTGATCAGGATCCTTTCCAAGCACTTTCATCCCTTAGGTAAGCCGGCTTAGCCTGCTCAGCGGCCTGAGCCCTACCAGCCACCAAGTCGGCCTTGGCCTGACTAAAAAGATCTCTAGCCCTAGGTCTAAGTTCAGGCAAAACCTGGTCAGCTCCGCTCAATAGGGAAGCAAGAGCTTTAGAGTAGACCTGGCAGCCGCTTCCTACAGCCCCCCAAGGTCCCAATCCCTTCCAGTTAACTACCTGAGGAGCCGTTAGGGACTCCGGCAAACTTGGCACAGCAAGCCCATCCTGTATTTCAAATGCCGCCCAATAGACCTCACCCATGTAGGCATCCACGCAGACTAATACTCGACTTAAACCATGCTCGTGGTAGGCCTGTTGAGCTAAAGCAGCCAGGCTTGAAATTGGCAGAATAGGCAATGCAGCCGATAAGCCTATTCCCTGGGCAATGGCTGTGGCCACCCTTAGTCCTGTGAATGAACCAGGTCCGCGCCCAAAAGCAATACCGTCGAGATCACTCAAGCTTAGGTTAGCCTCACTTAATAGTTCCTTAGTCAAGGGAAGAAGACGGCTCGTCTGTGCCTTTGGTGTTTCGATCCAGCGTTCAATGATTGCGCTGCCGTTGATCACCGCTAACGAGCCCCTTTCGCTAGAAGTCTCCAAGGCAAGAAACTTCATGATACTGTCACTTCGAAATCTCTGTCCCGACCGGTTGGAGCCAATTCTGCTGCGAAACTCAACGCCTCCTCGGCGTTCTCGAGCAACGGAATAGGAGGCAAACTTTCTAAAAAAACACGGCCATAGGGCCTATCTTGCAACCGGGGGTCACAGAGCACTACTAAGCCTCGATCATGGAAATCCCTGATGAGACGACCTACACCCTGTTTAAGCGCCAGTACGGCTGAGGGCAGTTGAAATTCTTTAAATGGATCGCCCCCTTTGCGACGAATCCCATCAAGCTTTGCTCGGATTAGGGGATCACTGGGCGCATCAAAAGGCAGCTTATCAATAACCAATAGTCGCAGGGCCGAGCCTCGCACATCCACGCCTTGCCAAAAGCTATTGGTCCCGAGAAGTACCGCATTACCACTATCGCGAAACTCATCCAAAATCCACGTCCTTGAGCCTTGCCCTTGAACAAGTAACGGAAAATTTAAACGGGGCTGGCTCTTTATCCAAGCATGCGCTTCATTTAAAGCCCTGTAGCTTGTAAATAATAAAAAGGCGCCGCCGCCGGTAGCATCAACCATAGGCCAAATCTCATAAAGCATCCGAGGGATGAAAGTTGCCTCTGCCGGGACAGGCAAGCCCTTGGGTAAATAAAGCCTAGTATTGCGCTCGTAGTCAAATGGACTCGGAAGTAAACAAGTGTGGGCATCAGATATACCTACACGATCTAGAAAATGATCAAAGTTGTTACCTATTGCCAAGGTGGCCGAGGTAAAAACCCACCTACCTCCCTGTGCCTGAATACGCTCACCCAGGGCATTCCCAATATTCATGGGCGTACAGTGTAATATCAGGTTGCGCGAATGGATTTCTATCCAACGCAAATTGATTTCCGCATCAGCATTTTCAAATATCTCGAGCCTTGCAATTAAACCCTGAACCCGCTCACAACAGCGTGCAAGACCAACGCTTACCTCTCCAACGGCTTCTAAAGTTTTGCCTAAACTTTGCAGACAGCTCTGCCACTGAGAAATGCCCAATTTGAGGGGTTCCGGACAATCACTCCAAGACTGACGACCTTTAAGTTCTCCGCCCTTTAAATAAGTGTCGGCAGTAGTATGAATCAATTCGTCCGCATTCAATTCCACTGCACGGGCCAACCCTTTAACGCGTGCTTCAGCTAATATATCCGAAGCGAGATGCTGAAGTTCTCGGATACTTAGAGAAGTGCCAAAAAACTGCTGGGCTACCTCTGGAAAGTGATGGGCCTCGTCAACAATGACAATATCTGCTGCCGGAAGCAGGTCACCGAAGCCAGTCTCTTTCAGGTTCAGATCCGCCAATAGAAGATGATGATTGACGACCACGAGCTGGGCTGCCTGAGCTTGGCGACGGGCTTTGACGACAAAACATTCGTCATAATAATCACAGCTCAAGCCAAGGCAATTATCCACGGTAGATGTAATGGAACCCCTAGAAACAATACCCTCAGGATATTTCTTTAGTTCCGCGAGATCCCCGCTTTTAGTGATCTTGGCCCATTGCGTAATATCGACCAATCCATTAGCAACTTTAGTGTTTCCGCTGCCTCCTGTACGGTTCACTTCAAGACGATGCCAGCACAAGTAATTGTTACGTCCCTTTAAAACAGATACCTTCGCTGGTCGTCCTACAGCGGCACCCAACATAGGAAGATCCCGGTCATAAAGCTGATCCTGTAAGGTGTGGGTGCCTGTAGAGATAATGGCGCGCTTACCGGAAAGCAGCACCGGGATCAGGTAGGCAAAAGTTTTACCGATTCCAGTACCGGCCTCAATAACCAAGTGACCATCACTTGCAAGAAATCTGCTGACCAATGAAGCCATATCTTGCTGTGCTTGCCGGTGGGTAAAACCTGGAAAAAAATTAGCGAGTAACCCGCTTGGGCTGAAAATCTCTGCGTCACTCTGCATAGGACCAACTATAGCTTGAATTACGTCAACAACCGAAGGTTAAAACGTACCTTAGATAAAAAACAAAGCAGAATTTGCAGCCCCCCCCCTTATCACGGAAAAGCGACTACCCTTAAAAGAGTTTGGAGGTTTTTTAATAACCGCTATACTAGGCGCCCTGCTAACAAAATGGTCTTGCAGGAGCCCCCATGACGACTCGATTGAGTGCCCTCAGCGACTGGGTCGCTGAAATAGCCAAGCATACTCAGCCAGACAATATTTATTGGTGCCAAGGCACTGACCGCGAGTATAGGGACCTGGTCAGGCAGATGCTGGAGAGCGATGATCTGATCGAGCTCAACCAAGAGCATTACCCCCGTTGCTATCTACACCGGTCAAATCCTACCGATGTGGCCAGAGTAGAACATCTCACCTATGTATGCTCAAAAAGCAAACAGGATGCCGGCCCTAACAACAATTGGATGGCCCCAAAAGCGGCGAAGCAGATGATGCAGAATTTTTTTAAAGGCTGCATGAGAGGACGTACCCTTTACGTTATTCCTTATTGCATGGGCCCGCTAGACTCCCCTTATGCCCGATGCGGCGTTGAGATCACTGATAGCGCATACGTAGCAGCAAATATGTACCTCATGACCCGAATGGGCACTGATGCACTAAAGCGAATTGAAAAAGACGGCAGCTTCATCAAGGGAGTTCATTCCATCGGCGAGCTGGACCCTGAGCGCCGCTATATCATGCATTTTCCTGATGAACTTTTAATCATGAGCTACGGCTCTGGCTATGGAGGAAATGCGCTACTCGGAAAAAAATGCCACGCCTTACGGATTGCTAGCCACCAGGCGCGTACTGAAGGTTGGTTGGCGGAACATATGTTAATTGTCGGTCTCGAAAATCCGGACGGGGAGACCCATTATCTGGCGTGTGCCTTTCCCTCAGCCTGCGGTAAAACAAATCTGGCTATGCTGATTCCTCCAGAAAGCCTGGCGGGTTGGAAAATTTGGACACTTGGTGATGATATCGCATGGATGCATCTCGATGAGCAGGGCCAACTCAGGGCTATCAATCCTGAGGCGGGTCTGTTCGGGGTAGTTCCGGGGACTAATCTCAACACCAATCCAAATGCTTACAAAATGATCCAAGCAGAAACTATCTTTACAAATGTTGCTGTAACTAAAGAAAATGACCCATGGTGGGAGGATAAAAACGTGGGAGAGCCTGCTGTTGATTGGCAGGGTAATCTCTACGACCCGAAAACTGGGGCAGCTGCACACCCTAATTCTCGCTTTACCGTATCAGCAAAGCACAACCCTAGCTACTCTAAACTAGCCGAAGCTCCAGAAGGCGTTCCAATATCAGCCCTAATATTTGGGGGTCGACGGCGAGAATTGGCTCCGCTTATCTATCAAGCTAAAGACTGGGCCCATGGGGTACTGGTAGGAGCCAGCGTCGCCTCTGAAACTACGGCTGCAGCGACCGGAGAGGTTGGCGTGGTACGTCGGGATCCCATGGCCATGAAACCCTTCTGCGGATATAACTTTGCTGACTACTGGGCCCACTGGCTAAGCTTTTCTGATCGCTCAGGCTCCTTGCCGAGTATTTTTCATGTTAACTGGTTTAGACAGGATACCCAGGGAAATTTTCTTTGGCCTGGTTTTGGTGAAAACCTGCGGGTGCTGCGCTGGATTATTGAGCGCTGCGAAAAGCGGGTGGGTGCAGTGGAATCACCTATTGGTTACCTTCCAAAGTTAGAGGATATAGACTGTACTGGGTTAGATCTGAACAAGGATACTATAGAGCAACTACTAACTGTGAACCCAGAACAGTGGCGTGTAGAAATGCGGCACATTAGGGAGTATTTGGACGAATTTGGAGAGAGAGTGCCAAAGCAGTTGCTCGCTGAGCACGATAAAATCGTCCAAGCCTTGTCTTAGGAAAAAAGAACAACGCGATACGCCGTCATGTTGCCCCGAAATAATTCGTAAAAGAGTTCTATTTTTCCCCAACTATATAGGCGATCCAAGCTGGGTCTGCCTCGCCGGTATTATCTTCATGAAATTCCCCCGTTCCTTCGCCCTCGTCATCCTCATCTTCCCAGTATACCCGTACATTTGAGAAACCTGCTTCCTCCATCACTTCGCGAAGTTCCGGCAAAGTCCAAAGCCTCCAGTCGTATGTAAATGCTTCCTTAATCTTTGAACCATCTTTAAATTTGAAATGTATATGACAAATCATACTTGCAGTGACTGGCTCAAAACTGGCCTGATCCCAAATGTATGTAAACCCTTTGCATTTCGTCTTTTCCTTTTGCTCTTCATAAGCTTCAGAGCCACCATAGGCATCAACAAAAAAAAGCCCATCCGACTTTAATGCACTATGTGCTCTAGAAAAATATTCCCGGAGTTCGGAACGACTTTTAAAAATCCAATAACTGAAATTAAAAGCGCCAACTACGTCTACAGGCTCTGTGTGTACATGCATCACATCCTCGTTGAGCAGCCTTACCCGAGATCGATCCGACTCGGAAAGCCTCTCAATTCGATTTTGCCGCCCCCAATTAAGCACATCTGCATCAATATCTACACCCACTGCATAACGACTCGAGCCAGAGCTCACCCACTCACAAGAAGTACTTGCCGTACCACAAAAATCTTCTCTGAAGCTCTGTGCGTCACGGCCCCTAAGATCGCGGAAAATTTCAAGGAGAAACTCAACCTCGGTCTCCACATTTTGTACCGCTTCTTCGTATAACTCATGTATATCGGCTCGCTCTGCCATCGTGAGCTTTGGGTTATTGTTTTTTGTATTTACCGCAACCACCATTAATCCTATAGTCTTTTTCAGCCCATAAATCGATGAGCATTGTACCAATCTAAATGATCAAAACACTACAGAAATTAAGCAATCAGACGAGTGCTAATTTCTTAACTTGTTCTTGTTTTTTCGCGATGATAAAAAGAAAATTCTAAATCTGAAATTGACGCAAAGCTTCGATTCCATCTACGCCATTAGATAATGTCCCCAAAAACTGCCGCCAACGCTTTGCCCCCGGCCTTGCGGCATGAAGGCCCACCAAATGACGTGCCATAGCCCTAACCGGAGTACCTTGATCGATTTCGACAGTCATATAATCAAGAAAATCTTGGAAAATCCTCTCTAGGGAAAAACTTGAAGAAGTGTCAGAAAAAATTCTAGCATCTAGCTCTCCTAAAAAACTGGGATTTTGGTAGACGCAGCGTCCCAGCATAACACCATCCACAAACTCCAACTGGTTAAAGCATTTTGAAAGAGTATCCAAACCTCCATTGATGATTATTTCAAGCTCTGGGAACTCATCCTTAATCTCATATACTCTTTGGTAGTCTAGAGGTGGAATCTGGCGGTTTTCCTTTGGGCTCAATCCATTCAGCCAAGCTTTGCGAGCATGAATAAAAATACTACGACAGCCCGCCTCTGACACAGTAGCTACAAATTTCCTAAGGAACGTGTAACTATCTTGTTTATCGACGCCGAGGCGTGTTTTTACTGTTACGGGAATATCGATCTCTTTGGTTATGGCAACAACTGCAGCGGCGACTTTCTCTGGCGCAGCCATGAGCGCAACCCCAAATTGACCTGCCTGCACCCGATCACTTGGGCAACCCACATTTAAGTTAATTTCATCATAACCCGCAGCGGCTCCCCACTGAGCTGCCACAGCAAGTAATTCGGCATCACTCCCTCCAAGCTGTAGCGCCACCGGGTGTTCGCTAGGATGAAACTTTAAAAATCGCTCCCTACTTCCTCGAATCAAGGCCTCAGCAGTAATCATCTCTGTATAAAGCCATGCGTTCGGTGAAAACAGCCGTAACAAATATCGGCAGTGCCGGTCAGTGCGCTCCATCATAGGCGCAACACAAAGTTTGTGTACTACTGAGTCCATTTATCTGATTATAAATGCGTACGCGCCAGAACAGGATCTTTAGTGTAGTTAGTGATGATTTCTTAAGATGACTGTTCACAAAGCCGCTTTAGAGCTTTCTGGTAATCTGTGGGCGAATTTACGCTAGTGATGACTCCTCCTGAAGGAACCAAAAGCCGATTGATGGGGCCCTCTTCGAGCAGTGTCTGCAAAGATTTATCACCTGTCTCAATTCGACCAATTAAAATATCCCGGGCTGA
Source organism: uncultured Gammaproteobacteria bacterium (assembly GCA_913041665.1). Taxonomy (GTDB): domain Bacteria; phylum Pseudomonadota; class Gammaproteobacteria; order Steroidobacterales; family Rariloculaceae; genus CAJWKT01. The sequence goes on along the minus strand of CAJWKT010000092.1, from coordinate 468 downwards.
TGGTTCCCAGATCGTACACAGCGGTTCTAGCGCTCCGTCCGTGTGCTCAAAGGCAGTAGCTAAGCAATCTGTACATCTACCCTCAATAAGAATCTTTAATATTTCACCATCTAAAAATGGAAGGTCTACAGCTACCACTAACCAAGCGACCCCGGACATTTGATTCCATGCACTGAGCAGGCCCGTTGCAGGCCCTATAGATGTACAGGAGTCAGTAACTAATGGAAGATCGGCATATGACTGACAACTTGCCTGATCAGCCCTTAGCGACACGTATACGCTTCCACACACCTTCTTAAGCTCCCTCCATAGCCACCAAACCTGGGGCTCTCCGTGGTAGTGCAGAAGCGCCTTGTCGACACCCATCCGGCGACTTAGGCCGCCCGCAAGAATCAGCCCACATAAGGTGGGAATTTCATATGTATTCTGCTGATGATTCATATATCAAGCATTACAGGACAAGTAGGG
>CAJWKT010000091.1 GCA_913041665.1 uncultured Gammaproteobacteria bacterium | reverse complement strand
CCTACAACTGCCCCTGACTGACTCGTGGCAGAGGCATTGCCCCCCGTGCGAGCAATCAACTCCTGTACCTCAGCGCGGCCGGGGTCTCTGGAGCCGTACACGATAGTGTGACCTTGCTGTGCAAACTCAGACCCCAGCGCTCCACCAACATTACCCGTACCGATGATCGCTATCGTCTCCGCCAGCACACCAGAGTGCCAGGTTAGACTGGCTACTACTAAGCAAGCCGCTAAGCCTCTACTTAAATGTTTCATACCCTTACCTCTTCGAAAATTATTCTTCTTAAATAGGATAGCTACTCTGATTTGCCGACAATGTCCTCGATCAGACTTGATGCAACAACCGTTACTCCAGTTCTTCTGCTCGACCTTCAAAAAATTCTGGCGGAGACTCTAAGCACGGGCCTCTCATTTGGACGATCTCTTTCTCATCAAGCTCTGGTGGGATCTCAAGAGATCCAGTCTCATCAGGTAGGGTGAGATCACTAGGAACTTGTACAGGTGCAATTTCTCTGCTGTTAACGTAAACCTCTGGGTCCTCACATTTAAGTCCACCCAAGCCCAACCTCCCGCAACCAATCGAAACGCTGGCAAATCCCACCAAAAGTAAAACGCAACGACTCACACTCAAAACCTCACCACGTAATCCCAGCCTTTTTTATAGCAGTGAGTATCACCTCATGATGATTACTTACCAACGCTGTCAGAGGCAACCGAATTCCATTACTAATTAGTCCCATTTGGTTTAAGGCCCACTTCACCGGGATAGGATTGCTCTCAATAAAAAGAACTTGATGTAACTCCTGCAGCAAGCCATCAGTCTTCGTGGCGCCTTCGCGATCACCGGAGCACGCAAAGTCACAGAGTTGCTGCATCTGGGATGCAGCAATATTAGCGGTTACTGAAATAACTCCGTCACCACCGCTCAGAATAAACTCACAACTAGTGCCATCATCCCCACTCAATAAACAAAAATCCGCGTGACAGCCTTCACGCAACAGCTGTACGCGTTCCAATTCACCGGTAGCCTCTTTAATTCCAATGATATTTCCATGTTGGGATAATCTAATCACCGTTTCGGGCTCTAAGTCTACCCCCGTCCGAGAAGGCACATTGTAAAGCGTAACGGGCTTATTGACTCCCTCTGCGATCGTTGAAAAATGACGATACATACCTTCTTGCGTCGGTTTGTTGTAGTAAGGCGTGACAATCAAAAATCCTGATATCGGGAGGTCGTCTACTGTCTGGGAAAGGCCCAAGGTCTGGGCAGTAGAATTAGACCCTGTGCCAGCAATCACGGGCAAATCTTGGCTTAGCTCACAAGCGCGCTCAATGAGCGTAACGTGTTCGCTTCGAGTTAAGGTGGCAGACTCACCGGTGGTCCCAGCAATGACCACCCCTTTTGTGCCAGAATCACGGTGAAAATTAATCAGTTGTGCAAGGCCACTGTAATCAATGTCGCCATTTGAATGCATTGGCGTGACCAAGGCTACGATACTGCCCGAAAACATCCGCTACTCCAAATAAATAAATCGCCGAAGACGATGGTACTGGGGCCCTTAATGCCGTGCAATACGCGCATTATATGATCTTCAGAGGTACACTGAGCATCTATCTTAACCGAGGAAGCGCGGCTGCAATGGAACAGCTCATGGTTATCTCCGCGGTCGGCGATGATCGCACTCATGTGGTACGCGATCTCACCCAATTTATTTTTGACTGCGGTGGAAACATTAAGGAAAGCCGCATGACAACACTTGGCTCGGAATTTGCCAGTCTTTTGCTAGTTTGTGGAAATTGGCACGCTATCACTCGACTTGAACAGGATATAGGCGAGTTTTCTAAAAATAATGGATTAAATATTCAAATCAAACGAACCAAGCAACAAGACTTCGGCAAGGAATTGCTACCCTATGCCATCGACGTCGTGTGCCTCGATCAGCCTGGTATCGTTAACAATATTTCTGGTTTCTTTGTGAAGCGAAATATAGAGATCAATGAGGTCACAACACGGAGCTATTCGGCGGCTCAATCCGGGGCACTGATGTTCTCCCTACAAATGTTAATAAACATACCTGCCAGCATCCACATTTCGGGGCTCAGGGAAGAATTTGTAGAATTCTGTGACCAATTTAACCTTGACGCAATTATGGAGCCAGTGAAAAGCTAGATCCCTGTGTAACATATTGCAGATCTAACTTACCGAAAATGGGAATAGATTATGACGCAAACAATTCTTGGCAAAAAAATTCCCACCTTTACCTGCTATGCGACTCGTGAAAAAAAAATCTCGACAAAAGAGCTAAGGGGGAATCCCTTCATCCTTTACTTCTACCCGAGGGATAATACACCTGGCTGCACGCAAGAAGGAATTGATTTTCGCGACAACCACGCGCAATTCAAGAGCTACAAGGCAACCGTCTTGGGTGTTTCAAGGGATAGCATGCAGTCCCATGAGAAATTCAGAACCAAATACAAACTCCCCTTTGATTTAATCTCTGATTCAAACGAAAAACTCTGCAAACTATTCAATGTTATCAAAGAAAAAAACATGTACGGAAGAAAAGTACTAGGAATCGAACGAAGCACTTTTCTAATCGATTCCGAGGGTATTCTTCGCCATGAATGGCGTAAAATAAAAGTTGGTGGTCATGCGAAAGAGGTGCTCTATACACTCAAAGATTTGCATACAGCATTCGGAAAATAATAGTATATTTACCTGAGATTGTATAATTAAAATATTGAATATTAAAAAATTTTATCTTTTTCTACTAATCGGGGTAGTGCTGCCAGGTTGGGCTGATACTCCCCTGCCTGACTTTGGTAATCCAGCGGATTCGGTACTTACGCGCAGCCAAGAGGCACAGCTCGGCCGACAAGTAGTACGCCAACTTCGCAATGCTGGTGCCATGATCGAGGACCCCCAACTGCATGAGTACATTCAAACACTTGGAGCTACTCTGGCAGCGCACGCTCACGACGGGGAATATAAGTTCGAATTTTTTGTCGTAAACGATGATGCTATAAATGCTTTTGCGTTACCTGGGGGTTATATCGGCGTTAATGTCGGGTTGATCCAAGCTAGCGAAACTGAGAGCGAACTGGCAGGCGTTCTTGCTCACGAGATCGCCCATGTAACTCAACGCCATATTGCGCGCTCAGTGTATGATAATCAGCGATCCAGCATCCTTTCGATAGCGGCTATGCTGGCCGCAGTTTTGCTAGGTGCGGCCTCCGATGCAGGCGGGGATGCAATGCAAGGAATTTTGACTGCATCCCAAGCAGCTGTCGTTCAGCGTCAGATTGATTTCACGCGGTCTAATGAATTTGAAGCGGACCGCATTGGCATGGACACGCTTTATTCCGCAGGATTTGATCCCGTAGGAATGGCAAGTTTTTTTGAGAAACTTTCCCGCCGTTACGGCCTAGCACGGCAGAAAGTTCCTCAGTTTCTCCAAACGCACCCAGTTACCAGTGAACGCATTGCCGGCTCACGCAATCGCGTACGACAACTACCAAATGTTGAGGCCCATAATACCCTAGGCTATGAACTAACAAAGGCTAAACTCACCGCTTTGGGTGCTCCGAGCGCCGAAGCAAGTTACACGCTATTTCAAGATCGACTAGAAAAAAATGATGTGTCTACTAATCGCTATGGGATGGCGCTTAGCCTCGCCCGCTGGGGAAGGAACGATCATGCTGAAGAAATTTTTAAAGCGCTGTCTGAGGAAGAACCTGGTGTTATAGCGTATCGAATCGGTCTTGGTGAATCTCTAATGGCTAGTGGCTCAGTAGATGTAGCCCTCACCGGATATGCTGATGCCATAAATTTGTTCCCAAGAAATGTACCACTGACTATCAGTTATGCTAGGGCTCTTATTTCAGCTGGCAAACCCTCGCGAGCACATAAACTTCTACTCGATTTGCTCAACAACGTTCCGCCAACCCCAGAACAAATACGTCTCATTGCTCGTGCTGCTAATGCGGAGGGTGATATAGGTAATGCACAACACTATATGTCCGAGTATTACATCATGACCGGCAACCTGCCGCTCGCCATTAACCAATTGCGAATGGCAATTGAATCACCAGGGGTTAACCCAGTAGACCTAGCGCGCTACCAGTCCCGACTTGATGAGCTTATTGAGGCGATGCCTGAAGAATAAGTAACGACAAAAACCCATCAAAAAAATAATAATACTAAAAGCGTAGTGTGTAATTAAATTTGAACGATAGATCAGCGAACGCTGAGTGAAAACTATCATTTCTATCTACATCTTCTATATTATGATTCAGTACAATGAACATTTCCCGACCTGCCTCAGGTATCCAGTGAAGGCGGCTGTTTATGCCCACTATCTCAGAGTTGTTGTCGTACTGAAGCAGATTCACCCATGAAAGAGTAGAAGTAAAAGTTAAATCCAATCCAACCTGCACCAACCGGAGAATAAAGTTTCCCTGAGGTAACGAAACATCGTTGTACCTGTAATTCACACTCGTTCGAAAGTGCTGGCTGGGAGTCCATTCCAAAAACATATTGACGTTTTCCTGCTTGCCAGCATAGAAATCTCCGCTACCCACCGTAAATCTTGTTTTTAATTTTCTATGGGTACCGGTATCTACGTGGACCCTAAACCCATCAAATGCATAGACGCCCCGTGGAATAACAACACCCTCTGAAATTTCAAATGGTTGAATCAGGCCCTCCCTCTCTTCACTATAAGTAAGAACGACTTTGTCGTTTGTTTGATTTTGTATATCCAAACGCAAATTCGCGACCTGACTCTGCAATTCACCGTTTAGGTGTTCCACACGCTCAACTATGGCCCCTCCGTATACCGACCTAACTACACCACCAAGACTGCGATATGTGTAGCCAGTTTCAAAGGTATAATCTCGGATGTCTTTGCGGTTGATATAACCTAAAGCAGGAATAAAATTGGCCTGAATCTCCTTTAACCCTACCTCCCCTCTAAAGCCAGAATTATTAGGCATCTTGAATTTGGCGCTCCAAGCTGCATCCTCACCATCAATTCCCTCTGTGCTGGACTGCTGGTACCAGATATCCGCTTCAATAACTTTGCCATTAGGTAACCGCGTATTCTGGTAATGAAAATCGGTGCCTAACACGTTGTTGCCCAAATTAGATCGCGGATCACCATTAGTAATGATCACGCCAATATTAGACTCCTGTAGGATATTGGCAGTAGCTCGACCAACAAACAGATCCGCCACTTGAACTGCCTCGAACCCATCCTGCTGAACGGATAGCACACCCACATTCCAGCGACCGATGCGCCCACTGAGCTTGCCTCCTGCGTCCAGTCCCACGGGTTGACCAGTCGAGCTGAGACCAATTTTACGGGAGAAGAATGGCCGACCGTTTTCCGAAAGAGGTCGTGAGAAACGGCTACCGAAATTGCGAAGCCCAAGACGACCGAATTCGAAAATATCCGTATCCTGCAGAAAAAAATCTCTTTTCTCCGGAAAAAACAGGCTGAACCGAGTTAAGTTTACCTGACGGTCATCCACTTCTGCTGCTGAAAAATCTGTGTTAAGAGTAAAAGACGCGTTCAGTGCCGGCGTGATCTTATAAAAAATATCAAGGGAAGGTTCAGCTCCCGAATCACTGCTATGCGGTGTAAAGGTCCGCTCTCCGTTAATTGTTAGCGTCGGCACGACATCCAAACCAAGCCCCTGCTCAAGCCCCTCAAGACCAGCGAGAACACCAGAGATCGCAGGATTTTGTTCCTGATTACGGGATACCCAACCAATCGTTTCATTGTCCCGACTGACTTTTCTGGAAAAATTAATGCCCCAAGTATCACTCCCTGGATCGAAAGAGAGGGTCTTGAATGGAATTCGGGCTTCGGCCACCCAGCCTTCTTCGTCCTGAGTAGCCGCTGCCTGCCAAATACCCCCCCAATTCCATTCCACCTGGCTCGTATTAATAGCCAGTCCTTCTTGCCTAAGGCCGTTGGGGTTCACCATAAAACGGTACCCGCTGCGTTTATCATTAAAGGGGTCCAGCAATACATGGAATTGGTCATCTGTCCAAGATTGACCTCCCTGTCTCAGAACTTTTGCAGTGATCAGACCCGGCTCGCTGTCCCACATTTTTCCAGCAACATAAAGCGCATCGTCATCATAGAGTAGGAAAAACTGAGTCTTTTGACTCGGGGGTGCGTATTCAAGTGGAAGAATTTGATGAAAATCCTCTACCACAGCTGCATTTTCCCAGGCCGCCTCATCCAAGTGGCCGTCTATGGATAATGGGCTGTCAACGCGCACAGCCCGCACCGTTTTCAATGAAAAGTTGTCAGAACTCTGACCCGATCCAACTCCAGCATGTAAAAAAATAACCGCGACCCAGCATTGTTTCCAAAAGTCTCTTACTCCAATCCGGTAACTCACAAGTCATCCTTTTCTGGTCCGTTAGTACCGTTGGTTTTTAGCAGCACAAGGGTTGTTCATCCCTACGCCCCACTCCAGCCTTGAAATCCCAGCGCATAACTGGGATCTTCGGAGCACAGTAGTTTCAATTAAAAAATTCAGGCCTCAGTGGGTAGCCGAACCAGCGGCTCGGAAGCTTAGGTCACATTCATAATTGTGTCCAGAAGAGCGATAAAATTTCTCAGGCTGGCGAGTCTATACAAATAGTAACTGCGTCATTTATTCCCAAGCCGAATAGACCGGCCTGCCGACTAGGAAATCAGGATTTGCACCTATCCGGGGGGTAAATTTCTGAGCACCACCATTATCAACCTCAGCAATATAGAAATTGCCTTCCTGATCTACGGCCATCCCGTGCACACCCCACATACCGCCCGGAAAATCACCCCAAGCTCCCCAAGCATAAAGAAAATTACCACTTAGGTCGTACTTCAGAATTTTATTTGTGCCGCGGTCCGCTGCCCAGAGATAATGATCAGCACCAATAATAAACATATGGACATCCGATGGGGGGGCTCCGAAAGTCCATTGGTCTAAATAGTTGCCATTTTGATCAAATACCTGAACCCGGTGGTTATCTCGATCGTTTACAAATACACGACCTGTTTCCGGGTCTGTGGCAATGCCGTGCACATTATTGAAATACCCCGGGCGAGTTTCGTTAGGTGGAGCGCCCTCTTGTCCCCATTTCAGAAGATAATTACCCTGAGCATCAAATTTCACGACACGGGTATTCACATAACCATCCGCAACAAAAAACGATCCGTCTGGTAGCCAAGCCATGAAGGTTGGTCTATAAAAATGTGTCTGGTCATCACCGCGCTCATTGAGAGTGCCTAAAGTCTGCACCAGCTGTTTACCGTCATTAGTGAATTTAAAAATTGCATGCCTGTAGTCATCCACAATCCAAACATGCTTCTCTGGATCATAGGGGCTGATATAAACTGCATGGGGACGCCTCAGCATGTCATCCCACTGGCTCCAGTCCTCTATCAGATTACCCTCACGATCGAAAACAAGAACACAATGCTCCCAACGAAAATCAATTCCTGACCTATCCGTTCCATCTCCATAAACATCTTGATCATCACCATCGAGCGCCCCGGGCGGGCTGGCACGAGTAGCATCGCGCCATGGCAGCCTCCCTATGGGGAAAGAGATACTAGGCCCAAATTCCGGCAACATCCGTCCCTCAGGCCTCCCGATATTCGGTAGTTCGCCGCGTTGCAATACAAAAATACGATCCGGGCTCTCAGCAAAAACGCTCTGGCCTGCCCCGAAAGTCCAGTCCTCGTGCCCAGGAATCGTCGAAAGATCCTTTGGCCAGTCGGCGTCAATCTCATAGGCACCAAATATATCCTGACCACCTTTTTGCCCCGGTATAGCTACGAAACCAGTACCGGGTAGCATACTGTTTACAACATCAGAAACTGTTTCGTTACCGCTTTGGTTGCAAGCCTGCAGCCCAACACAAAGAAAAATAAAAACAGCCCCCAAATACGCTCCGCTGAACCTAATTTTTTTCAAGGCTTATCTCCTTTTCCTAGAACTAAATTGCCCTTAAAGGTTCTTATTTTTTTGCCTATCAATCTGAGCAACAGAGGCTATAGTACCGTTTTCCTCTTCCAGAGAAACCAAGCCCTCAGTTACAATCCCATCAGCGCTCGAATCTTGTTCGGCCTCCGTTTTATTCTCAGAAACATGATAAAGCTTTGGAGCAGTGCGGTTCACGTGAAGCTGGAAGACATCCGGACGGTTATAGTGACCAGCAAAATCGTGCCTCAGCTTCATACCTATGCCCACCTCAAGATTGCATTCCGCATATAATATCCCCTCCTCGGGCCCCATAGGGCCAGCAAGAATACGGCTATCGGAACCAACGATGAGACTGCCCCCACACGCATCGG
>CAJWKT010000090.1 GCA_913041665.1 uncultured Gammaproteobacteria bacterium | reverse complement strand
TCATATCCGCTTCTGACCCCATCTTGGTTCATGCAATTAAGAACAATTTCACCGGCGCCGCGATCTTGGACTTCAGTAACCCAATCAATCGTTAAGCGCCCACTCCATCGACTTCGCTGGGGATCTCCAGTGTATTGATGGACTTGATATTGATAGCCCTTAGTCAGGCTATCGATCCCGATCACAACGCATTGGGACCCAAAACGTTTAGCAAGTTGATTGATCAACTCTGGACGCTCAAGAGCCGGTGAGTTAATGGATATTTTATCAGCACCAAGGTTAAGTGCCATCTCCGCATCAGCAAGAGTCCTGATACCGCCGGCTACACAGAACGGAACATCCAAGATAGCTGCCACTTTATTAATCCAGTTCCGGTCAACAATTCGTCCGTCGGGACTAGCCGTGATATCGTAAAAAACAAGCTCATCAGCGCATTCCTGGCGGTATCGTGCTGCAAGCTCCAGAATGTCGCCCATAACTCGATGGTCTCGAAATTGGATTCCCTTGACGACCATATCATCACGAACATCGAGGCAGGGGATTAAGCGTTTGGCAAGTATGGGGCCATCTCCTCTATCAAAATTTTCCTTTCCAAAAGGGCCTTACCAGAGATCGCCGCACTTACTTTTAGCTTTGCAAGCGCCGCAAGATCACTTTTGTTACGAATTCCCCCTGAGGCCTGAAGTTCTATGTTTGGCCAGCGCTTTCTGCAGCTCTCATAGAGCTTAATGTTGGGGCCTGCCATGGTGCCGTCTCTGTCTACATCAGTACATAAAACATGCTTAAGTCCTACATCTTTATATTGTTCCAGCAGATGCCATAAACTGACTTGAGTATGCTGAGTCCAGCCGTGGGTGGTAAGTAGGGGCATCCCAGATGCATCTATGCGGACATCAAGTGCGAGTGCTAGGCGATCCGCGTTAAACATATTGAACCAATTCATGACCTTGTTGGGTTGCATGACTGCAGAACTCCCAATCACCACTCTATCGGCGCTTTCTAGTGTTTTTCGCAAGTGAGCTAGAGTCCGAATACCGCCACCTACTTGAACTAATAAACCGATTTTTTGCGCAATATCAGTAATTAGTTGTAAGTTTATCGGCCTGCCTATTTTTGCACCGTCCAAGTCAACTACGTGGAGCCATTGAGCACCCGCTGATGCATAGCGTGCCGCTAAATCTATAGGTTCTATTTCGTACAGGGTTTCCTTTGTAAAGTCACCTTGAAATAGACGAACACACTTGCCCTTCCGGATATCAATTGCTGGAATTAGTTGCATGACGCTACAGTTTGAGAAAGTTTGCCAACACTTTTGCACCTAACAGTCCGGAACGTTCTGGGTGAAATTGAGTTCCATAAAAATTCTTTTGTTCTACAACAGCTGAAAATTTTTGACCATAATTACAAGACGCACGAGTATAGCTACCTTCAGGTACTGCGTAGCTGTGAATAAAATAGACATAACTCCCCTCTGAAATATCTTTTAACAGCAGAGATTTACCTACTAGTTGCAACTGATTCCAGCCCATTTGGGGAATGGGGAGTTTTGGGTTCGTCTTAAAACGATGAGCCTGACCATCAATAATCCCTAGACACTGAGTGTCATCCTCGTCAGAACCTGAAAATAATAATTGCATACCAAGGCAGATTCCAAGAACTGGCTGCGTAAGCTGAGGTATCGTGTCTTTTAGGCCAATTCTCTCTAGTTTTTTTATTGCATCAAGGGCAGTACCCACGCCTGGCAGAATTACGTGATTTGCATCCATTACCACATTAGGATCTTCCGTTACCCGAGCTTCTGTACCAAGACGTTTTAGGGCAAATGTTAGCGAGGCCAGGTTGGCTCCGCCCGTAGCAATTATTGCAGGTCCTTGCTTCACAGCTGGCCTTTGGTCGAGGGTAGACCGCTGCCGGTACGTCGAAAGGCCTCCCGAAGTGCCCTCGCAACGCCCTTGAAGCAACTTTCTACCATGTGGTGGTTATTTTCACCTTTTACCTGTATATGGATAGCTGCACCCAGAGAGTCAGCCAAAGATCGAAAGAAGTGGGGAACTAATTCTGTGGGAAATCCTCCCACACGTTCGCGGGTAAATTCACCCTCGAACACAAGATACGGTCGTGCACTTAGGTCTATAGAAACCTGCGCCTCTGCCTCGTCCATAGGCAATAGGAATCCATATCGTTCAATATTTCTTTTATCCCCAAGAGCTTTTTTAAGCGCTTCACCAAGTGCCAATGCAACATCCTCTACTGTATGGTGTTCATCCACTTGTAAATCACCGTGGCAACGGATATCTAATTCAAAGGCACCGTGTTTTCCTAACTGTTCAAGCATGTGATCAAAAAATTTTATACCGGTATTAATTTGAGACTCCTGAACAGAATCTAAATCGACTCGGATAGCGATATTTGTCTCGCGTGTTTTTCGTTCAATTTTTGCCTGCCGCGGTTTATCGAGCAGAAGCCGAGCGATTTCTGGCCAAGTCTCATGAATTTTTCCAGTAAACGAGACCCTTAATCCACGCATACCAAGATTTTCGGCTAGCAGCATATCGGTGTCTCGGTCGCCCACCACGATACTTTCTTCGCGATTAACGTTAATTTTTTTAAAGAATTCACGGACCAAACCAGTATTGGGTTTTCTGCAGGAACAGTTATCCTCAGATTTATGTGGACAAAAAAATTCCTCAACAAAATTAATACCCTGAGAAGAAAAAACCGTTTTTACAAAATCCTGAGCCGGTTGAAATGATTCTAGCGGAAATTCTTTTTTTCCGAGCCCATCTTGATTGCTGACAATCACGAATTCAAAGCCTGCTGATTTTAAGCGCACGAGTGCGGGGATTACTCCTGGCATAAATTTAACTTTATCAAGTGAATCTACTTGTTGATCATCGGGCTCTTCTATAAGAGTTCCATCACGATCAAGAAAAAGAAATTTACGTGCCATTATTTTAATCCCGCTCAGAAAGCCTGTAATAACTTATTATTATCTTCGCGTCGCCCTACAGTAATGCGGACAAAGTTTTTTAGCGCGGGTTGATCTGGAAAGGTTCGCACTAAAACATTAGCTTGACGCGCTGTCTCTTGAAAGTTTTTTGCATTTAATGTTTCAACAAAAATGAAATTTGCATCGCTGGGCCACACTTTTTTCACATCGTTTATATTCATTAATTCTTTTTTTAGCCGCGCTCTTTCGGTGCACAACACTTGAACTCTTTCTTTGCCAATATTTAGAGACCGCTTGTCGAAAGCTTTAAGTACCAGCTCAATAGAGGGCGTAGGAAAGGAGTAGGGTGGTAATATACAACTCAGAAAATCGATAAGTTTTGGTTCTGCTATGACTACGCCGCAACGTACGCCAGCTAATGATATAAATTTTGATAGCGTACGAAGCCTGAGAACATTTTCATATTTTTCCTCCAATGCGCTAAAGTCCTGCTTGTCTGAAAATTCTTGGTATGCCTCATCAAGCACAACTAATATTTTTTCTTGAACTGCTTGGCATATAAATTCGATGTCCCCGTGCTCTATTGATTGTCCGGTAGGATTATTTGGTGAACAAAGAAAAATTATCTTAGTTCTTTCCGTCACCCGGTTTACGATTGATTTAGGATCAATGATGAAGCCCTTTTCCCTTAACAACGGTACCTCAAGAACTTCAGCATTTTGGATTCCTGCATACAGACGGTACATATCAAAAGTCGGGGGGCAAGTCAGGAGTTGATCTTTGCCAGCCGCACAAAAACCCCTGATTAAAAGGTCAATTGCTTCGGTGCTTCCTCGGGTAACTAAAATTTTTTCCTCGATAACACCATAGTGTTCAGCGAGGAGTCTGCGTAGGAGCAGTGGTCTGGGTGGAGGATAAATATTGAGGCCCCTCTCAGTATTGTCGCTAGGTATTCGCCATGGAGATTCATTCGCATTTAAGCGCACTAGGCCGGATTCGTAGCCACCCGGAGAGTAAGGCTTAAGTTCTCGGAGCTCGGGTCGGGCTAGCTGAAGAATATCTGCCACTGTTATGTCCCCATCTTGTTTAATACTTTTAGACGTTGTGCTACTGCGGCCCCATGCGCTTCTAACCCCTCAAGCCTGGCTAATGTCTCGGCTAGCGGACCAACAGCGGCTATTCCATCCCGATTTAACTCCTGCACTGTCATAGTCCGCAGGAAGTCATTAACCCCAAGGCCCGAATAGCTGCGCGCTAATCCGTAAGTTGGTAGTACATGATTGGTTCCGCTGCAATAATCTCCCACTGTTTCTGGGGCCCATGGGCCAAGGAAAACGGAACCTGCCGTCGTGATTTGATCAAGCAGTTTACGGGGGTACTGAATCTGTAATATTAGGTGCTCTGGCGCGTATCTATTCGCGATGTCGATGGCCATCTCGAGATTCGTAACTGTCAGTGTGTATGAATGAGATAATGCCTCCTCTACTATTGCCTGTTTCGTTAGTTTCATTTTTTGGCGAACGATCTGGCTTGCTACGCTATCGGCCAGACTTTCGGAGTTGGTCACTAGTATGACCTGCGAATCTGGACCATGCTCAGCCTGAGAGAGTAGGTCAGCCGCTACGAAGGCTGGGTTGGCTTCTCCGTCTGCGATCACCAGAAGCTCTGAGGGTCCAGCCGGAAGGTCCTGAGCAGCGCCGCTTGGATCTCGGGACACATGTGCTTTTGCTGCTGCTACCCATCGATTTCCCGGCCCAAAAATTTTATTTACTTTGGGTACCGTTTGAGTGCCATACGCCATGGCTGCTATAGCTTGCGCGCCACCTAACTTAAAAATCTTTCTAATTCCGTACTTTTTAGCTACGAAAAGCACTTCTGCATTTATTTTTCCATTTTTATTGGGGGGGCTACATAAGACCGCTGTGGGGCACTCGGCAAGGGTTGCGGGAATCGCTAGCATAAGAGCGGTTGAGACCAATGGATTTTCCCCACCCGGCACATAGAGGCCGATGCTTTGGATCGGGCGTATTACTCGCTCACATCGCACTCCTGGAGTGGTGTCTATTGAGATTGGTTTTGGTATCTGATCACGATGAAAGCGTTCAATATTTTTTGCGGCCGCGACAATCGCATTTCGTGTAGTTCTTGTAAGCATTTTGTCTGCGGTAGATAGTTCTTCAGAAATAACTTCAAGGGATTTGAGTTCTACTTGATCAAATTCCATAGTCAAAGAACGCAGAGCGCTATCGCCTTCGGTACGCACCAGCTCTACGATTTCTTCCACCCGCTTCAGAAGTTTTGGGTCATTTACCAATGCCGGTCTTCGCATCAGCTGCTCCTGACCGGTAGGGGTTAATTTGTTCCATCGGAATTTTTTCATTGGCACAATTAACTTTATGCAAGCATTTTCTCGACGGGTAGTACGAGCATAGAACTAGCGCCCGCCTCCTTGAGCAGCTCTAAAGTTTCCCAAAAAATTTTTTCTTTGCAGACCGCATGCACTGCAACTTTGTCGTTACGCCCCTCAAGTGGAATTATGGTGGGTGATTCACTGCCCGGTAAAAGTTTGCTGATTTCAGGTAGGGCAGAGCGGGGCGCATGCAGCATAATGTATTTGCTTTCTTTGACCTGCAACACACCCTGAATGCGTTGCAGTAAACGTTGCAGCCACTCCTGCTTACCCGTTGGTATTAGGACTGGGGTCTGAATCAGCGTTGCTCGGCTTTCCAAAATGGTGTCGGTTTCCCTTAGCTCATTGGCTTGGAGGGTAGAGCCGCTAGAAACAAGGTCGCAAATCATGTCAGCTTTCCCAAGGCCCGGTGCTATCTCAACTGCCCCGGAGAACTTTATCACCTCGGCCTTTATTCCTTGGTTTTTTAGATAGTGGCCTACTATCTGAGGGTAACTTGTGGCAATGCGCTTTCCGCTGAGGAAACTTAGGCCGGTATAGTTTTGATCTTCTGGTATTGCAAACGACAATCGACAGTAGCCGAAATCCAAAGTGCTGATCTGAGAGAAGATCTCCTTAGTGTCAAGTTCGACAAGCTTAAGGCGGGTTTCCTCTACCTCGTTAAGTCCAACAATACCTAAATCACAGAGATTTTCCTGCACCAGGCTTGGAATATCATCATCTCGAACCAGGATCACATCTACCGGCATATTTTCGCCGTAGCAAATTAATTGATCGTGCCCTTTTGAGTATATGAGACCACAACGTGTCAGTAACTCCATTGTGTGTTCCGTTAGACGGCCAGACTTCTGGACTGCAATACGTATTCTGGTGTTGTTTTTTTTCATAAATTAAAGGGCCCCAACCGATCAAGAGCAGTCTTATAGCCCCCGTTGCCAATTGTTAGAAATCTCGCAACTCTCCCAATAGTGGTTACTGAAACACCTGTAATGTCGTGAATTTTCCGATAAGGGAGGCCTTCATTGAGATAAGGAACTACCGCCCACCGATCAACCATAGCTTCAAGCTCGGCGGGTGTGCAGAGGTCAGAGAAGAATTGTGAACATTCTTCCTCGTTTTGGAGAGACAAAATTGCCTGATAGAGGGCTTTATTTGTAAGCACCTTAGCTTCCCGCTGCATTTCTTTGTGCGGCTTCATAAAACCACCTAATGTACTAATGTATTAATACAGTATCCTACTAATGTGCTAATTGCAATAGTGACGGTCAATTTTTACCGAAAGGGAAGGCTCCAGATCTAAAGCTTTAAGTGAGTAAGAACGGCTTCACCAAACGCTTTGGTCCCTACGTTTTCGCCATTTTCCATAGCCCCAAGGTCAGGTGTTCGCAATCCGGCTGCATAGGTTGCTGCAATTGCTGCCTCTATGGCAGTTGCGGCATTAGGTAAATCTAAGCTGTGTCTTAGCAGCATGGCGCTACTAAGGATAGCACCAGTGGGGTTTGCTGAATCACGACCCGCAATATCGGGAGCGGAACCATGAATAGGCTCGTACAGACAGGGCCCCCCATCGCTCAGGGATGCAGAGGGGAGAAGGCCGAGGGATCCGGCTAGCATTGAGGCCTCGTCAGTTAGAATGTCTCCGAACATGTTTTCAGTTACGAGGACGTCAAAGTCTTTGGGGCGATTGAGTAGGTGCATAGCCGCAGCATCGACATAAATGTGCTCCAATTCAATCTCTGGAAATTCATCTTGGAACAGCTTGATAGCTGTTTTACGCCAAAGTCGGGAGGTATCAAGCACGTTGTGTTTATCGACTGAGGTTACTTTTCGCCTGCGGGCCATCGCGAGATTGCCCGCCATACGGCAGATCCGCTTTATTTCTTCGGCCGTGTATTCGCAAGTGTCATAAGCATAGGTTGATGACAGTTTTCTTTTTCCGAAGTAGATTCCTCCAGTCAATTCCCGGACCACCATGATATCTACGCCGTCTAGGCGATCTGCTTTAAGGGGCGATGCGTTTACGAGTTCCGGTAATGTCTTCACAGGGCGAAGATTGGCGTATAGCCCTAGAGCCTTTCGCAAGCCCAGTAGGCCGGCCTCAGGTCCCGCGGGTAAGTGGTCCCATTTGCTACCCCCTACGGCACCCAGGAGAATGGCATCGGCTTTTTTGCAAAGATCTATCGTACTGGAGGGAAGTGGCTCGCCAGTAGCGTCGAGTGCCGCGCCTCCAATCAAGCCCTCACTAAACTCTAGCTTGAGATTGAGTTGCCCATCAACTGACTCCAGAACTCGGACTGCTTCGGCAGTTACCTCGGGCCCGATGCCATCACCAGGAAGTACGACGACTGAGTGACTCATTGTTTGGACTCGTAGTTAGCGATTTGCTCTTCGCGATCCGTTAAAAATCCCAACTGATCTAGGCCATTCATGAGGCAATAACGAGAAAAGGGGTCAATGGAAAAATCCAAAAGTTCCTGCTGCTCGATTATTAGGCTACTTTCCTCGAGACTGACGGTGACCTCAGCTCCCGGATGACTCAAGAGCCACTGGTGGCTTTCCACGTTAACAATTACTGGAATCAGGCCGTTTTTGAGGGAGTTATTCCGGAAAATATCGGCTATTTCGGTGCTGATAACCGCACGGATCCCATAGTCTAGAAGGGCCCAGGGCGCATGCTCTCTTGAAGAGCCACACCCAAAATTGTGCCCAGCCACTAAAACAGCAGCTTTCCTTGATTTTGGATCATTTAGTGGAAAATCTAAACGCTCTTCTCCGTTTTTATCGTGACGCCAATCTGTAAAGAGATGCTCACCCAATCCCTCTTTGGTATTTGTATTGATGTAGCGGGCCGGAATTATTTGGTCGGTATCGATATCGTCGTAGGGAAGTACAACAGTTGTTGATTTTATCTGAATAATTGGATCCATAGTCGTACTTACTCCATTAGCTTTCTAGGATCGGTGATAACCCCATTGATGGCGGAGGCAGCGGCTGTCAAGGGGCTGGCAAGTACTGTTCGTGCTCCTATACCTTGCCGACCTTCAAAGTTACGATTACTCGTGCTTACAGCTAATTTTCCGCTTGGTACTGTGTCACCGTTCATTCCCAGACACATGGAACACCCAGGCTCACGCCATTCGG
>CAJWKT010000089.1 GCA_913041665.1 uncultured Gammaproteobacteria bacterium | reverse complement strand
ACGGGGTTTCCTTTAGGATTTTGGTTTGCACAACAAGGCAGCATCATCGTTTTTGTGCTGTGCATACTCACTTACTGTCTATTTATGAACGCATTGGATCGAAAATATCAAGCGGAACTGCAAGCGCTGCGAAACCATAACGGTCACTAATGGTGACCACCCAAGCTTGGACTTTTATCTTCATCGGCGGCACTTTTGCCGTTTATCTTACTATTGCCTGGTTGGCTCGCGTCCAAGATACTCAGGGCTTTTATGTAGCTGGCCGCGGTATTCCCGCCGTAGCAAATGGTATGGCAACAGCTTCGGACTGGATGAGTGCAGCCTCTTTTATTTCCATGGCGGGCTTGATTTCAATCATGGGATTTTCCGGCGGCGTTTATCTGATGGGCTGGACTGGTGGATACGTTTTGCTAGCATTTCTTATAGCGCCATACTTACGGAAATTTGGCCACTTTACTGTCCCCGATTTTGTTGGAAGTAGATTTGATTCCGATCTGGCGCGCGTGGTTGCGGTAGTTTGCGCAGTTTTTATCAGCTTTACTTATGTAGCTGGCCAGATGCGCGGGGTAGGAGTGGTTTTTAGCCGATTTCTGGAGGTGGATATAAACGTTGGTGTCACCATTGGAATGGCCATTGTTTTTGTTTACGCGACGTTGGGTGGCATGAAAGGCATCACTTGGACCCAGGTCGCCCAATATTGGGTGCTGATCACATCATTTCTTATCGCTGCTATTGCTATCAGTATTAAGCTGACCGGGATACCCGTACCACAGATTGCTTTGGGAGCGTCACTACGGCCTGAATTCTCTGATGGCCAGCTGGTGTATTTTCTTGACAGACTGAACGAAATTCAAACTGATCTCGGGTTTAATCGATATACACAGGCCTTTGTGGGAGCTTGGGATAAGGCAAACGTTTTTTTAGTAACACTAGCGCTTATGGTCGGAACCGCCGGGCTACCCCACGTCCTTGTCCGTTTCTACACAGTACGTAACGTACGAGCTGCCCGTTGGAGTGCGTTCTGGGCACTCTTTTTTATTGCCTTGTTATACATGACAGCACCAGCAACAGCAGCATTCGCTCGTTATTTTATGATCCAAAGCCTTAATGGTGAGACTGAGGAAACTTTGCCCGCTTGGTTTGAGAACTGGGAAAATACCGGTTTAATTCTATGGTTCGATGACGGTGACGGTGAGGTGCTCTACTCAGGAACCAATGATAATGAGATTTTTCGCAATGGTTCGTTGAACCAGACGGAATTAGATGAAGTCCGAAGTCAGCACCAGCAGTGGTTAGATACTGGTGGTTTATCGGGTGAAGACGGGCGTGAGGTTCTCCGCACTATGGGATTGTCCGGACCGGATGGCGATATCATCGTATTGGCTACTCCAGAGATGGCAGAACTTGCCACTTGGATTATCGCTCTGCTTGCTGCTGGTGGACTGGCGGCAGCCCTTTCAACTGCAAGTGGGCTGCTGTTGGTGATCTCATCCAGTGTTGCTCATGATATTTATTTTCGCTTAATTAATCCTGCCGCTAGCGAGAAACAACGTTTGCTAATGGGTCGCGTGGTTATCGGTATTGCAGTAATAATCGCGGGTTTTTTTGGGATTTATCCGCCTGGCTTCGTTAGTCAGGTAGTCGCGTTTGCCTTTGGTCTTGCCGCTGCAAGTTTTTTCCCGGCCATCGTTTTAGGTATTTTCAGCAAGCGTGTCGGCACGGTGCCGGCAGTTGCGGGTATGGTGGTGGGCATTGGTTTTACCGCCTTCTATATCATCGCTTCCGTGTATGGCGGTATGAGTCCATGGACGTTCGGTATATTCAAAAACGGAATCAACCCCCAGGGTATTGGTACACTTGGAATGCTGCTGAATTTCGGCGTCGCTCTGTCTTTGACGCCTTTCTGCAAACCACCGAGCGCTGCTTCCCGAGAGATGGTCGATTCTATTCGTGAGCCTGAGATTTCTGAACCCGCGCTTGCGGCCTAATATTGTAGCCATCAACTGCTTTGCAATTTGGCTCTCGTATATTGCAAGGGCGATTTCGGTCGCAAAAGTTTAGTTTTTGCCTAAGTGTTTCTGATTGCTAATTGGGAGGGGGTAGTCGGGTCACTAGTGCCTCAATGGATAATCCAATCGCAAGTAATTTTCGGTCACTAAAGGGTGGCCCATCCAAGGCAATTCCGACCGGAAGTCCCTCTGATGTCAGGCCGATAGGCACGGTGAGACCAGGCAGTCCGGCAATAGTGGCGGGTGCCGTGTTGCGGACGTAGGTGGGAAACGTTGGAACTGTTCTTCCGTTTAGCACAAGTTCCTCAGTCTCCGAGAATGAACGGGCTGGGAGTGGCGTAGTTGGGAAAATCAAGGCATCCAGTTCATAGTTTGCAAACGCTGCGCGATAAGCGCTTTGCAGGGCTGGACGCTGAACCTCCATCATTTCCCGGTATGCTTCGGCGTAAACGGGCTCTTCCCCGGATAGTCTCGCCCCGAGGAATGAAAGTACATCCGGGCTTGCGATCTGATCAGCAAGGTTCGCGAGGCTTATGCCGGTATTAAACTCTCGGAGGTAGCGAGCTAATTCTCTTTTTGCTTCGTAGGCTACGGACTCCGTTGCACCGGCCGCAATTTTTACGAGACCTTCTATAGGCACTATCGTAATGCTAGCACCGGCTGCCCGCAGTTTTTCCAGAAGGTCTTCCGCCATCAGCCGCGTTTCTACTTCCAAGTCACTCCAGAATAGTTCGCTAGGTAACCCGAGACGAACTGATTCAAGCTCATACCCCTTAATAGGTTGATCGTAGCCGGTAATAACGTTGTCTAATAATATGAGATCACCTACCGTACGGGCCATGGGACCAGCAGTATCCCGAGTTGATGAGATTGGGACGATGCCAGCGCGGGGGTAGCTGCCGATGGTTGGGCGCAATCCAGCAATCCCATTCAGGGCTGATGGAATACGCACGGAGCCGCCGGTATCGGAGCCCAATCCGCCCGAGACTAGGCGAGCACCAATGGCCGTACCCGTACCTCCGCTTGATCCACCTGAAAAACGGTCGGGGTCATAGGCATTGGCAACCCGACCAAAATGAGTGTTGTCGCTAGTGATACCCATGGCAAGTTCGTGCATATTGGTTTTGGCAATAATGATTGCACCGGCATCCACTAAGCGTTGTACGACGGGCGCATGAGCTGACGCCTGAAAATTTTCGAGCGCTGGGGTGCCGGCCGTGGTGGGGAGGTTAGCGGTGTTGATATTATCTTTGATCACAAGGGGCACACCGGCTAGGGGCCCTAACAATACGCCGCTCTCACGCGCTTCATCCACCGCGTGCGCTGCCACTAAAGAGCCCTCTCGATCAATACTGATAAATGCATTTAGGTGCTCGTACTTATCGATTCGCGCCAATGTATTTTTTACCAACTCTACTGCCGTGAATTGGCCGTCGTGGAGCGCTTTTGCGGTTTCTGTGACCGTAAGTTCGTGGAGTTGAGCAAGCGTTACACTCTGAGTGATCATGCCCAGCATCACACCCAAAAATTTTCCGGAGTATCGGCAGTTAATTTTTCGTTCCAAGCTCGTTTTCCCATTTGACGGTCCAATTGCCCATACAATAATGAAATTCTTAGAAGATAATCAAATTTTCTATTTGGGTATTGCAGCGCCAGATTCCGCTAGGTACGGTGCCAGAGGCCTGGAGGAAATGAATGGCCCTGCATCGGGCCCCTGTCCTTCCTTATTGGAGTCATATTATCAGTAAGCCAGAAGAAAAAAACCGCGCGAAGCCCGGGATTCTCTTAGCTATTGGACCAGGGCTGTTATTGGCAGCGACGGGTGTCGGTGGTGGTGATCTTGCGACGGGCAGTTTCGTCGGGAGTCTGCTAGGCACGGCAGTGCTCTGGGCGGTAGTTGTTGGCGCATTCCTAAAGTTCGTCGTCACAGAGGGAATCGCGCGTTGGCAGTTGGCGACTGGACAGACGTTGCTTGAAGGGGTTGCTAGTAAAATGGGCAGCGGTGTCCTCGTCCTTTTTCTGCCCTATCTCATCTTATGGTCATTTTTTGTAGGTTCTGCACAGATGAGTGCCTGCGGTGTGGCCCTACATGCAATCTTTCCCATATTTGAACCCGAACAGGGCAAGATCATCTTCGGCATGTTAACCAGCGTGACAGGCGTCGCTCTTGTGTTTAAGGGCGGTTACAAACTCTTCGAGCGAATCATGAGAGTGTGTGTAGGAATCATGTTTTTCACTGTATTACTGACTGCTGTTTTGCTGTGGCCGGGCTTCGCCGACGTGACCCGTGGGCTTTTCGTTCCGAGCATCCCTGATCTCGGCGGTCTTGGAATTACGTGGACCGTCGCATTGATTGGGGGTATAGGTGGAACGCTTACTGTGCTTTGTTATGGGTACTGGATGCGAGAAGCGGGACGTTCAAGCCCCTCCGATCTTTGGATTTGCCGGGTGGACTTGGGCGTGGGTTACGCTATGACTGGAATTTTTGGTATCTGCATGGTGATTATTGGAAGCAATATAGAAATCGAGGGGCAGGGGACAGAGTTACTTGTAACTCTTTCTGACCGACTGGCAGAATCGTTAGGCCCGATCGGTAAGTGGATGTTTCTGGTGGGCGCATTCGGTGCCGTGTTCAGCAGTTTGCTGGGTGTATGGCAGGCCGTGCCATATCTTTTTGCCGATTGCTGGCGGCTTCTTCGCTCTAAGGTTGATAAAGACGACGTGTCGCGAGCAACTTCCGTTAATACTCAGTCATTGCCCTACCAAAGCTATCTTTTGGCTTTAGCTGGGATTCCTATGTTGGGGTTGTTTTGGAGTTTTCAGGAGGTACAAAAAATCTATACGGTGACGGGGGCCTTGTTTTTTCCTTTCCTGGCGTTGGCACTGTTGTTTCTCAACGGTCGTACTGACTGGGTAGGGTTTAGGTTCAGGAACCGTCTACCCACAACATTGTCTTTGTCGGCTGTTTTGATTTTCTTTGCATGGGTTGCTGTAAAGCGTTTTTTGATTGCTTAAAAAGTACTTTAGTAGAGGTGATAAACCGGTACAGCACCATCATAAAAAAGAGTCCGTTTCACGCACTTGAGGCCAAGCACTTTAGTGTGAAAATCGAAATCTTGGTGCATAACGGTGTGGGCAAATATTATCCAATCCATGCAACTGACCATGGGAATCGCGATACAACAACACTGATTCGTTGGCGATTATACGACTCGTTAGACGCTGATTAACCTCATCCGCCCACGCCGCAACACACCAGGCATTCCGTAATAAGCGCTTTGTTGTTTTAGGCGTTATTGGTAGCGTTATCGAAGCGGATCACTAAAATTGATAAGCAATACGACCACTAATTTGTCTCGCGTGAGACGGTATCAGCCTCGCTCCAAGTACTGAAGTTTTTCTTCCACGTCTCTCCAGTCATCGGCATCATCAGGAGGGTCTTTGGCTTCTGTAAGCACCGGCCATTTACTGGCAAGTTCTGCGTTGATTTCGATAAATTTTTCTTGTCCCTCGGGCAATTCATCTTCCGAATATATCGCTTCAACAGGACATTCCGGCTCGCAAAGTGTGCAATCAATGCATTCTTCTGGATCGATGACTAAAAAATTTGGCCCTTCATGGAAGCAGTCCACAGGGCAGACCTCAACACAATCCGTGAGCTTGCATTTAATGCAGCTCTCTGTAACCACGAAAGTCATATTTTCCCTCGAATAGCCTTCTGACGGCCCGCCATTGTAGGTGAGGTGCAAGCTGTTTGGTAGACTGTCCTAGTGAGAAACCAAAATTTTTATATAAATTAAACATTAACAATATGTTGACTGGGGAATTTCTTAGGGATTCAGCGCAGCGATTTCCCGAACGTGTTGCGCTCGTTGATGGTGATCGACGAATGTCCTATGGGGAGCTTGATGCTTATGCAAACCGCTTTGCCCATGCTTTATTAAGTTTGCCGCTGACTGAGAGTCCCA
Organism: uncultured Gammaproteobacteria bacterium; assembly: GCA_913041665.1. Classification (GTDB taxonomy): domain Bacteria; phylum Pseudomonadota; class Gammaproteobacteria; order Steroidobacterales; family Rariloculaceae; genus CAJWKT01. Next base: position 2,536 of record CAJWKT010000089.1, on the reverse strand, counting down.
AAATCAGCATTCTTTCAAGTAACCGGTTGGAATATGCGATTGCATACTTTGGTGCGGCGCGCTGCGGATATACGCTGGCCCATATTTCCACAAAAATTACTACCGATAATCTGGTCTACATGCTAGAGCAAATAGGAACAGAGGTTATTTTATTTGAATCACGCGCCGCCTCTTTGGTGGAATCTGCAGTAGAGCGCATTGGTGGTACAAAGCATTTAATAGAGCTGGGTACTTCGGCTGGGGTTGATATCTGTCTTGTAGGGGCCATGTCTTTCGCAGATTTAGTTGATGGGCAGTCAACTGAGGTTCCTTTGGTAAAACTGGAAGAGTTGATGCCCCTGGGGATTACTTTTACCGGTGGGACTACTGGGTTCCCCAAAGCTGTCTTAGTAAACCACAAGGCGCGTTATGCGACAGCGTGCGCTGCACTCATGGACTTTGGGTTAGACGAGCGCGATATCGTAGCGGTTACGACACCTATGTTTCATTCAGCCGGATTATACGTTTGGTTTGCACCGGCGATCATGCTGGGGGCGACAGTGGTTATGCTGCCGGGTTGGGATGTCAATCAGTTTATGGCCACGGTGGAAAACGAAAGAGTGACAGCCGCATTTTTTGTACCTAGCCAACTAAGTGATTTGGTTTCGCATGCTGATTTTTCTTCTGAAAAGCTAGCGTCTCTTCAAAAGATTAGCTATGCGGGGGCCCCCATGAGCAGGGCCCTCTTGGAGCGTGTGCATGCTGTATTTCCAGATGTGGAGTTTACTGAAAACTATGGCCAGTCAGAGATTTGTCCGATCACGATTCGGTCCCCACATCACCCAAAGGACAAGCTAGATAGTGTCGGAAAACCTGCATTCAATATCGAGATACAGGTGGTTGGTAGCGATGGACTTTCTTTGTCTACTGGAGAAATAGGTGAGATTGTGACGCGCGGGGATCCTCTTTTCGAGTGTTACTACAATGACCCGAAACAAACGGAAGAAGCCTTTCCCAAGGGCGACGGATGGCTCTGGACCGGCGATATGGGATTTTTAGATAAAGACGGTTTCTTGACACTCATGGATCGCTCTAAGGACATGCTTGTATCTGGCGGAGAAAATATCTACCCGGCGGAGATTGAAAACGCGCTCTATCATCACGAGGCTATTGAGGAATGCGCTGTTTTTGGCGTGCCTGACGAAAAATGGGGAGAGGTTCCCATCGCGCACGTTGTTCTGGCGTCCGGTGTATCTATTTCAGAAGATGAACTAATTTCTTTTTGCGCTACCAGGATTCCCCGGCACAAGCGACCGCGTCAAATCAAGTTCGTTGAGAGTCTTCCCAGGACACCAGTAGGTAAAATAAAGAAAGTCCTATTGCGCAGGCCTTATTGGGACAGACTGAAAAAAAATATTTAGTTGCAATAACTTCGGGCAAGAGATCAGCAAACACTTATAGCTGCGACTCCGGCAATCGAACTACCATCCCATCCATGTCATCGGTGAGTTCAATCTGACAACTTAGCCGACTGTTGTCGTGTCGATCCATCACACATTCGAGCATCCCATTTTCCTGCGGCGTCGGCTGTCCGGTTTTTGAAGTCCACTCTGGTGCTACGTAGACGTGACATGTAGCGCAAGCGCAGGTGCCCCCGCATTCAGCGACGATTCCCGGAACATCGTTGTTGATCGCGGTTTCCATGAGTGTCGTATCGGCGGGGGCTTCGACGGTATGCGGCGTACCATCGAATTCTATGTACGTGATTTTGATCATATCTTCTTGCGCAGCGTTTGTTTTGCGACTGCATTCAGCTCAGAAGGCACGGATTTTAAGAGTTTTTCCAGGCAGTCATCGACTGTTCTATCAGAGGTATCTATGGCGGCATGCGCTTTTGCATAGAAGGGTTCTCGGTCAGTGAGGAGTCTCCTTAAATTGGACATGGCATCTGGATGATCCAGCATGGGGCGCAGATCGCCTTGCGCTACAACTCGTTCCATATACTGCTCTGGTTTGGTTTTGAGCCAAACAACAAAACAGGTTTTCAGTAGGGTATTGAGCAACCTGGGTTCGCTGACGATACTACCGCCCGCTTCAATGACACAACTGCTATAGAGTTTCACGGTTTCGAGAAGGGCCTGCTCTTCCAAACGCCGATAACCAGCTTCACCGGATAGGGAAAAAATTTCAGAGACGCTTATTCCGGCCAAATCCTCTACGACTCCAACCAGCCCGACGAAGGGGATATCGTAGTGTTTGGCTAGCAATTGGCCCAGTGTTGTTTTGCCTGCCCCGCGTAGACCGATTAATGCAACCCTCCGCTTGCATGAGTCGGGTATTGAAAACCGATCATAAAGTATCTGCAGGGCTATTTTCTGATCTTCCAGAGTCAGCTCTCTTGTCAGCTCAGAGATTAATTTTTGTTCGGCGTTTTGATTGTCCCGTTGCTGCAGCAAATCACTTAATTCGGTTTCCAGAGTTCTGGCAACGCGCCCAAGGAGTGCAATCGAAATATTTCCCCGACCCCGCTCTAGTTCTGCAAGATATCGCTCCGATA
>CAJWKT010000088.1 GCA_913041665.1 uncultured Gammaproteobacteria bacterium | reverse complement strand
GGGGCTGCGAATGAAAGTCATTGGGAAGGGGAAACCTTTTTGGAAGATTGGAACTGCTTCCGGAGGACAGAATGTATTTGTGCATGTCCCTTTTGCAGACAATCTAGTTTCCAGGGGGGACAGGCAGCTGTCGCGGTCCTGTCCCGGTCCTGTCCCGGTCTTTTCCCGGTCTCGTCCCGGTCTCAGTTGAGTTCCCCCCCGATCTCAACTGAGATCGGAAAACCCCGATCTCGTTTGAGATCGGGATGTCCCGATCCCGATCTGCGGCGAGATCGAGCGGACGTAGGAGCTTGCGGCGTCGATGCTCTCCTTCATGACGTCACCAAGCTGACCTGTATGTATCAGCTTACCTTTTCCCGGAACAACGGCCGATTCAATTGTGAGTAACTCACCCCCGACTTCTGTCCAAGCCAAGCCGGTTATCTGTCCAATATGATCGCTTTCTTCTGCGCGCCCATAACGAAAACGGGTCACACCCAAGTACTTCGACAAGTTTCTGTTTGTTACGCGCACAATGCTTTTACGTGGGTGTGTCAACAACTTTTTCACTACTTTACGACAAATGTTTGCTATTTCGCGCTCTAGGTTTCTGACGCCAGCTTCTCGCGTATAGTGGCGAATGATGTCCAAAATAGCCGAGTCAGAAACTCGAAGCTCCTCCTTCTCAATACCATTTTGACCAACTTGCTTGGGAAGCAAGTAACGTTTGGCAATATTAAGTTTTTCGTTTTCAGTGTAGCCCGATAAACGAATGACTTCCATGCGATCTAGTAGGGGCGCTGGTATGTTTAATGTATTAGCTGTGCAGACAAACATAACTTCCGAGAGATCAAAATCCACCTCTAGATAATGATCTTGGAATGTGTGATTCTGCTCCGGATCTAGCACCTCCAATAAAGCTGAAGAGGGATCTCCACGAAAATCCATAGACATTTTATCAACCTCATCTAATAGAAAGAGAGGATTGCGCGTTTTCACTTTACTCATGTTCTGGATTATTTTCCCTGGCATCGACCCGATATAGGTACGGCGATGGCCCCGAATCTCTGCCTCGTCACGCATGCCTCCCAAAGACATTCTCACGAATTTCCGTTTCGTAGCGCGAGCAATACTCTGTCCAAGAGAGGTCTTACCAACCCCTGGCGGACCTACTAGACAAAGAATTGGCCCCTTTAACTTCTTGATCCGCTGTTGAACGGCGAGATATTCAAGAATTCGCTCCTTGATTTTTTCGAGTCCATAGTGATCATCCTCTAGAATTTGTTCAGCTTCTTGTAAGCTCCGACTGACCTTGCTGCGCCTTTTCCAAGGAACCTTGAGTAACCAATCGATATAATTTCTAACTACAGTAGCCTCCGCAGACATTGGCGACATAAGTTTTAGTTTATTGAGCTCTGAGGTTGCCTTCTCTTTGCTTTCCTTTGAAAAACCCGCTGTTTCTATTTTCTGTTCTAGCTCTGCAAGTTCGTTCGGAACATCCTCTATCTCATTCATCTCTTTATGAATAGCCTTCATCTTTTCATTTAGGTAATACTCACGCTGACTCTTCTCCATCTGCGTTTTGACACGCCCATGAATACGTTTCTCCATCTGCAGCACATCTATTTCACCGTCTACTAACCCCAGTATGTGCTCCAAACGAACCCGGACATCTTTAATTTCCAAAACCTTTTGCTTGTCTTCTATCTTGAGTGCCATGTGGGCTGCCACTGTATCCGCCAAACGGCCAGGCTGATCAATGCCCGAAAGGGAGGTCAGCATCTCTGGTGGAATCTTTTTATTTAGCTTTACATATTGTTCAAAATTCGAGATAACGGATCGCGTTAGTACATCCATCTCCCGCTCATCATAAGTTTCAGTATCTGAAAAAATTTCTATTTTCGCTGAAAAATAGTTTTCAATTTCTATATCACTGAGATGGGCACGCTGACTCCCTTCGACAAGAACCTTAACAGTGCCATCCGGCAGCTTTAGCATTTGCAAAATAGTGGCAACAGTACCAATCTGGTAGATATCTGAACCAGTAGGGTCATCTACATCTGCTTTTTTCTGAGCAACAAGCAGAACCTCCTTTCCAGATGCCATGGCTTGATCCAGCGCAGCAACTGATTTCTCTCTTCCCACGAACAACGGAATAACCATATGGGGATACACCACCACATCTCGCAAAGGCAGAATAGGGAGTCGTTGACCGTTTACAACTTCAGAGTTGCTGGTATCCATTGTTACTCCTGTGAAGCTTATAAATTTGCGCCCATCTACTTGAGGCAACCATCTCACAGATGGGGGCATCAAAACATAAACTCAAGCCCCGAGTTTTTTAGTGGATCAATAAAATGACTGGTTAGGCGAAAACCTCAACCGCTCTTGGCTACAACAACAGCCGGATCGCTGTTCTCATAGATAACATAAGGCCTTGTTTCGCCCGTTACGACTGCTTCATCCACAACTACCCTAGTGGCATTCTGCATGGACGGCAAGTCATACATAGTATCAAGTAATACATTTTCGAGGATGGTGCGTAGACCTCGGGCACCCGTTTTGCGCTCCATGGCCCGAATTGCAATTGCCCTAAGCGCATCCTCCCTGAACTCCAGCTCCACACCTTCCATATCGAAGAGCTTCTTGTACTGTTTGGTAAGGGCATTTTTGGGCTCCACTAAAATCTTCACCAGCGCATCCTCATCCAACTCCTCAAGTGTAGCTACCACTGGTAGGCGACCCACAAACTCTGGGATAAGCCCGTATTTAATCAAGTCCTCCGGCTCTACATTCCGAAGGAAAAGACCTAAATCTTTTCTGTTACTCGGACTTCTTACGTCTGCAACAAAACCGATCCCGCTTTTTCTAGAACGACGAATTATAATTTTTTCAAGTCCGGAAAATGCCCCTCCACATACAAAAAGTATATTAGAGGTATCAACTTGAAGAAATTCCTGCTGAGGATGTTTGCGTCCTCCTTGAGGGGGTACTGAAGCAATGGTACCCTCGATCAGCTTAAGTAGTGCCTGCTGTACGCCTTCCCCGGACACATCTCGAGTGATTGAAGGGTTATCAGACTTGCGGGAAATTTTGTCAATTTCATCAATGTAGACAATCCCCGTCTTTGCTTTCTCTACATCATAATCACATTGTTGTAGCAACTTCTGGATAATGTTCTCCACATCCTCACCAACATAACCCGCCTCTGTCAACGTTGTAGCATCCGCAATAGTGAATGGAACATCCAAAAGGCGCGCTAAAGTTTCTGCCAGTAACGTTTTTCCACATCCGGTAGGACCTATTAGTAGAATATTGCTCTTCGCAAGCTCAATATCTTCTTCATCCCTCTCGCCGTCCCGAATCTCTAGTCTTTTGTAGTGATTATAAACAGCAACTGAAAGTACCTTCTTGGCACTCTCCTGCCCAATAACATATTGATCTAGGATAGCCTTGATTTCTTGGGGCTTGGGAAGCTTATCTCTAGTCTTGTCCCCGCCATCATCAAGTTCTTCACGAATAATATCGTTACAAAGCTCAACACACTCGTCGCATACAAAAACAGAAGGGCCCGCAATGAGTTTGCGAACTTCGTGCTGACTCTTGCCACAAAACGAGCAATACAGCAGCTTTCCTTCGTCAACCTTGCCACGAGAATCATCATTCATACTGCTGTCCTTTGTCTATGCATTAGGTTTCTGGGCGGCCTTATATCACTAGTAGAACGCATCCGCAAAAAACCGTCGCCCCCTGAGGGTTAAAGGAAATCTGAGGATGGTCTGGTTTATTCCTCTCCACTGCTAACTTCAAGTCGTTTTTTAAGTATCGTGTCAATTAAACCATATTCAACAGCCTCCACCGCGTCCATAAAATTATCGCGATCACTGTCTTGCTCGATCTGCTTCAGGGTACGGCCCGTATGTTTAGCTAATATGTCGTTCAGTCGTGAGCGAATTTTGAGTACTTCTTTTGCCTGAATATCAATGTCAGCGGCTTGGCCTTGAAAGCCTCCACTTGGCTGGTGAATCATAATACGAGAATGAGGCAAACAGAAACGTTTTCCGTTTGCACCTCCTGCCAACAAAACTGCCCCCATACTAGCCGCTTGGCCAATACAGATCGTATTTACTTCGGGCCTTATGAATTGCATAGTGTCATAGATTGAAAGACCCGCTGTAACTACACCACCTGGGGAATTAATGTAGAGATGGATATCTTTGTCTGCGTCCTCAGATTCCAAATACAGCAGTTGAGCTACTACCAAATTGGCTACTTGGTCATCTACGCCGCCAATTACAAAAACCACGCGATCCTTAAGTAGTCGTGAATAGATATCGTAGGCACGCTCACCACGTGCAGTCTGCTCTACAACCATAGGTACCAAATTTAGTCCTTTTGTACTCACCATCCACTCCCTCTTAGGCAACTCAAATCTTTTTCTATCCTCTAGTAATCGCAATGACCATCCAGAATGAATAATTGGGTCTAAATATCATTACATCATAAATTTCTTAAATTCTACCGATTTATTTTTAGTTTTAGCGTGTTCCATAAGGCAATCCACAACTTGATCTTCTAATACACTAGACTCAATCTGGGCCATTAACTCCCGGTTTGAGTGATACGCCCTAGCCATCTCCTCAGGCTTATCAAGCGTTGCTGTAATCTCAGCAATACGTCCATCCACCCGATCGCGGTCAACCTCAATACCCTGTTCTGCAATAAGATTTTGCACCAAAAGTGCTAGCGCTACTCGCCGCTCAGCTACAGCTTGGAAACTTTCCCTAGGAGGAGCTTTCTCCGGATCCTCTATGCCCAAACGCCTCATTCCTTCAGCCTGCAAACTTGACACCTCTTGCTCCACTAGCGCCCGTGGCACCTCTATGCTATTCATCTTAAGTAACGCATCGAGTGCTCTGCGCTTAACCTCAGCCTTCACGCGTTGCTCCAGTTCTTGCTCCATGTTGCTCGTAATGGTAGAGCGTAAAGCCTGCAAGCCCCCCTCTTTAATACCAAAGGCATCTAGAAATTCGTCATTTATTTCCGGAAGAATCTTTTCTTCCACCCTATGAATTGTGATATCAAAAACGGCCTTTTTTCCTCCCAACTCAGCTGCCGGGTAGTCCTTAGGGAATTTAACTTTGGTTTTTTTAGACTGCCCAGCCACTGCGCCCCTAAGTGCATTCTCAAAACCCTCTAAAACCTGTCCAGCACCTAGTTCGATGGGCACTTCGGTGCCCTCACTACCCTCGAACACCTGATCGCTAATCGTACCCACAAAATCAACGATTACCCGATCGCCTAATTTTGCTTCGCGATCAACCGATTGCCAGGTAGCTTTTTGGTCCTTGAGTTTGTCAATCATCTCATCCGTATCAGCGTCTGTAATCTGCACGACGGGTTTCTCGACGGAAAGTCCGTCTAAAGTCTTAAGCTTGACTTCAGGGTAAACCTCAAATGTTGCGCGATAGCTGAAATGGTCACTATCCCGATCAGTGAGGTGTTCGATTTGGGGGCTGCCCGCTGGATTAAGATTCTCCTGCTCTAATGCCTGAGTAAAACTTGAGCGAACCGTATCCGAGATTACCTCTTGGCGTACCTGATCACCAAAGCGTTGCCGCACAACTTTTGCAGGAATCTTCCCCGGTCGAAAACCTTTTAGCTTGGCGGTCCTACTCCCTCGTACAAGCCGAGAACTCACTTCTCTATCAATTTCTACCACAGGAACACGAACAGTCAGGCGACGTTCCAGCCCACGACGTTTCTCTAAGGACGCATTCAAATCAACTCCCCCCCTGACTCAACATTTACCGAATCCCATTAGGGCGATACTCTACCTAACCGCCAAGGCAAAACCCCTTTAACTAGTAATGCGAAAGGGGAGACTCGAACTCCCACGGGTTACCCCACTGGATCCTAAATCCAGCGCGTCTACCAATTCCGCCACTTTCGCACGCAACCGTGTATTAGGCGCTATTATAGCTAACTACACCCGGTACCCAGAACCGATTAACGATGCCTCTACTGAGGCTCCAAACCTTAAGGACCTGTTTGATAGCAGTGCTTACGCGTTCGCTGCCCTTTATGTCGCGCCCCCACGCCTGGCTAGAACTTCAAGCCTGGGGTGCGCTGGCTGTGCCGACGGGTTTGTTGGCCGGAGGTGTAGTTGGAGTATTAATCAACACGACCTTCGTCAGCAGTATCTCTGACTGGAATCTTGCTATAGCTACAGCTCTGGTTACTGGTGCAGGGCCGTTGGCCAATGTTTTTAGCGCTGTGTGGTCCAAGTGGAGCGAGGGAAGAGAAAAAGTAGCCGCACTCACATTGCTTAAAGCGCTTTTCACCGCCTGCCTTTTTGTTATTCCTCTGGTTCCAATTAACCACATCGGCCTCTTTATTCTTGTAGTAGCAGTACTTGGAGCACAAATATTTTGGGCTGGAATAGTGACTATTCGGGCAGTTGTCTGGAGAGCCAATTACTCAAGAACAGCGCGTACCACATTTGCTGCACAAACCCAGATAATTGTATCTATCGTGATGTCCCTAGTTGGAGCTGCTGCTGGACTAGCGCTTGATTTAAATGTCAACAACTTCCGCTGGGTTTTTTTTGGTTCCGCAGTATTTTCCCTCCTAGGTGTCTTTAGTTTCAAACGTGTGCGTGTGCGCCGTCAAAAACAACTACTAGCCGCAGAAAAAAGAGCTAAGGATAACCGAATATTTCGGCTTGGAAATGTATTTCAAGTGCTCCGGGATGATGCTATCTACCGAAAATATCTCCTCTGGCAATTTATTTTTGGTTCTGGAAACTTGATGACGATAGCGCCGCTGATTCTAGTCTTGACCTACCACATGGAGGTACCAAAACTGACTCAGATACTGATCACCGCTTCAGTGCCAACCCTACTTATACCAGCTACCACACCTTTCTGGGCCAGTGCTCTAGCTACTCGCCATGTAGTTGCATTTCGAGCCCTAAACAGCCGAGTCTTCGTCTTGGCCTCAGCGACCGTTTTTTTTGGTGGGATCTTTCAGTCACTGTGGCTTCTCTGGGTTTCCGCTGTACTCATCGGTGTCGCATTTGGAGGTGGGATGCTCATTTGGAATTTGGGCCACAATGATTTTGCCCCACAGGAGCGAAATGTTGAATACATGAGTGTGCACGTTACTCTCACCGGAATTCGGGGGCTGATTGCTCCATTAATTGGGATCGGTTTCTACGGGCTTCTTGAATCCTATAAGCCTGGCACAGGGCCCTGGGCGCTATCTTTACCATTTGTCCTCACACTTTGTGGGTCCTGTGGCTTTCACTGGCTATACCACACGATAAAGTAGCTTGGACTAGCTCAAGGCAGCCTTGACCTATATTTGCTGACGCAAAAAAGGAGCTCACTCCGGTGGAGACCAAACTCCCATATCCATGAATTCGCTCTGAAGTATATCGAGCGTTGCTGCGTCCAGAACAAAGCAACCACCCTGGATGTCTTCACACTGCTCGCCCAATTCCTCAACTCGTGACCGCCATTCTCGGTCTGGCGGCTGTCCCTGACCGAAAATAAGCCGGACATCATCCTCAGCTGTTTGGCCATAGACCAAAATACTGCGCCAGCGGGCGATGGGCCGACCGTTTCGGGCTGCAAAGCCGCTCATTCTGACCTTGGAGTTAGCTGGAATGCTATCACTATGCCAACCCGCCTTAGAGAGGCTCGCAACGGGATTAGACTCAAAAACCCAATCGCCGGTCTGTCCGTTGGGATCTATTACCTGAACCCTGAAATAGGAATGAGGGTTGATTAGCCGGACACCCGTCAAAAAACCCTCCACTGACACAATCTCACGAGGATCGAAAAATGTTGGAAAAGCATGGTGTGCAAAAATTGGAAAACTCGCGGCCAGCAATAGAGGACTGATGAATACCGCTGACAGTATGTGTGGAAGTTTCATTTTCAGTCCTCTCCTTAAGTGCTGCGATCAGCCTTCGGTAAAAAATGTATCCAAGTCCTGCTCTCCGAAAAATAGATCCATTTGATCTACACACTCCCAAGGATTGATATAGGCACTAGGATCCCAGGTCCATTCACGGCGGGTCAGAATAAATGGCTCCGTGTAATACACCGGGTCATCGAGCATGACGTCCAGTAGCAGATCCCGGCCATTGGGACTCGGCCAGTAGCGTTCTACGACTCGAGTCTGATCGCTAACTGGGCCGCGGGTCACACGAAAAAAGGACTCTGCCAGATGCGTAGTTTCGATAACCAGAGTATCTCCCTGCCATCGCCCCACAGAATATCCGTGGATAGTATGGGGCGTATCCGGGGGTGGTGGTTGCCTGTCCATGTGAATGGTACGCACTACCCCCCAATACTCGTAATGCATACTGATGACGTCCTCTAGTTGAATAATTTCCATGGGCTTAAAGGCACGAAACAACAATCTGACTAGGCTGTCTTGCTCGCACCGCAAACCTGGATCATCGTCGGCTTCATAAGATTGCCACTTGTCATTGCCTTCTTCGCTGAGTGGAAAACTTGTACAGTTTAAGTTCCATTCGCCGTTAACTACACCGCCATCACAAGAAGCAACTGGGCGTCCCACGCCCGCGTACATACCGAAAATATTGTGAGATGGCGGTAAACTAGCCTCATCCAAATTAA
>CAJWKT010000087.1 GCA_913041665.1 uncultured Gammaproteobacteria bacterium | reverse complement strand
ATAACGAGGAACATCCTCACAGCGCGTTAGGTTATTTAACGCCGAACGCCTTTGCGAAAACACATGCTAATTCGCCTAAAAAATAGAGTCCTGCTCTCAAACTGAATGGTACCAAAATGGGGAGCAGCACGCATTGAAGAAATACTAACACCCAAGCTGGGCCAACTCTCGGGAGTCACATCAGTCACGCTACTTTGTAGGATCGTCCTGAAGGCCCGATGTGGAGGTGATGGTGCCGGACGTAAGTTTCGGCGATAAACCCATTTCTGACGGGCCGGGGAAGCCAATTGTGAATACAGACGCGCCAAGTTTCGCTGCATCCCGAGCACAGGTGCTAATTTATCAGTGGATGTTTGGATGCGCATGATAGCTTAGATCCAGATAATGGAGTACGTGTAGGGTGTGGCAAAAATGTAATTTAACATAGATCATTTATATATAAAACCTACTATTTTTGTAGGATACTAAATTTGCCATAAAAAATTTACTGGAGGATTACAATTGGTGTCTCGGGCCTTTTTTTGAGACCTTGAGGGTTAGTCCTTGTGCCCTATCTATTATTGCCGTTCTTAACAGCTGTATTCAGCTAAATAATATAAATATCTATTTTGTCTTTTCTTTTGCTTAGGGAGTTTAGAATGATTTCTGGTTGTTCGCTGCCGTAAGAAAAAAGTTGGCTTGTTTCGTCATACGGTAAGGTTTTCTAAGTTTGAAAAATATTTAAATCAGTACTCACAAACAGCAAAACATGCTGAGAATTGAGGTTGGCGATGAAGTTGCAACGCGATATAATTATTTTTAAAAAAGAAGGCTCATATTCTTGTTTTCCGGTGTTGGAACAGTTAGCAGACGGTTGTTTAATGGTTGCTTTGACGCAACGTGAATTTCCTTCGCACAATTCAAAGGGCCGTTTACGGCTGTTTTTAGCAGCAGCAGATGGTGAGCATTGGCAAGAGACAACAGATTCTTCGCTGGCCCCAATGTGGCCAGGGGCTACAGGAAAATTCCGTTGTCAATTAATTGGTGATATGTGGCTGGATATAGGTGCTGGGGGCCGGGGTGGCCATTTTGATGCTCCTGAGGTGCGACCGCTTAGCGAGCGACTTCAATGGGAAGCGCAGCGCTATATTACCCATGACCACGAAAAAGATTCGAATGCTTTTTATTTAGCTGGTAAAGAGTTGCATGTTGGAAGTTCATTGGATGGTGGAATAAGCTGGCAGCGCCAGGCCATTTCAGCTCCTCCAGAAATGTTGAGTCTGAACGGTTTTCGTGGCTTATGCTTGCAAGATAATACCTTACTTTTTCCAGTTGGTGGTCAGGTGGATAAACCGGGGTTAGATTTGCATACTATGGAAGGTGCCACATGGCAGCAATATATGGCGCGATCCACAGATAATGGCGATACCTGGGATTGGGTACCCATGTTGACGGATCCACATGGTTTTTGTACAGAAGAAGTTAGCTTATTAGAACTTGGTGAAGGCCGGATATTAGCTATGACACGTGCCCATCGGCCTGGGCCTACAGGTTATTTATGGCAACAGTGGTCAGCTGATAATGGGTTAAGTTGGAGTGAACCGGTTGAGACCCAGGTTTGGGGCTATCCGGCACATTTGCTGTTGTTGCGGGATGGCAGGATCTTGTGTTCTTACGGGTACCGTTTTAAACCGGCGGGTATCCGGGCAGTAGTTAGCAATGATGGAGGGCGATCTTTGGATGTGGCAAATGAGCATATCTTACGAGATGACGGAGGAACTGCCGCGCAAGGATGGGGTTCGGCCCATGATGAGGTAGTCAAGGAACGTGGTGTTTCTGGCTCGGATCTGGGCTATCCATTTTCAGTTGAGTTAGCTGAGGGCGCAATTCTAACCGTATATTATTTTACTGGCCGGGATAGGATTACCCATGTAGTGGCGACTAAGTGGTGGCTGGAGGATAACGAAGTATAATAAAAAGAAAAGGGTGATGAGGTGTTGACCGTCAAAGAGGCCCGCAGGTAAATTCAGAAGTAAATCAAATAAGATTGGGCCTACACCGTGGCCTACGGTCTAAGTAGCTACAAACGCGGACTTAAACATGCTCGCCAAATACTCGGTGACAAAGATCGGCTCTCGACCACCCGTAGCAAGAGTCGGAAAAAACTCACTGCCATTATCGTGCTTGGTTATGGAAATGCCCAATGTGCTTCGCGTCACATCCTTGCTCCACGACCTAACCAATTTTATACTATACCTATTCTGCCCCGTTATCAGGTCAAATCGGTTTTTCGATTACGTTCAATCCATTCTTTGGAAAAGTAGCGATTGTGATCAAATTCAAATACAACCTTTTCTCACGGTCGCCGCTGTAGCCGTTTCGCCCCTAACAGCGGGGTGCAAGCGACTGATTGGGTTCTTTGTGACGACGAATCGACAGACGAAGCCTTGGTCCTCAATAATGGTGGAGCCCACGACGGCGAGCAGCATATATGTCAAGACGAACATGGTAACATTGGTACGACCGAGGGTTCGCAGGGCGGTCGTATATGCTCGACAGCAAAGGGGAACCCTAAACAATTCTACCTCTTAGTCGATCAACAACCGCTGTGTTCGCCGAGTGAAGATAGCAGCGATGAAGGTGCGGGTAGAGCTTATCGATAGCGCTGGGTCTGTCTTAACCCAAGCGATGGCTTCGAGCGGAATGCAATTGACTGCAAGTCGTTCGAGGCCGGTCCCCGCCTTCTCAAATCGCCCAGAGAAATATATTCAGAGGGACGGATGCGGTTTATCTTCTGCGTAATAGGGCTACTGGCCTGCCATCAAGATCTAACTCGCCAACCAACAAAAACGGATTATACCTACCTCTCAGTAAGTCGGGGAGGCGGCATCACCGGCTTAGTTACCGGATGCGACTTGCAGCCACAAGGCCAGATTCGCAGATGGAAAAAGTCGGCCTCCGGACGGGTAGACAGTTTGCAGTCTTTCCCTGTTTCGCTGCAGTCTATCGAGCAACAAGTAAAGCAACTCAAGAGCTTTGCCCCGCTGCACGACAGAGGCAATATAACCTACCATGCTGAACTTCGATTAGGCGACTCAACTTATGTGTGGATCTGGACTTCAGATCAGGAGCTAACGGCCTGGTATATGGATACCCGCAATCTATGTCGAGCCACAGTCGCCGATTCGACAGACCAAAGAATGGAGTAAGATTCTTGTCTAAAATGACAATTAATTACCGAAACGCAATGGCCGCAGCAATAAGCCTAACCCTCCTATTAGCCTTGCCGACTCTAGCCGGACCACACGGTAAAGCAGTCAAGCCCCTGCGCACCGCGCAGCAAAGCAGCACTAGGTTGCTGAATATGCCGACCAACCAACCGCTGCAATCTGGCGCTGGGTTACTACGTAGCCAATTAACCGCCCGAAAACGTCTAACGAACAGTTCGGACTGGAAAGTGCGGCGCGATAAACTACAACAGACACCGATCTTTATCGAATTTGACAGTCCAGTTGTTGCTGCCGGCAAAAATGCTGCAACCCTTAGTGCAGATGCCGCATTAATCAATTTCGTTGCGGAACACCGGGTCATTTTCAAACTGGTCGATCCACAGGCAGAATTACGTCACTCAATGACTCGCGTTGACGCTGCTGGTAGGCGACACGTCCAACTTGCGACCAACTATAACGGTGTACCTATCTGGGGCGCCCAGCTGGTAGGTCACCTGGACGAAAAAGGAGGTCTATATGCCATCAATGGACGCTATCGCAGTACGCCGCATTACATCGATGAATTTAAGCCGAAAATGCCTAGAGAGGTTGCGATTGATCGAGCGCGAGCGGATCTGGCATCTCGGCAACCGATTAAAGCATTGAGTTTTCGCAGTCGACAACTACTGAAATACTACGCTCCAAACGCCGAGCTTTGCCTATGGAGTCCCAAGCCAGAAGCTCCTCTGCGGCTAACTTGGGTAGTCGAAATACGACCGAATATCTATGAACGCTGGCGATACTTTTTTGATGCAATGGATGGCCAATTAGCCGAAAGGTATCAGGCCTCTCCGTCCGATGGTCCAGCTCTTGGCAGCGGCCTCAACCTCGCAGGCCAGACGGTCAACCTGCACACCTTAGAACACGATGGACTGTTCTATCTCATCGACGGGACGCGCCAGTATTTTGACGAGCAAAACTTTAATCTCGATGATCCAAGCGGTGTGCTTTGGACAATTGACGCCCAATCAACGGATGTAGAGACGATAGAGCACGTTACAAGCATAGATAATAATTTTACGGACCCAGTATCTGTGAGTGCGCACGAAAATATGGCGCGTATCTACGAATATTTTCTCACTAAACATGGCAGAGCGGGTATCAGCAACGATGCCACCGCAACTATTTCCATTGTCCACGTCACAGAAGATGGCGAGTCAATGGAGAACGCGTATTGGAATGGCGTCTTTATGGCTTATGGTGACGGTGGCGAAGCCCTTTCACCCCTAGCCGGATCACTCGACGTAGCCGCCCATGAAATGACCCATGGGATCATTGAACGGACGGTAAATCTCGAGTACCGAAACCAGTCGGGTGCACTCAACGAATCTTTCGCTGATATTTTTGGGGTGTTGATTGATGATGGAGATTGGCTTGTGGGTGAAGATGTTGTCAACAAAGACTACTTTCCCTCGGGCGCTTTACGCGATGTGCAGGATCCGCACAATGGTTATACCCAGGGTGGCTGGAGATGGCAACCGGCGCACATGGATGAATTTCAAGAAATGGACGAAAACGAAGACAATGGAGGAGTGCACGTTAATAGCGGTATCCCCAATCGGGCTGCCTATCTGATCGCCGAAGAGATAGGACGCGAAAAGATGGCCAAGATATACTATCATATTCTCGATGCAGCGTACCTTACTCCTCGTAGCCAATTCATCGATTGCCGCCTTGCAGCAGAACGTGCTGCCGCCGACTTATTCGGCGACGAATCCGCTGAAGTGCAAGCGGTTCAAACCGCCTTTGATGCTGTTGGCATTAGCAGTGCCCCGCTCAGCAGCGAACCGGCAACCAGTGAGGAAGATTCCCTGCCCCCCGAAAATGCCGATCGCCCACAAGATTCTGGAGAACATTGGGTGGCGACGGCAGCCGCCGAGCTAGACGGCGACAATAGCCTGTGGATGGTGAAGCCCACCTGGGAGTTCAGCGGGGACTGGGAGGACATCATCGCGTTAACGTCAACTCAGGTATTTTCAGCAACCGGCAACGCGATAACTGCGCCGCTCAATGGAGATTATCTCTTCTTTGTCGACGCAGAAAATAACTTGCGCTATATATCCGCCGATGGCACAGAGGAAGAAGTAATAAATGCGGACGGTGATTGGAGTTCAATCGCCTTATCTCCCGATGGCACTCGCCTTGCGGCTACTACGATCTACGCCGATTCAACAATCTATTATTTCGACCTCGAAGATTCCGATAACAACCGGGCGATCCAGTTGCTCCATTCAACTACGCAGGAAGATATTGCCCAACCCATAACCCGTTATGCCGATGCGCTGCAATGGGATGCCACCGGATCGTATATTGTCTACGATGCATTCAATAGCCTGCCGACTCCATCCGGCCAAACCATAGATTTTTGGACCGTAAATCTACTCGATCCGATAAACGATGTGATGTGGCCGTTGTTTCCTCCGCAACCTGAAGGTGTCCATATCGGTAACTCTTCGCTCTCGACAACAATCCGTGCGGACGGCAGTATCAATGATTGCAGGTTGTTGTACGAGCGGCTTGACGAAGAAATGGCCGTCACCGAAATAAGGATGCTCGATCTTTGCACCGGTGAAGCAGCACTCCTCCATTCTATAACCGAGGACTCATTTACTTTTCCAAACTTCTGCAATGGCGATCGAGAAATAGTGTTTGAAGAGTGGATTGATCAGGATGGAGTCAATACCGCGAATCTCTGGCGACTGCAATTGTCGAGCAACCGGCTCAATTCGTTAGGTGAACCGGTGATTTTTGTACCAAATTCACAGTCGCCAAAATCACTGATCTTAGCTGGCGAATCACAACAACCAACCGCGGTTGCCGAAGATACTGAGCGTCCAAGTGCATTCTCATTGTCACAGAATTATCCCAACCCGTTTAATGCTGAGACAACGATATCCTACCAGCTTCAAGTGCCGCATCATGTCTATGTGGATATATTTAATGTCAACGGGCAACGAGTAACCACTCTCGATCAAGGACTACAGTCTGCCGGTTCGCACGCGGTCTCGTGGTCGGGCATTAACGATTCGGGAAAGCCCGTCGCAACGGGTCTCTATTTCTATCAGTTGCGGATGCCAACCACTGCCGCAACGACTCAGACGGACAGACATAAAATGCTGCTCTTGCGATAGCCCCGTGCGCTGCTGAGATCATTGGATAACGATCAGTAATTAATGATCCTCAAGAGCAACAAGCGATCAATACCGGTTTGAGCCGGCCCCGTTAATCCCCATACATTAACTAAGACCTATGTATGCGTAAAATCAACCTTAAAAAATTTATAAACACACCTTGGACGGCAACAAATCCGCACAATCGGGAGAAGCATTTTCACGTCCATTCACTGATACACCAGCGCGGCGGCCTGATCACTGCCGTCAGGATGCAAGCCGTGGTAAGTGGCACGGATCTACTGCACGAAGATTGAAGACCTCGGCAACACAGGCACCTGGCTACGCGGGTGGTGCTGACAATGAAAATGGGGCCGAACACATTAGTGTTCGGCCCCATACTGCATATATAGTCATGAAGTATCGAAAACTATTGGATGTCCACTTTAATCCGTCCCCAACTCCTCGACTCTATAATCGTTGCTGGCGCCTCGCCCCTGGCAAAACCGCTCTCGGTGCTGCGCATCGCATCCGGCCCCTCGCCAACCCCTCTCGCGGCACGGCGTTCCTCTAACTGCAGACGCTGTTCTGGAGTGAGAATCTCGGCTACTGCCGCCTCCATCGCATCACGCTGGACCTTTCTTTCCTCAGTGGTTGGCCGCTCTCCGCTCGCCCTGCGCGCCGCGCGCTCTTCAGTAGCACGCTCCCGTAAAGCCTTCAGTCGGCTTTGCTGATCCTCACTTAAATCCAAGCTCCTCAGTCCCCTTAAGGGACGTCTTTGGCGGTGACCACGTGGTTGCGATCCTTTCCCTTGACTCTTAATCTCTTCGAGTCGAGCTAACTGATCCGGTGTCAATATGGCTGCAAATGACTCCTTCATAGCCTCACGCCGCGCCCGCAGTTCTGCTCTGGTTGGCCGCTCACGCGAGGCTCTTAACTTTTTCATCTGAGCCCGTATAGCCTCGCGCAGCTCTTTAATCGCATCCCGTTGCTCTTCACTTAAGTCTAGCGTAGCAAGGACCTGCCTTCTCAGACCGTTCGGTCTACGGTGGCCGTCGCCCTGGCCGCTCCGGTAGCGCCCTCGGCCTGAGCCTTTCATCTGGGCTAGTTTGCCCTGTTGATCCGCAGTGAGAATCGCCGATAAGGCCTGATCATACTCGGTACCGAGTGCCTCTAGCTGTTCTTTAGAAGGCCGTTCACCCCGCAGCTTGTACTGTTCTTTCTGTTCCCGCATGCGCAGGTGCAACTCTTTTATTTGCGCTTGCTGATCCTCCGTAAGGTTCAGGCTGGCCCAAAAGGCGGTTTTGGGGCCCTTGGCCCCACCGCGCTGCGCGGTGACAGAAGTAACCGCGACGACGCTTAATAAACCCATTAGCGCCAATACGGCGATTCTTTTCATTCGTGTACTCCCCATAATTATTCACAATGTAGTCTATCTTACGACGCGATCATGTCATGTATAATATACAAGTTATGCGTCGAATCGCTGTAGTATTTGGGTGAAACTTTGTAATACTTTGTAGCTTACAGAATATCGCAATACGCCCGAAGGCGCAGTATTACTTAGGCATCATTAATGCACATGAAGGTTGAAAAAAAAGTAACGAATGCGTATGTACTCCAACAGTAACAGTAAAGTCGGCTAATACGGTTGCCCTATGGGTGTCCAACCAAACTAAAGATATGTAATAGGTGAGCAAGGCATAGTTTGCGTTTTAACCAAGGAGCTAAGAATTTTTTAATCCGCCTGCACTCTATCAACGTAAGTACGGCACGGGGCAAAGTTCGTCAATTTTGTGCCCCTGCTGGTGCAGGTGTCGCACTGCTGTCGATCAGCTTATTGGCGCAGTGTAGCCCGAACTAAGACCGAGCATAAGATACGTAAATTTAGTCAATATATTGGGAGCCAGTCTATGCGCTGTTCTGTTTTTTTTACCAGCATACTCTATTTTTTGAATATTGATACAGCACTCGCACAGGCCGGAGTGCTGTATCAATATTCAACTGTTAGCGCCCTGCTCGCCGGATATTACGATGGCGATATCAATATTTCGCAACTACGCCAACATGGCGATAGCGGGTTGGCGTACCATTAACGGCATTGATGGCGAGCTTTTCGCGGTAGATGGCAAGGCGGTTGCCGAGTATGGTGCGGCGAAAGCGGTGCGATTGGGGGCGGTTGAAGAGTTGCGTGCGGAAGTGGAGCGGCAGGGGGGCTAGGCCGGGGGATTTTGCGGCAACATTGGGACGAAAACGCAATGAATAACCGGATTTTATTGACGGCGATGGCCGCTGCCAGAAGAGTGTTTTACTTGCTAATAGAATTGCAAGGGTATTGCTGCTGCTGCCGGATGACGAAGATATA
>CAJWKT010000086.1 GCA_913041665.1 uncultured Gammaproteobacteria bacterium | reverse complement strand
TGAAAAGAAGCCGCAAGCCCAATTGATTTTCCAAGGTTGATTGCAAATGGTCCTGCTTTACCGATTTGTGTAGTGATCTCGGTTTGTACTTCAGCAATCCCGTCAAGATGTTCTTTGGTTTTTTTATAGTGGGCTTCTAGTTTTTTTACTCTTTTTAGTTCTTTTTTTGCTTGCCTATCATATAGATTTGACCCTATTTGTAGGGATAGCATATTGCGAGACCAACCATTTTGTGGGAATGTTATTCAGCGCATGATGAAGAATTATTTCTGTTGTAGAGGATGTTGATCAGGGAGAACTACCGTGCCCTCAGAATTTCTAAATGTATGTCTCCGTAGGCTGTTCCTTTGTGGGTCTATTGCTACTGCATTATTGACCTTAAGTATTGGGCAGGCCGCCTGGATAGATCCTCAGCAACCAACGGTTCTGATAACAGGATCTAATCGAGGCATAGGACTGGCTTTTGTTGAGCATTATCTCGCCGAGGGGTGGAATGTTTTGGCCACGACTCGATCACCTAGTAGTGCAGATGACCTTCAGCGCTTAGGAGAAGGTTGGGATAATTTAGTAATAGAGCAACTTGATGTTACAGATGAGGATCGCGTGAAGACCTTGGCTGCGGATTATATTGGGACGCCAATCGATCTTCTGATTAACAATGCAGGAATTTACGGTGGCACAAAAGAGCAGAATCTAGGCTCTCTGGATCCACAGACATTTCATGATGTGATGGCTGTAAATGTTTTGGCACCGATGCAAATGATTGAGGCTTTCACAGAGCATGTTGCTGCGAGTCGGCACAAAAAGATTGTTTCTATTACAAGTGGCGCTGGTTCAGTATCTGGAGATCAGGTTTCTACAGGTGGGGCCTTCTATAGCATTAGCAAGGCAGCTCTTAATATGGCTATGCGTAAAGCCGGAGCTGCACTAGGGGAGCGGGGTATTATGGTAGTCCTGATTGCGCCTGGTTTGGTAACGACAGATATGTTGCGACAGAATCGGCCAAACCTAGTTCCGCGGGCCAATTCCCCTGCCGAGAGCGTGGCCGGTATGGCCGCCGTTATTGCTCGGATTGATGCGAGTCATAATAAGCAAATTATGAACTATAATGGTTCCATCGTAGCGTGGTAGGAAAGAATATATTGTTTGGTTTAATAAAAAGTTTCAAAAAGTTATCCGCACTGTACGGTCTCTTGGTAATGATTGTTGGGTCTTTAGCGTACGCACAAAAAATTGATGACCAGTTACCAGGATGGGGAGATCTTCCAGATTGGGCTGGCCCTTGGCAAATGACCAGTAACACTGTTTTTGATCAGGCGACCGTTGACCCCCCCGGTGGTAGCTCAAATACACCGGGTACACGTGAGTACCCACCATACAATGATGAATGGGAAGCAAAATACGCACGCAATCGGGAATTGGTGCGTTTGGGGCGGTTTCCGGATCCGATCACGACATGTGGAATACCCGCTGGCTTTCTTCGCATGTTGAACTTACCTGGTGGAATCGAGTTTGTGGTGCGACCTGAGCAGGTATGGATACTGACAGAAGATGGTCCAAATACCATGCGTATATATACCGATGGCCGGAACCACCCGGTTGATAATGACCGTTGGCCAACATATGCAGGCTGGTCGGTAGGACATTGGGAGGGTGATACATTAGTTGTTGAAACTATTGGCCTCAAGGGTGACGGCGATACGATCTTAGACAGGACAGGGATTGTTTTGAGCGAACAGGCAAAAGTTACAACTCGGATCCGGCGAAAATCGGGAGACCTCATGGAGGCTCGCTTTACGATTGAGGACCCAGTAGCCCTTAATGAACTCTGGCATGTTGCCATAGAATATAGGCGGTTAGAGCCAGGTACATGGATGCTTGAGTTCGCTTGCGCAGAAAACAATAGAAATCCTGTTGATTCGCTGGGGAGAACCTTAACCTTGGATACGGACGGTAACGTTCTTGACCAGTTGTGACATGCCTTTTGTTTCCAGTAGATAGGTGGATTGGAGTGAGAAAATTGAATATCCGACGCGCTATATTGTCTCTGTATGCATTATGGTTGATGGTTTTTACGCTCCCAGTAAGTGCGCATCATGCGGCCTCTATGTTTGATCGGAATGAAAGTGTAGACCTTGTCGGGAAAATTGTTGAGTTTCAATGGACAAACCCACATATCTGGATTCAGATCTCAGTTGAGAACAAGGATGGCGAACTGGAAGAGTGGAGTATAGAAGGTGGGGTCCCAAATCGCCTCTATCGATCTGGTTGGCGGCCAAATAGTTTTGTGCCTGGGCAATCGGTGACTGTGCGAGGCTTTCCGATGCGTGACGGTGGCAGGGCCGCTTTATTTGTCGGCGCCAAACTGGAGGATGGATCCACGCTTGGCCGTTTCGAATGACTGTGGAGATCCTATAGAGCCTAATGGTAGGCCGCAGCGGTATCTGGGTGCTCTATATATAGAGTAAGTTTTTGCAGAATACTGGTGTGGGGCCGTAGCTCAGATGGGAGAGCGTCGCGTTCGCAATGCGAAGGTCGGGAGTTCGATCCTCCTCGGCTCCACCAAATCTTATCTACTGCTCCAAGCCCGCGTCGATACTTTTGGATCGCAGTCGATGCCAATTATTTCTAGTTGCGGCATGTGTACCCATTCCAGAGTTCCCTGGAAAGGCTCCGCCAAATAATCTGGATCTTCTACGCGAAAATCGATCAATAGTCGTGTCTGATCAGGGCTCAGCCGAAATTTTTCCGTAATCCGGCGCCGCACCCCCATCGGTGATCCGTCGATCAGTGAAGAGCGGTGTTCTTCTAATAATGTAGTTTCAACTACGAGTACATCGTTTTCCCAGTGCCCAATTGAGTGTCCTTGATTTGTTAGCTTGCCGCCCTCAGGATGATCTCGGCCATCTGTGTATATGGTACGTTCTGTGTTGTAGAGCTCACCCCTAATCACAATTCGGTCATCAAGAATTTTGATCTCATTGAGATAAGGAACCCCGAGAAAAGTAGGTGTAGGATATGCAATGCATTTTCCTGCCGGGCTGTCGGAAGCGATATCGTAGGCCGCCTGTATTTCTGCCCCTTGAGCCGTCAGCCTTCTCACATTATCTCTTAGGGACCATAGGTGTGCGTTCGTTGCCAGAGGTGTTGCCCAGATGCCGGATATGCTGTCAGCCTTTTCAGTTGCACTTAAATCGCTAGTGCTTCCTGCAAAAGAGGATCGCGCTGACCATATAGAACCATCTTGCTTGGAAAGTGACACCAAGCGGGCGTGGGCACGCCGGGTGTCGTAAACCGGGTTCATACGAACGACGACAGGGTCACCTGTTTGAAGGGTGTCGCGTGTCCATCCGCTGCGAGATAGAATCGATGTTGCATCGGTCTCGATTTCCCACTCTACAAGACTGCCTGAATTAGTTTGTACTTCCACGTAGATATAGACATGCGGGTTACCCCAGTGAAACTGGCTGATAGAGCCTTCTATTGCCATCACTCGATCCCGATCAAATACTGAACCGCTATGATGCGCAAAGGTGGTTGAAAGGAAGCCCAGGGTTAAAGTCTTCAGCAGGATACGACTGCATTTCATGATCAAATATCGCTTATCGTTCCAAGTCTTGCGCACGGGTTTATCATTGATTGCCGTGGAGATTATACAGAAGCAAAAAAATACTGATTGATTCCTTTTTCTATAGAGATTGTCCTTGGCTTTAGGAGTATGTCATACGTTATGTGTATACAGTAATTGGATATAATCCAGTGAAATTTCACCGAAATTTTTACCGGGAGGCACAAAGGGACGGATATGAAAGCAACTAAAAAATATTTTTCGGCATCGGGAATTTTTCTTTGTGTTGGAATTGCTGTTTCTGCTTATGAGGTATCCCAAGGCCCAACAGAACTCATTCAATACGACCCTGCCAGAGCATATGATGGCTACACTTTGTTTAGTCCCATGTTAGGGAGGAATACCTACCTAATTGATATGCAGGGACAAGTGGTGAATATGTGGTCACACCCGGAACCTTGGGTGCGTTCGGATGCAAGGGAGCATGCCCGTCTCCTAGAAGATGGAACCTTGCTCAGAGCATATGGGTCTCCCAATGGCCAAACTCCTTCGGCACTAAAGGCAGGACTTTTTCAGATTGTAGATTGGGATGGTGAGGTAGTTTGGGAATATGAGAACCCACGAAAGGGGTACTCGGCGCATCATGACTTCCGAATGATCTGGAATCCCAAGCTGGAAGAAAGGACTATTATGTACACAACTTCCCGTGAAACTAGCCATGAGGAAGCTATCGCGCTGGGAGTTGACCCCGAACTTAGAGAAAATTATGCATCGAACCCGGATGGGTTAATAGAAATAGATTTAAAAGGAAACATCATCTGGGAATGGAATATTGTCGATCATTTAGTGCAAGACGTGAATCCTGATTCATCAAATTATGGTGTGATTAAGGAGCATCCTGAAAAATTAGATCCAAACTTCGGCACAGGAGTCAGTAGAGACTGGATTCATATGAATTCTTTTGATTTTAACGAAACACTCGATCATATAGCGATCAACAATTCAGTTTTTAGTGAATTTTATGTCATCGATCATGGCGCAACATTTCTAGCTGGAGATCCCGAGGGAAGCGTTGCATTGGCGGCAGGGAGTGCTGGCGATTTTATCTATCGGTGGGGTAATCCATGTGTGTATGATTCTGGAGAGTGTCCATCGATGACCAATGAAGGATTGTCCACCTCCAATGGTCACCAGCAAGTATTTTTTTCCCATGATATTCAGTGGATCACGGACAGGGAGACGCCAACTACAGAAACGCAAGTGCCTGGGATTGGTAATTTTTTGATCTTTAACAATGGGGCCCGGCAGCCAGGTACAACCTTTTCTTCGGTAATTGAGATCGATCCTTATGATGGTCCCATGGAACTAGGGAGGTATATTCCCCAAGTTACCGCTGGTTATGAGCGCTCCCGTGTGGGTAGTGGTATGGGAGCCGCTTCTCAAAACGTCTCCAAACAGATTGTATGGAGCTTCAATGGAGCTGTACCAAACTCATTTTATAGTAGTTATATCTCAGGGGTACAGCGACTTCCAAACGGGAATACTCTTATCTGTCCGGGTGCTCATGGCCATATTTTTGAGATAACCGAGAACGATGAAATTGTATGGGAATATATTAATCCGGTTGGCGACAGAACAGGAGATGATGGCGGAATCTATAAAATCATGACAGATCGGGCAGGAGATGGATTTAACTCGATATTTAAATGCCATCGTTATTCTTCTGATTTCGCAGGACTCAAGGGTAAAGACCTTGTGCCTTTAGGAAAAATCACCGAGATATTTACTAAGGATAAGATCGATCGATAAAGCGATGCGTTTACTCATGACGAGCCTGGGCTGGTAGCAGACATCTACCCGCATGGTACGCACTGTTCTGCTTTTGCCCTATGATTGCTCGTATGACAAATAAGGACGCCCGTAAAAGTATCGTTATTACTCGCCGCAACCTTTTCGTTTCACTTGCGGGTTTGGGCGCTGCATCTCCTTTTATCGCAGGACGGAAAGATTGGACTAGAGAGCCTATCATTCTTCGTTACACCTCCCACGTTCCAAGTACTCACGGCCTTTATACTCAAGCTTTTATTCCTTTTGCTGAACTTGTTAAGCGGGAAACTTCGGGGCGCATGCAGTTAGAGCCATTCACGGACAGGTTGCTTCATGGTCCTCTAGACGGTTTTAAGGCCGCTGTAACGGGGATTACCGATTACACGCATTCGTACATTACCTATCAGCCTGGCAGCTTTAAGCTTCTACATGCACCACAGTTACCATTTTTGTTTTCAAAGCCTCAGGTAGCAAGCCTTATTTTTGAAGAACTTTATCCGAAATATTTCAAGAAAGAGTTCGAACGGATGGGTGTTTATTTTGCTCACTGCGATTGCACAAGCCCCTATAATCTTATCTCAAGGAAACCCATTCGACGCCTTGAAGATTTGCGTGATATCAAAATTCGCGTCACTGCTGGTTTGACAGCAGACATTTTCCGTGAACTTGGTGCTAATCCTGTCGCGATTGCGGCAGCCGAAATTTATCCAGCGTTTCAGCGCGGCATATTTGATGCAGTTGCTCTATCTCCCTCAGACATTGTGGCTTATCGACTCCATGAAATAGGACTGTATTTTACGCAAGTCGATATCAATGTGATTCTTCTTCATTATTGTTTAAATCGCCGAACTTTTGATGTTTTGCCGGATGATTTGCAGGCGATTTTTTATAGACTGCTCCGAATTCGAAGCCAGATGGCTGTACAAAATTACTACAGTGGATTGGGGCATGAGCGCGCAATGGCTGCGCTACGGGAATCAGGTGTAGAGATATTTGAATTGGAAGGAGATGAGTTAGTCCGTTGGCGCAAGGTAGTTGCTCCGCTGAAAGAACGATATATTGCGCAATACGAATCAGAGGGGTTACCTGCCCGTGCCGTTGTGGATGATATGGAAATGCTTGCTGCAGAATATGCTGATTTCACTAATGAGCAGATTAATGAGCGAGTCACCAATTCCCCCATCCAAGGGATTATTGATTTTTGATTATCGAAACCCTTGACCGCTGCTCGGTGTGGGCGTCTTTATGGCTTTACAGGCTCGGCGTTTACGGGACACTGCCTGCTCTGCTGGTACTGGTCACGCTAGAGGTGGTATTGCGATACGTGTTTAACGCTCCGCTGGAGTGGGGCCGAGATATGAACGGACTTCTGTTACTGGTGACACTTTTTTCTGCGTTGCCCCACGCTTGGGATCAGGGCTATTACGTGCGTGTGCAAGTTATTCAAGAGCGGATGTCCCCGCGCTGGCGCAGTTTTGCCGATGTGCTATCTGCTTTAGCAGGGTTTGTATTCTTCTCGTTACTGACGGCTCAAGCCTTTCTTTTTTCCCGGTACATGTTTGTAACTCAAGAGACAGGCGAAGATTTGGATATATTACTTTGGCCATTTATGGTGTTTCTTGCTATCTGCGGCCTTGTGTTGTCGGTGCGGTTGTTGGCAAATCCCTTGATGCTTACAGCTAGCGAGGAGGACGTCTCGGGACGATGGATTTGATATTTGTAGGTGTTGTGGGCGTAGTTTTCTTGCTTGTGCTACTTGCTTTTGGTGTGCCCATTGCTTTTGCAATGGCATTTACAGGAGTTGCCGGGTTATGGGTAATTGAGGGGCCAGCTCCGACCATGGCTCATGCAGCGTTAGTTCCGTGGGCACACGGACGCGATTTTATTTTTGTTACTGTGCCGCTTTTTGTATTAATGGGCCAACTTTTTTACCAGGCAGGGTTTGCTAGTGAACTTTATGAAGGCCTGCGAAAGTGGGTGGGGAGGGTGCCGGGTGGCCTAGCAATTGCTTCGGTATTGACGTGTGGGGGATTTGGTGCCGTTACGGGATCTAGTATTGCTACAGTTGCCACAATGGGAACGATGGTAATGCCTGAAATGCGCCGTTATGGTTACGATTCACGCTTAGCTACGGGAGTCCTTGCAGCTTCGGGTACCCTGGGGATTCTTATACCCCCAAGCCTGATTTTTATTTTTTACGGGGTGATGACGGAAACGTCCATCGGCGCGCTCTTTATCGCGGGAATTGTGCCAGGGGTCATTACAGCATTAATGTTTTCCGCGATTATCCTTATCCGCTGCACCCTGAATCCTAAACTAGGCCCGAAAGGACCCCAGACAAGCTGGAGCGAACGTTTACGGTCCACTAGTCGATTCGGACCTGTTGCTGGACTATTCATACTGATTATTGGCGGGATTTATGCGGGGGTTTTCACGCCTACGGAAGCAGCGGGGGTGGGTTGTACAGGAGTACTGGTTGCTGCATTGGTACGACGCAAACTCAATTTAGTTGCGATTGGTGCTGCATTGCGTACTACGGCGCTAATCAGTGTCATGATTTTCACTATTATCATTGGTGGTTATGTAGTTGCCCGCTTTCTCGCCGTCACTGGCTTAACAGATGCACTCGTAGGAATCATCATTGCAGCTGATTTGGGCCGAGTTGGTTTTCTTGTTTTACTGGTGCTTCTTTACTTTGTAATGGGCGCGATGCTTGATGTTTTAGGGATGTTGGTGCTTACCATTCCATTCATTTTTCCCGTTGTGGTTGAACTTGGTATCGATCCGGTCTGGTTCGGCGTTTTTGTGGTTATCATGGCCGAGGTTGCGCTCATTACGCCGCCCATCGGGGCCAATGTATTTATTATGCGTCGAGTGGCGCCAGATGTACCAGTGGAAGAAATTTTTCGGGGTGTTTTCCCTTTCGTAATTGGTGAACTCCTGATACTAGCATTATTGATCTCGTTTCCTGATTTAGCGCTATGGCTGGTCGAACGAATGAAATGAGGATTTTTTAAAAAAGACTATTTCGGTCTGATTTAATTTGTAGTCTTAACGGTCAATAGAGGGATTTTTTCTAATTTTGCGTTTGAAATTGTTCCACTAAGGTGCATTCATAGGATTTAATTTCTTCTCTCGGTTCCCATATGTAATGCTGAATGAATTCAGCAGGTGCGGTGAAGGTTTCGGGATCGGTGATTATCATACGGTAGTCCAGACGGCGATCATCTTCACTCAACGTGAAATGCTCCAAGATCTCAACCGCTTTGCTCTGCGGTGTCCCAATGCTATCGAAATAAGGATAGTTGATGTTCGTTGTGGAGATGATGAGAGTATTTTCTTCCCAGCGTCCTACCGAGTAACCCATGCGTGTGCCGGATAGATTGTCTGTAATAGCACTACTGTCCATATGTATGGCCCGAAGCCCATCCCACTCCTCTAAGTGTAGAATGATTCCATTGTCTTCTGACGTAAAGGCAATCGGGTAAGGGTTATCCATTGCGGAAGGCATGCCGGGAGGAATGCAGCGTAACGCAGGATCGTCGGTGAGAGGGTCCCATGCCTCTCTTTTCTCTAATGCGGTTGCGGTGAATGGTAGGTTTTCCTGTCTCCCTCCCCGACCCCGGACCCAGACTCGGAAGATCCCCTTGACGCTGGGTAACACCAGTTCCCCTTCGCTGCCCGCAGTCCTGGGGGATGATGGTGTATCTTTATTGGTCCACCTGAATGTTTGACTGCCCTGCAGCGACACTTCATTGCCGTTTTCGAAAAGTACATTGCTGACATAGATTGTATTCAAGCCA
>CAJWKT010000085.1 GCA_913041665.1 uncultured Gammaproteobacteria bacterium | reverse complement strand
ATCATCATCCCGAACACTCCCCGAGACAAACAGCGATCTCCGGATTCCACGTTGGCGGCAGAATCATGTTCGTGCTCAACATTGAACCTTTTTTGAGCCAGAGCCTCTTCGGTAAAAGTAGGTCGAAGTCCGTTGGGTGGATCGACAATCAGTGATGGCGCATCTGCCTGGGCATCGGACCAGTACCAGTCGAACCAGTAGTTCTCATAGGCGCCTACTCCTCGGCTGTTTTCGAAGCCATCCCAGACGGCTCCCTTGCGGGCCTCGTCACGGGTCTTGATGAACTCTGCGAGTTCTTCCTGGTTGGGCACCCGCCCCTCGAACTGGTTGGGCATCTCTAGGGGTGTAGCCGTTGCTCCAACATTATTCCACATACCCGTGATATTTGGCTGGCCATCAGAAAGGATTTCCGGCTGCCATTCCTGGGCTGTGAGTGTCAAGGTAAATAGCGATATGGCAACAGATAACGCAGGTGCCGCTGCTAATTTCACTACATAAGTCAATATGTTAGCTAAATTCGTGTTCATAGTTCATGCCTCCGCGACAGAAGGGATTGGGCCATTAGTATAACAGGTAAGAAAATGGACGAAATCGTATTCAGCTGCTAAAAACGGCTTTATTAGCTGACTATTGGTGAGCAGTTCAGCGACTCTAGTTTTTTGGTGAGGAATCACTAGGGTAGGGCAAGAGCCATCAGTCGTTCTATCTCACCTCCGACACCTCCACCCAGCGCGAATACAATGTACTGCTTACCGTCGGCCATGTAGGTAATTGGTGCGGCGTGAAAGCGCGCTGGCAGTTGTATCCACCATAGCTCTTCGCCAGTGGCCTTGTCATAGGCACCCAAACGGTTAGTCTCGAAACCCTGGCCTATGAAGAGCATAGTTTTGGTCAGCAGCGGCCCACCCAATTTCTCAAAGTTCCCCATGGGCGGCAACTCAAGGCCTTGCAAGTCTGGATGTTCGCGCGGCCCTTCGCCTACCGGCTCATGCCAAAGCTTTTCGCCTGCATTCATGTCGAATGCAACTAGTTGCGAATAGGGTGGCTTAAATAAAGGTAAGCCACGCGGCCCACTCAAATCTCTAACCCGTGGTCGTATGGTTAGGTCTGAGTCAGGTTCCTGCGGTGGTTGCATATTAACCGTAGAGAAGTGTGCCCAGCTCGGCACAAACAGATTATTTGTCTCTGGGTCAAATGCTGCCCCCCACCAGTTCGCACCCCCACTCCAGCCAGGACGAATGATATTGTCACCCAACGCCGGCGGTGTATACAGGGGGCCACTATTATACTGCCGGAATATTTCCAGCGCCTCCGCACGAATCTCCGGCGTGAAATCGATAAGATCGTCTTCCGTTGCGCCATTCGTCAAAAATAGCGGTGGTTTTGTGGGAAAGGGTTGAGTTGACGACGTACTTTCCCCAATCACTTCCGACTGCGGTACCACTCGCTCCTCAATCGGCCACACCGGTTCACCGGTAACGCGATCGAATACAAAGGTAAATCCTTGTTTGGTGATTTGGGCAACAGCTTTTATTTCGCGCCCGTCAACAACGATATCAATAAGGTTTGGCGCAGCAGGTGGGTCATAGTCCCACACCGAGTGGTGCACCATCTGGTAGTGCCAAACTCTTTCCCCCGTTTTTGCATTCAAAGCAACCAGTGAATTAGAAAACAGATTGTCACCAAGCCGATGGCCTCCGTAATAGTCCGGTACTGTTGTTCCAATAGGTAGGTAAACCAGCCCTAGTTCTTCGTCTACACTCATATGGGTCCATACATTTGCCCCGCCTGTATGACTCCATGCTTCAGGGGGCCAGCTGTCATAGCCATACTCCCCAGGATGAGGGATAGTGTGAAAAATCCACTGCATCTCACCCGTGCGTACATTAAAGCCGCGGACATGTCCTGGCGGCGCTTCCAGGTAGTCCGTTCCTTCGGTCATGGCGGAACCCACGATGACAACATCACCCGCTATTACTGGTGGTGAACTTACAGCGTATAACGAAGGATCTATGGTACGACCCAAGCCTCTTTTAAGATCCACGCGGCCACCGCGACCAAAATTTGGATCTGGTCGACCAGATGACGGATCAATTGATAATAAGTAAGTACGACCACCAGCGTAAAAGAGACGTTCCTTTTCACCGTCAGTCCAGTAAGCCAGGCCTCTTGTCATAAACCCGTGCACCGCCGGACGACCATCGAGATACAGAACCGGATCGAAACTCCACAGGGTTTCACCGCTAGTAGGATTGATAGCGGCGATCTGTCCCAGCGATGTCGTGGTGTAGAGCACACCATTCACCATCAACGGCGTCACCTCATACGCGTAACTACGGAAGGAACCCCGCTCACGGATAGTATCATTGGCGTTACGAATTTCTTCATCAACTGAGGTCCACGTCCAGGCTACGCCAAGACGATGAACATTATCGGTATTGATCTGGTCAAGAGGGGAGTATTTACTGTGGCCGACATTTCCACCATAGTGACGCCATTCGCCATCTATGGCTCCAACCTGGGCAACGCCATTTGCACTCGCTAGACACACCAGGGCAAACCCAGCGCATAACAACATCCTAATAGAACTAGCGGTATTTTGAAGTGGTCTCATAGCCGGCTCCTCCCAATCCATTAAAGCCTATCAGGCTATGTCGAAACCGACTATAGCTGGCGCCAGAATTTTATTGGATAAAGAAGAGATTAATGCGACGGAGTGTGGTTTACTCCTTTTTTTTTAACACACCCATCCTGAAGGTCCATGAAAGTCAACGCCTTGTTTGCAAACTTAAGAGTGATCGAATTAGCCTCCATGGTCATGGGACCATCAGCCGGAGTAATTCTGGCAGATTTTGGAGCCGAAGTTATAAAGGTCGAGCCTCCTAATTCCGGTGACCTGAACCGCAACTGGCACAAAATTCCTGGTCTACCTGTTTCCGAATTTGCCTACCCCTTCCAGGTGGATAACCGCAATAAGAAAAGCGTGGCCTTGGATCTAAAATCAGAGGCAGGTTATCAAGTGCTATTAAAATTGGTTGAAACAGCGGACGTATTGATCACCAACTACCGCCTAAAAGCGCTAGAGCGCTTAAAATTAGAATACGAAACCATCCGCGATATCAATCCAAGGATTATATATGCGCTCGCCACAGGCTTTGGTGAGAAAGGGGAAGAACGGCACAATCCTGGGTATGACGTAGTAGCATACTGGTCTCGTTCTGCCATCGAGACCCAGGTTTTTCCGTATGATGGCTGGTTGCGCCCTTTTCCTTATGGCGCCGGCGATCACCCCAGCGGAATGGCGCTTTACGCCGCAGTCATGACCGCATTGTACCAGCGCCAACAAACCGGAGAAGGCAGCAAGGTTTCAACTTCGCTCCTAGCCAACGGCGCTTGGGCCAACTCCGTAATGCTGCAAGCGCAACTGGCCGGCGCTCAATTTAGGGAACCTAGGCCACGGCACGACTCGTACAACTTTATCTCCTTGCATTACCCCACCAAGGATGAGCGGCTTATGAAGTTATGCATCGTTAATTTCAAGAAAAACTGGAAGCCTTTCTGTAAAGCCATTGGACGCAGTGATTTCCCAGATGATGAACGTTATGCAACTCCAGAGGCTCGTGCCGAAAACATGTCATCACTAATCCATGAAATCACAGAAGTATTTAAGACCCAGGACGTTGGCTACTGGGACCGCGCATTGAAAGAAGCTGATATTCCTCATGCTGTCGTGCCCACTTACAAGGAAGCGGTCGACGACGAACAAAAAAAAGCGAATGACATCATTATCCCGCTGGACCACCCCAGCGAGGGGAAAATGAGAACCGTGAATAGCCCGTTCCAAGTGAGTAGTGCCGAGAAGATAAAACCTGGGGCGGCCCCTAAACTTGGGGAGCACACAGTGGAGGTTTTGGAACAAATAGGTTATTCCGAAGAGGCCATTCGTAAAATGTTCGATGACTGCGTGATCGAAAAACCGGTTTCGTAGTTTAATGAAAAACCACCTTTGACACCTTCCCAATCATGGTATCGAATAAATTTGGATTTCTGACTATCACTGCCGTTATTGTTGCCAACATGGTTGGCACTGGTGTGTTCACCAGCCTGGGTTTTCAGTTATTGGACATTCGGTCTGGCTTCGCGTTATTGATGCTATGGGCGGTGGGGGGAGTGGTGGCATTATGCGGAGCAATGACCTACGCCGAACTGGGCGCTGCGCTGCCCCGCAATGGTGGCGAGTACAGCCTGCTCCGAAGTATCTATCATCCAGCAGCAGGTTTCGTGTCAGGATGGATATCATCAACAGTCGGCTTTGCTGGTCCAACCGCTCTGGCCGCTATGACTTTTGCGGCCTATGCCACCTCTACTATGCCTATTGGTTCAAATCCTTTCTTAGAAAAAGGACTCGCTGCCGCGCTATTGATCATCCTCACAATCATCCATGCTACTAACCATCGTACTAGCGGGAGAACACAGGAGGTTTTCACCGCATTAAAAATCACTGTAATCGTTATCTTCATCATTGGCGTACAGATCTTCACCGACACGCCACAACCTCTAACCTTTTTCCCTGTAGACGGTGATGGCGCATTACTCACCAGCGGCACCTTCGCCGTAGCGCTCATCTATGTAAGCTTTGCCTATACTGGATGGAATGCAGCAACGTATCTGAGCAGCGAAGTGGAAAACCCGCGGCGTAATTTGCCTTTGGTCCTAATTACCGGGACCTCGATCGTCACAATACTCTATCTTGGGCTTAATTTTTCGTTTCTATACGCAGCACCGATGGATGCCATGGAAGGACAGGTGGAAGTGGGAGCAATTGCTGCCCAAGCAGCATTTGGCGAAGCGGTCGGCGGAACTTTCGGTATTGTCCTGGCGTTGCTTCTTGTTTCTACCGTTAGTGCGATGACTATGGCCGGCCCAAGGGTGATCCAGGTAATCGGTGAGGACTTTCCAGCCGTCAAATTTCTTAGTCGAACCAACAAAAATGGCATTCCCACCACAGCTATTTACATCCAGGCTGCCATTGCTATGGTGTTTATACTGTCTACCACCGTCGAATCCATCATGGTATTTGCGGGGTTTACCATGGCCCTGAATAGTTTCGCCACTGTCTTTGGTATTTTTGTTTTGCGTCGACAACAACCGGATTTGGAAAGGCCCTATCGCACGTTCCTATACCCACTTCCACCGCTGATCTATTTGACTCTTACTGCCTGGACCCTAGGATTCACCCTAATTAACCGCCCAGTGGAGGGGCTCTTTAGCATCGCTATTATCTTAATGGGTTTGGTTATCTACTTTGTAACCGCAAGACAACGGTAGCCACTCATTTAGTGGTCCCAAAATGCAATTTGGCGATAAGATTATTACGGATTATGTATTTGTTTAATTTGGGTTGCCAAACGGATCAGTAGGCCGCTCTTCGGATTCCCCATCTAGCCTTCTAGCTCCAGCAAGTATTCCGGACAGAGAGTAGTTACCTTCATGACAAGTGTAGTCATATATCTTATCACCGGGTGGCATGCGGTTAAGCTCCATTTCTCCTGTCCAAGGCTGTGTATAAATTTTAGGATCGTTGATGGTAAAGCGATAAAAAATCTCGTCTTCTGAAACAAGGGTAAAGCGTTCTTGAACTTCGAAGAGTTCAGATGCTCGAAGTACAAACGATGAAGATTGAGGATGGATATTGTTGGTATGTACAACCAGAGAGTTACCTTCCCAGTAACCAATAGAATCGCCCCGCCATTTCTTGTGTGCATCGGTCAAGTGTTCGTCACTCAATCGAATAATCCGCAATTCTGCGCCCGCTTCGATATATAGCACTACGTAGTTTTCATTTTGAACAAATTGGAAGTTGGCGCTGATTGGCACAATGGGTCCCGCAGGCGGCACTGGGCCAAAATCGAGAAGACATCTTGGACCCGGCCCCGCCATTTCTGGCCCGTCCAAATTTTTAAAGCCGGCCTTCCGCCATACACCACGAAATGTATTTTCGAGTGCATCATCCCTTAAAGGCATGCGGCCATTCGGCGGATCGATCACGATCGAAGTACGATAGTCACCATCAATCCTTAACACATTTTCAACGCGTTTATAGAATTGATGTTCTGCAGTGTTATCCACAAAGAATGTTGCCTCTGGGGCTTCAATAGGACCTTCTAATGGTTCTGCTCGCTCGTCTAACTCGGCAATTTTAGTTAGCTGAAATTCTTTCGCTTCCTCCAGAGTGTAAGTTTTTTTCTCACCCAGCTCTTCAGTTCTCTGAAAAGGGGTGGCCGTTTCAGTTGTCCAATTTCCTTGTAAGTTGGGATGGCCATATGCCGTTAGATCGGGTGTGAATTCAGCGGCGTAACCTGAAATTGCGGGGATAAGCAATGCTGTTACGATAGTGCAAGAATCTATTACGCGATTACCCACGCGGTTACTCCAATTACTAGCTGAAAAATAATCCATCTCGATTAGCTAACGATTCGGAGGCACCTCGTACTGATCAACCAATTCTGGCCTTTGTCCTTCCGTTGGGATGCCGGCCTCAAACATCAACCGTGAGATCACGTCTATGGTAGGTAGTGATGGTCCGCGCGGAATATGGCGGTGACCCTCGGCGATAAAAAGCGGCGTCCATCCACGGTAGTTCATCCGATTCCAGACATGAGGATCAGCGCCGTGATCAGCCAGCAGCTTGACAACCGACGGAAACCTCCCATACGCCGCACCATGCATTGCAGTCTCGTTATTCTCATTAACCGCATTGACGTCTGCTCCTAACTCGAGCATCAAGCCTGTTGCCGCCAGCGCTTCTTCTTCGGTGCCGGCTTCTTCCTCCGGCGCCCTAGTGCCTAAGCCCGCCGCGGCCATCAAAGGTGTAGTGCTGCTGAGATTGGTCCAGAATGGATTAGCGCCCAGATCAAGTAGCGTTCGCATCAAAGGAACGTCCGCCCGATCGGCGGCCAGGAGGAATGCTGTTGAGCCCCCAGTCTCGATTATGGAAGCCGAATTTGGCTGCCGGGGCGCGCCCTCAGCCAGAGGAAGATTTACGTCGGCCCCCAGCACCACCAGCTCCCGAACAAATTCGAGGGAAGTCAGATTCCCTGACCCGATAGGTGGAGGATCGCCCCGATCACTAGCGTCAGGCTTTCGCACCCAAGCCATCGTATGCAATGGTGTGAAGCCAGAACGCATATCGTCCGGATCAGCTCCCGCTTTCACTAGCTCGATCGCAAGTTCGAAATGACCGTTCCGGACAGCCAAAAGCAAGGGGCTAAGGCCCCGATTAACAGGTTGTGTGGTTGCGTTATTACCCGCCCTTGCGGTCCGTTCTCTTATGCGGGAGAGAATACCATTTACGTCCACTCCTGCCTCAATCAACGCCAACGCAACATCGATGTGGCCTTCGCGCACCGAAAAGAAAAGTGGCGTGAATCCTGATCCCAACTTTTGATCTATATTGCCCCCCGCATCTATCAGAGCTTTAACTACGGACGTGTGCCCCTCGGCTGCGGCCCACATGAGCGCAGTTTGTCCGCGCTGTTCCTGAGCGTTGAAATCGGCACCAGCGGCAAGCAGTGCCTTCACCGCCTTCAAGCTACCTGCGCGCGCAGCGATCATGAGGATGGTTTCTCCGCCTTCGAGAAACTTATTGGGATAGGCTCCGGCACCAAGCAACAGTTCCACAAGCGCTCCATTGCCATTCATAGCAGCTAATGAGAGCGGCGTAATGCCGTAGCGATTCTCAGCATTAACATTGGCACCTAACTGCACGAGCTTTTCGGACAGATCGTTATCATCGTGGTACGCCGCCCAATGCAGTGAGCTCATTCCATCTACTTGGTTTGAATTTACATCAGCACGTTCATCTAGCAACCGATTAATAAGCGGGTGGTCTTGTCGCTCCACGGCATCCGTTAGTGCAGAACCCTGAGCATTGGTTGGCTCAGCTACCCAGGTCAGCCCTATGCCTAAAATCGAGGCCAGAAGGAATACGCTGACGAATGGTCCATTTTTCAGATTTAGTCTCATTTTCCCTCCCCCGCGGCTCATGCACTTTTCATGATTTTTGAGAGTCTGCATAAAAATTATTCCTACTATTTATAATCAAACCGGCACTGGGTCGAAAAGGTCCTCAATCTTACCGTTGCTATCACCGAAGGAGCCCAAATCGACACCGACACGATC
Organism: uncultured Gammaproteobacteria bacterium; assembly: GCA_913041665.1. Classification (GTDB taxonomy): domain Bacteria; phylum Pseudomonadota; class Gammaproteobacteria; order Steroidobacterales; family Rariloculaceae; genus CAJWKT01. The sequence continues at coordinate 1,335 of CAJWKT010000085.1, read as the reverse complement.
AAGTAGCGTCAAGTGGAGATTTGCCAAGGGTGTGCCACTGTCATACCTTATGTGCCGACCACCCCGTAATCCAGTCGATGCGCCACCTGCAACGAGAATCGGCAGGTCCGCGTGGTCGTGCAGGCTAGGGTTGCCCATACCACTACCGTACAGATAAATAGTGTTGTCCAGCAAAGAACCATCCCCGTCTGGCGTTGCCTTAAGTTTTTCGAGAAACTCGGCAAAAAAGGTCACATGATATTGTCCAATCTTGGCGATCTTCTCAAGTTTCACCGGATCATTGCCGTGGTGACTAGTGGGATGGTGTGGTTCCGGCACTCCTATTTGCGGATAAGTACGATTATTCAGCTCGCGCGTAAACTGAAAGCTGATTACTCTGGTGATATCAGCTTGTAGTGCAAGCACTTGTAGGTCGTACAACAAAGTCGCGTGATCGCCAAATTCTGCAGGCACACCGACCGGTCGGGCCATGTTGGTGGAGAATTCCTCTTCATCCGCCACCTCGGCGCGCTGAATCTGACGCTCAATCTCACGGATCGTCTCCAGGTACTGGTCAACACGGTTCTTGTCCCCTGCCCCCACCTCACGCTTCAATCGTCCAATATCCGCATGAAAGGAATCAAGCAGGCTGGCGCGGCTTCGTAGCAGAGCCGCGCGTTCTTCGGGAGTACTTCCCCCTCCAAATAAACGTTCAAATACAAGACGAGGATGCGCTTCCGATGGCAAAGGTGTCGTCGGTGAAGACCACGAGATGTTGTTTTGATAAACGCAGGCATAACCATTGTTGCAGACACCTGCGAGTGGATTTATATCCATGGACAATTCAAGTGAAGGCAGTCGTGTTTCCTGACCTATCTGCTTCGCAGCAATCTGGTCGATTGTTGTTCCCAGGTGATAATCCGAACTCTCTGTATGCCTGGCAAACGCTGCGCTCAAAAACCCAGCATTAGAAGTGTCGTGTGTGCCCGGATAGGAGTTTTGTAGTTCCAAATTAGTAACGACGGTGACTTTGTCTTTAACGTTTTCTAGTGGACTAAGAATGGGTGTCAACTCGTCAAGTATTTCTCCTCCCTGTGGCGTCCAGCGAGCATGATCAGTTCCCATCGGCACAAATACGAAACCGAGTCTGGGCACGGGCCTAGCCGGGGTATTTGCCAATGCAGTTGCTGCGGGAATCATTGCATCGAGCAAAGGCAATGCTAGCACTGTGCCCGCGCCTCTGAGAAACGTGCGTCTGGGTAACGCTTTCTTAGTTATGATCATAATGATGTCCTCATCTGAAAAGGTGCGCTCTTCACTATGCCCATAATAAGCGATGAAAAACGGTAACCCCCC
>CAJWKT010000084.1 GCA_913041665.1 uncultured Gammaproteobacteria bacterium | reverse complement strand
GCGGGTTCTGTCCCAGGCCGTAGGAAGCCAACGTCTCTACGCCCATGTCATCGCCAATGATCAGTAGGATGTTCGGGGTGGAATCCGCAACGCCTGGCAGGCTCACCGCTGCAATAATCCCCACTAGTACTCCCAAGTTGGCGAGAATCGAAACAGGCTGCCCGAGGCTGATTTTCTTCATTGTCGTTCTCAAATTGACTAAAAAAATTAGATTCTAATTGACGTCAGACTGAGCATGCCGCTGAGGCGTTTCTCGATGAGCGTGTTCGCCTCGTCCATTATCCGATCAATGAGTTCCTGCACCGTCGGGATATCGTTAATCAGTCCGGCAACCATTCCGCAGGACCACACACCAGCATCTATTTCTCCGTCCAGCATGATGCGTGGGTACACGCCGGCGACCTCATCAACGATATCTTCAAATGTCAGCTTCTCCCCGAGCCGCTTCTCCTTGGCGAGAAGATTTTCGGTTGCAGCATTGTTAAGAACTCGCTCGGTATTACGCAGAGGGCGCATTACCAGCCGCGTGTCCAGTTCGGTGGCATTGACGATCGCCTGCTTGACGTTCTCGTGTATAGGCGCTTCCTGAGTCGCGATGAAGCGAGTACCCATATTCATGCCCTCTGCACCCATCGCGAGGGATGCGACGAGAGATCGCCCATCCGCCTGCCCGCCCGAGGAGACGAACGGTATTTCCAACTCATCCGCAGCGCGGAGTAGCAGAATCATGTTAGGTACATCGTCCTCACCCGGATGGCCGCCGCATTCGAAACCATCGATGCTGGCTGCGTCACAGCCGATTGACTGCGCCTTCAGTGCGTGCCGCACAGACGTGCATTTGTGAATAACCTTTATGCCGGCGTCCTGCAGGTAAGGCAGTACCTGCGACGGATTGTTACCCGCCGTCTCCACTACGGAAACACCGCCGTCGATGATCGCTTTAATGATCGCCGGGTAATCGGGCGCATTGACTATCGGCAGAAATGTCACGTTGACTCCGAACGGTTTGTCGGTCATGTCCTTGCATCGAGCAATCTCATTTGCGAGATCAGCCGGCGTCTTTTGCGTCAACCCCGTGATAATTCCTAGACCGCCGGCATTCGAAACAGCAGCTGCCAACTCAGCGAAACCGACGTAGTGCATGCCGCCCTGGATGATAGGGTGCTCAATGCCGAGCATCTCAGTAATCTTCGTTTTCATATTGTGGTCGTACTAGCTTCCCGTAAATTAGGGTTTGCGCTTTTCCGCAAACGCCTTCGATCCCTCTTTCGCATCCGCGGAAAATGGAATGCTACGCATAGTAGTAGATCCTGTAGCCATGAAGATCTCAGGGCTACTGGTGGCGATGGGCTCCTATACTGCTTCGCCATCGACTGAAATAACGACGACTAGTGCCTTTATCCGTCCCGGAAGCCCTACTACAAGGGCTTCCAGGGCATGCTCTTCAGTTTAGCCACCGGCAGTCATCACCGGCACGAACTTTTGTATCCTTTTAGCGTGCTCCACCTCGCCAGTGTAGATATTACCGTCCGAGTCCGTCGCGATGGCGTTGATCCAGTGCAACTGACCAGCGTAACGGCCATTACCGCCGAACGAGCCGAGGGTCTCGCCGCTCTGCCGGTCGACAATCCACACGCTCGAGTTGGCCGTATCAGCGACGTAAAGAAACTTTTGCTCGGGATCCTTGGAGATCACCATCTTATACATCGTGCCACAGACAGGGAGTTCCTTTCGGGTGCCTACACCGCCACATTGGGTCCGACCTAATCTCTCGGCGGGGGTACCTTCGGCGACATAGATATCCCTAACCCAAGTGCCGTCTTTCTGAAAGACCTGCATCCGGTTCTGACCGCGCTCACCGACGTAGACAAGCCCGTCGTTGGAGATCTCGATAAAGTGCAGCGCCGGGACAAAATTTTCCTCGTCCGGCGGACGTGTGCCGTCCCATTCGTAAGACGAAATCGGGTCGTTGGTGATCTCGCTCAGCGGCATACCGTGGCCGCCCCAACCCCGCTTGAAGTCACCCGTGTCCATGTCATAAACCAACACACGCTTCCAACTCAGGATATAGATCTCGCGCGCTTCCTGGTCGAGCTGAAACCGGCCTTTCTGATCCAAGATCTCGGTCGCGGCGTTGTCCTCTTCGGGACGGACCCCCTCGGGCGGCCGATGATCGAAATCCCAGATGAACTCGCCCTCACGCGTAAACTTGAGAATGCTATCCCCGGGCGCGAGCCCGCCGATCCAGACGTAGCCATCCCGGTCAGCGATGACAGTCTGCAGGCTTCTTGGCCAACGGGGATGATGCTCTGCATTACCCCACGCATGAACTACATTAGCATCCTGATCCATCGCAACGACCTCGGGTCCTGCTACACAGCAGGCCATACGGTACGGGAGGTTCTCTCCCCCGCCTACTTCATCACCTTCGGCACCGTTTGGGCGGTTCAAGAACCAGACAATGTCCATGTGGTCCACGTGGATGCCGGTCACTTGCTGCATGCTCCAGCGGTTGGGCAATGGGCCCGGCCAGAACGGGTCGACCTGAAAAATCGGGGCTCCATTCTCATTAACAGCTTGCATTTGGGGTTGCGTTGACTCTTGGGTTTGCGGCTCCGCACACCCACTTAGCATTAATAGCGATCCAAAAAACGCAATAGAAAAAATTACGGGCCTTGGACTTTGATTCTTTTGAAAATTCACTGAACTTTCTCCATTTTTATTAAAAGGAACGTTATCTAGGGCAGGTAACGTTCAGAGAATTATTAACAGCCTTCAAAGTATATAATGTTTTCAATCAAGTTTATGCAACAAATATGGAAAACGTCAGCAAGAAGATCCCCATAATTTCTGTCTTCCTTTTTGGTGTTGCCTTGAGGTTTTACAACTTAGGGGAAATTCCTGGTCCTGTCTTTGATGAGGTATTTTATCCGCTCTGGGGTTTGAGTTATTTAACGGGCGAACAATTTTTTTCTGTACATCCACCACTAGGTAATTACCTTTTTACTCTTGGTATTTCTCTGTTCCACCTTCTTCCCGGGACAGGGGAACTTGGTACCTCTCTTGATCAACTAAACCCCCTGAGCTACCGGTGGCTTAATGCGGTGGTGGGATCTTTGCTAGTTTCGGTAGCCTACTTTGTAGCACTCAGAATTTACAACAAAACTATATTTGCTCTCTTGGTCGCGTTATTTTTTGCAGTAGACGGGTCCATGTTGGTTGATTCCCGTTTCGGACTGATAAACATCTATCTAACCTTCTTTGGAAGTATCTCTCTTTTATTTTTCTTAAAATCAATACAGGACAAAGATCACAAAATTTTAAATGTGGCTCTTTGCGGAGTTTTTTTAGGACTAACGATTTCCATTAAATGGAATGGCTTGGGTTATTGGCTGGCAATTGTCATGTTTTCTTTTTTGCCTTATCTCTGGAAAGCTACGGAGAACAATGCGGGCGTATCTTCAATAGCGGCTACAAACATCACCAAGGTTCATCAAAGACTTGCCCGGAATATTGGCTTTGTTTTATCTATTTCCCTTATTGCGGTGATTGGTTACCTCCTGATCTGGCTTCCCGATTTAGCCTTTCATGATGACTTTGATTTAGTAGACAAACACAGTCAGATCGCTTCTTATCACTTGGATCGTCCAGAAGAGAAGTTACATCCATACAGCTCACTTTGGCATACGTGGCCCTTTATGAGCAGGCCGGTAGGATATTATTTTGCATCAGTTGATGTCTTAACAGGGGAAGGTGTTAATACTACGTATTTTACCGACGTCCACCTTTTTCCTAATCCGGTAATTTATTGGCTTTCAGCCCTCTCCATATTGGTACTTTTTTTTCATTGGGTTTATTCTTTACGAAACTTTTTGCTTCATCGAGTATATGACAAGGCATTTCTTCCTTTATCGTTCATTTTGATAGGTTTTTTTGGAAATTTTTTACCCTGGGCTTTAGTCTCTAGGTCAACTTTTTTATACCATTACCAACCTGCTTCGGGTTTTGCCTTTATGGCACTGGCCTTCTGTCTCTATAACCTGAGGAAGAAAAATCGGCCACAATATAGAATTTTATACGGTTCCCTGCTTTTCATAGTCGCAGCAGCCTTCCTTTACTGGCTCCCCCTGCAACTAGGCTTGGAAATAGAAAAAGAAAGCTTTTATCAGAGGATGTGGTTTGAGTCGTGGATCTAAGCTCAGATTTTGATGCCCAAGATCCTGCATAAACAGTCTGAACGTATCTTGGGTATTTCAATAGGCCAAATTTTAAAAAAATACCAGAAGACACCCGAACGGGGTTTTAATTGAGATGCCCAATCTAAAATTTTACAACTCAAAGGATTTTGTTAGATATACCTTAGTCGGCGCATCAGGGGTTCTTGTCAATCTAGGCATGTATATATTTCTCACGAGGCACTTCGGATTCCCAAAAGAACTAGCTCCAATTCTTGCGATTGAGACATCTGTACTCTCAAATTTTTTTCTAAATAATTTTTGGACTTTCAGAAAACGAACCACGAAGGTACCGTTAATCTCAAGGCTCTTTAAATTCCATTTAGTTGTAGGGGCGTCCGGAATTCTTAATTACCTTACTTTCTTCTTCCTGTTCAAAGTCATCCTGCTAAATGATCTCTTGGCAAACCTAGCAGGAATTTCCATTGCGGCTGCACTAAACTACCTGATCAATTCAAGTTGGACTTGGAGAGATGAAAGTCAAACATAATATTCGGTTGATCGCGGTGTCGTTCGTTCTCTCGACAGCCATCCCGGCAACAACCATGTCCGCCGCCAACATCCTGTTGATTATCGGCGATGACATGGGCGTCGAGACTCTGCGTTCCTACGGTCTGGGCGAGAACCCACCCGCTACCCCTCATTTAGACGAAATGGCTCGCGAAGGTGTGCGCTTTAATAATTTCTGGTCACAGCCTGCCTGCTCGCCGACCCGGGCGACAATCATGACCGGCCGCTACGGATTCCGGACGGGAATCGGGGCACCCGTTAATGCCCGTGGGCCCCTGCCGGAACCCCCAGCCGTGCCTGACTGGGCTCTCGCCAACGTAACGACAGGGAATATGAGCGGTGGCATGGCCGGGGTAATCACGGCACGCGGAATGGGTGGCGTTGGGCCTCGGTCAGTACCACGTAATGGATTAAGCGTTAACGAATACACGCTGCCCATGGCCTTCAATAACAATGCTGAGCTCGGTTACTCCACTGCCGCTATCGGCAAATGGCATCTAGCGGACTTGTCCAACGGCTGGCTGGACCATCCGAATCGTACCGGCTTCGATCATTTTTCCGGAAGCCTTTACGGCTCACCCGAATCCTATTTTGCCTGGAACAAAGTCATCGATGGCGAGGTGGCCGGGGTGACCGGCTATACACCAGTCGATAAAGTCGATGACGCCATTGCCTGGATCGGTGACCAGGGCGGGAATCCCTGGTTTCTGTGGTTCGCATTCAACCTGCCTCACCGTCCGCTGCATATGCCCCCCGATGATGCGCGAATTGGGACTTCGGATTTGAGCTACCCCGCAATGATCGAAGCTATGGATACACAAATCGGCCGGATGCTCGCATCGCTTGAACCCGAAGACCGTGAAAATACCTATGTGATTTTCATGGGAGACAACGGCACGCACAACGAGGAGGTATCAGCGCCGTTCCAAGCCGGACGCGCCAAGGGAACTCTCTACAGGGGCGGCGTCAACGTGCCGTTTCTTGTGACCGGGCCCAACGTACAACACGGTGTGATCTCGGAAGCACTGGTTAACTCCGTAGATCTGTTCGCAACTATTATGGAAATGGCGGGTATTGAGCCAACAAAAACAATTCCTGCTGAAATAACCCACGACTCAATCAGTTTTCTGCCAACGCTTTCAAATCCCATGTCCACTCCGCGTGACTGGATCTTTGCGGACGAGTTTCTCGGTGGCTTCGCCGGCGTTTCAAGCGCTTACTCTGCCATGCGCAACAAGCGTTACAAATTGCTTAGCCTCGGCAGTGTGGAGGAGTTTTATGACCTAGAGGTGGATCCCTACGAGCGTAACGATCTGCTCGCCGGTGAGCTGTCTTCCGACGAAAACACAGAGTATTTTGCACTGCAGAGGGAGATCGCTAGCTTACGTAGCAGCGAAACCAGGCAGACGCAATAATATTTATAATGAATCTAACCTCCGCGTCTCACATCGATTCAGAACACTCGGATAGCCAGAAAAAGAAAATGAATCATCGCTTGCTATTGACGACGGTCGCGGTTGTCGGTGTCTTCGTTGTGTCAGCAGCGCATCTGGATGCACAAACAGATGGCGGCGAAAACATCATTCTCGGCCGACCGACGGACGCTTCCATTGTGGTTCATGTCCTCGCAGAAGAAGGTACCGAAATCTCTGTTGAATACGGTGAAACACCCGGACGGCTCTTGCAAAGCACGGCGTCGACTGTAGCTTCGGCCGACGGCACGGCCGTGGCTATGATCACGAAGCTGGCACCCGATCACCACTATTACTATCGAGTGGCCTATATGGACATCAAAGGAAAGCGTGTGGGTGATGAATATTCGTTTCGAACCCAAAGATCTCAGGGCACCACGTTCAACTTCGGCGTACAGGGCGACTCTCACCCTGAGCGTCTAGGCAGAATGTACCATCCGGACCTCTATGCTCGGACTATGCGGCTTGTCGAGGATACGCAGCCGGACCTTTATTTCATGCTCGGTGATGATTCCAACCTCTCACCTTTAGTGGCGGACTTCTTTCAGGGCGACCGTAGCATGCTTACCCAGAAATTTGTCGACAATAACTACATCAATCAGCGACGATTTCTCGGGCTCATGGCGCACTCGACGGCACTCTTTCCAGTCAACGGAAATCATGAGCTCGGCTACCGCAGCCTGCTCGGTACGCTGCTTCATGACGTTGCCATCTTCGCTGGCAAGGCTCGAAACCGTTACTTGCCCGTGCCAACCCCGGATAATTTTTACAGCGGTAACCCGGAGCCTGTCCCCGGAATCGGCTTACTCGGAGACTACTTCGCATTCGAGTGGGGCGATGCGCTGTTTATATCTCTAGACCCTTACTGGCATTCGACGCGAGTGACCGAGCGCGTCAGCGGCGGAATGGGAATGGGGATGGGGAGCAATCCACCCTGGAGTGAGATTATCGACGAATACAACGCGCTGACCCAGTCGACGGGTAACCTCTGGGACGCGACGATCGGCGACGCGCAATACGAGTGGTTCAAAACCACTCTCGAGGAAAGCGATGCAAAGTACAAGTTCGTCTTCACCCATCATGTACTCGGCACAGGGCGCGGCGGAATCGAACGCGCAACTAAATATGAATGGGGTGGCTACACAGATGACGGTGAGTGGGAGTTTGGCACGCAGCGTCCCAACTGGGAGTTACCGATACACCAGCTGATGGTCAAAAACGATGTCAACATTTTTTTTCAGGCTCACGATCATATCTTCGCGCACCAGCAACTCGATGGCGTCGTTTATCAGTCTGTACCTAACCCGGCCGACGACACCTACACGGCTCGCAACAGGAATGCCTACCTGTCCGGAGGCATTCTGGATAATTCAGGGTATCTGAACATCACCGTCTCACCAGAAAATGTGCAGGTCGACTACATACGCTCTTATCTGCCGGAACATGAGGTGGGCAGTCGCCGGCATGGGGATGTGGATTATTCCTATACTGTTGAGTGACTACATTTGGGTTATGGTCAAGAATTCTATCTATTAGCTTTTTCAAAAGTACAATCCCAAGCTTGGACATCGTAAGCTGAGGGCTCGAAATGCATAATTCCGCTAAAAGATTTTTTATAATAAATAGGATCTTCTGCTAACCAAGTAAGCGTAAAACCTAGTCCGTTATCATTTAATTTTATTTTTTCAACAAAATGCAATTGATCGCTATGAAGAACACCAGGGTATGGTAAGAGTACGCCAGATCCGGAGCCTATGGTATCAATTACCAATGTATCATCTTCATACCAGCCAATAGAATGCCCATAAAGTTGGTTTTGGTAGCCATCATCATGTTCTTTAGTTAATTTAATTATTCTTTTTACGTCCATATATTCATGACTTAGATATATAAAATCTGAAGTCTGAATTATATCTGTTGCTGAAAATGGATTACCCCATACCCTTCTTATGCTTGCGCCGCTACATTGTAGTGCCGGATCATCTAAAGGGGCATTATGCTCATTGCCAGCCTTAAGCCCCTCTTCAGTTAAGATATCACTACCTGGTTTTGGGCTAGATCCACCACTTGGATCATGCCCTGAAGTATTGGCGTCCGGAGAGGCTAGGCTTCTAAAACCTAATAGCGGGCTCCTCTTCCAGGGGCCCTTAAAATTAGGGACATTATTGATAAATACGGGCTTATCATAATTAAACGCACCGCTATCAAATTCAACTGCAACTCCTCCGGGCTCAATCTTAATGCCGTCCATTGTTTCAGCTGACTCAAACCAACAACCTAGTGGATTTCTTCTTGCCGCTATGGCATTAACTTTAACTTGTATATCAGTTGGGAATGTATTCTTAGTCCATCCTTGCTTCATTAAAGTATTAGATGGCAACATTTCACAAGAAAATATAACTGATTCTCCATTTCTAATAGATTTGATATGAACAAATGCATGAGGATTTACGAATTCAAATTCCTCAACAAAACCAAATATAGTAAGTGGTTTTGTTTTGTCATAATGTGGAGCATTTGAATGATGCGAATAGCTTGTTGAATTTATAAAAAGTACTGACGCAACAATTATTAATATTTTATAAATATTAATAATAGATTTAACTTCCCAATTACCATTAACTAATTTACCCAGCCTTAAACCTCGCGGTAAAAAACAGTGCACTTAGTCAATCTGCTCTTTCGGTACAAAATCTACCGAACCGACACCATTATGGTATATGACCCGCTCGCCGACCCGGATGTTGTTTTCGCCTGTGAGTTCAATACAGTTATAAGGTTCATAGGGAGCATCCACGAGCTCCTGTCCGTCCATGTTTGAATACTCTCCCTCGACATACAAAGGGTCAGTCAGGATATATTCACGCATTAGATAGTTTGTTTGCTCATCAATAAAGAACCGCTCAACGGCATGCAATTGCTCACTGTGCTTAATGCCCGCTAAATGTTCTAGTACCCCGGGCTCAAAACCAACCGTATCGACCACCAATGTATCGCCGTCCCACGCACCGATTGAATGACCCGTGGCGCTGAGAACAATGTTGTCTGGGTGCTGATCCAGATTCATATGGATAACTCTGACCACATCCATAAACCCGTATTGAATGGTTATCTCATCTGTGCCCTGACTGATTTCGTTTATTGTGTTGCCATGATGAAATCCCTCTATGAGGTTAGCGTAATGGCACCGCATTATTGGACTATCAAAGCGCATGTCATAACCCTCAGCGGCCGCCCGGCCCGCGGCTGTAGGTATGATTTGCGCCCCAGACGGCTTAACAACGGCATCTGGGCCTTTAGAAACGGTACGCCATGAGCC
>CAJWKT010000083.1 GCA_913041665.1 uncultured Gammaproteobacteria bacterium | reverse complement strand
ATGCGTGCCCCCAGAAATACCAAGTTTTGCCCACTTAGCAGGTTACATGCTCGATACTTTGTTTATGGACGGTTTGTACGCCGACCTTGAGCGGTTGGAGCGGATTAATCGGATCTTGGAGAAAATTTCTCATGACAATTCCAAGGGTGAGGATTCCGAGTTGCGTTCGGTTGACATGCTGATCATTTCTCCCAAAAGGGATATCCGAAGTATTGCAGAGAGGCATTTACATGAACTCCCTAGGGCGATACGTCTGCTGCTCAGAGGCGTGGGTGCAATGAACCGCAGCGGGATGCAGCTAACAAGCTATCTTTTATTTGAGTCGGGTTTTACCACGGAGTTGATTAACATGGGATTTCGGGATGCCATGGATGTGAGAACAGACATTAAGGATTTTTTTTCATGATCAATTTATGCGGGTCTAGGGATTTCTTGATGATAGACTTTAATCGGCCCATGATTCTTTTCTAGCCGGGAGGCAACTCTCTCCGTAATAAACACGGATCGATGCTGGCCCCCGGTGCACCCGACAGCAACAGTTAGATAGGAACGCTGAAAAGTTTGGTAGCGTGGTATCCAGTGCTCAAGAAAGAGTACGATGTCGTCCACCATTTCATGGACCTGTGCTTGGGATTCTAGGAATTTTTGCACGGGTTTTTCTGTGCCATTGAGGTTGCGTAGCTGAGGCTCCCAGTAGGGATTCGGTAAGCAGCGCACATCAAAAACGAAGTCTGCATCCGATGGCAGACCGTGTTTGTAGCCGAATGATTCGAGGAGAATGGATAGTTTGTCTTCTGTTCTCTTGGTAACACGATTCTGAATCAATTCTCTCAGGTCGTAGATTGTCTTGGATGTTGTATCGACGAGCAGGTCGGCAGAATTAATCATTGGGCCTAGTAACTCACGTTCCTTGGCTATGGCCTCTGGGAGACTAAGGCTATCGTTACTAAGCGGGTGTTTTCGGCGAGTCTCGTTAAAGCGGGATAAAAGCGTTTCATTTTTAGCTTGTAGGAAAATAAGGTCGCATGAGAGATTTTTTTCTCTACGAAGATCACGGATCAGCGTGGGGAGCCGCTCGATGTTGTCCCCCCTATTTCTTGCATCAAGTCCTACGGCAACGTTGCCATATCCGGCATCCTGATCGAGCAAAATATCTTTCACAAAAGTAAATAGTAGATCAACTGGAATATTGTCGATGCAGTAAAAGCCGAGATCCTCCAGCAGGTTGAGCGCGACACTCTTTCCCGATCCCGATAGCCCGCTGATGATGATCAGGCGCATCGTTTTACCCCTCCTTGCGCTTGATGGAGGATGGAATGCCGTCTTTTTTTCTGTATTTAGTTACTGTTCTTGGCGCAACATTGATTCCCTTGTCTGAAAGAAGGACAGATATCTTTCTATCACTTAGGGGGCGGCTCTTATTTTCATCGTTGATGAATTTTTGAATTATTGCTCGCACAGCTGTCGAGGATTTTTTGCCAGCGTTACTGTCGAGACCACTTGAAAAAAAGAAGGAAAACTCCAATGGTCCCCGAGGCGTCTGCATCCACTTGGTTGCTGCTATGCGGGAAACCGTGGATTCATTCATTTCTATGTCTTGTGCTATATCTCTGTGCACCATCGGGCGCATATATTCCGGTCCTTTCTCAAAAAATTCTTTTTGTTGTCTCACGATGGCCCTCGCTACTTTTTCCAGCGTTTCCCTTCTTTTTTCGAGGCTCTGGATTAGCCACTCAGCTTGAACCAATTGTGCTCTGCATTCAGCATATCTTCCCTTGTTTCCGAGGGCATTTGCGTAGATTTGATTGATTTTAAGTTGAGGTATAGGGGAGTCGTTGACTTCGACAACCCAACGATTATCAACTTGATGGACAAACACGTCAGGGATCATAATCTGGACTGTTGGGGTGCTGATGGATCCGCAAGGATGTGCTTGGCAGCAGGTCCTGACTAGTGCAATTGCGCCCTGCAAATCTTCGTCCGAAGACCCGAACTCCTGCTTCAGTTGATCAAAATTTTGACTGACAAACAGTTCGTACAGCTTTTCTTTTTCCACGATGGAGCGAGCCAACTCCAGACCGGGTATCCCCGAATCCAGCTGCTTTAATTGTAGTAACAGGCACTCTTCAGGAGTACGTGCTCCAACTCCTATTGGCGATAGTTGTTGTACTCGCTCTAGAATAGCCTCGATTTCATCGATGGATACAATTACCTCTGGGGCTACTGTGTCTTGGATGGCTGAAAGGTCAGCTGTTAGATAGCCATTCTCATCGATGGAATCAATAATGGCATAGCCTATTTTTCTTTTACGTTCCCCAAGATTTTCAAGCTCCAGCAGTTGCCGATATAGGTGATTAGAGAGAGTTTCGTTGTACGTTGTGCGATCAACGCCATCGCTAGGGCTAGAGGAGTTCCCATTTTGACTTTCATCGTTGAAGATATCGTCTGAGACGAAAGCACCGAATGAGTCTGTTTCTTCTTCTCCGTCTTTGTCTTGTGTTGGAATTTCGTAGTCGTCATGTCCTTGTGGTCCTTCGTCTTCTTTCTCATGGGTCTCGGCCTCTTCGCTCTCAAGAAACACGTTCTCGTTGAGCGCCTCATCAATCTGGGCCTTGAGATCCAGGATTGGCACTTGGAGTAGCCGGATAGCCTGTTGCATCTGAGGCGTCATTCTAAGCCTCAGGCTAGGCTTAAGTTGTAGTGCCGGTCTTACCATGGAGCCTTTTAGTCCTTACAGGGAAAAATTTTCCCCTAGGTAAACTTCCCTCACGTTCTGATCAGACAGAATTTCTTCCGGAGTACCGGAGGCCATTAGTGTTCCATTATTCAAAATGTAGGCGTGTCCACATATTTCGAGAGTTTCTCTCACATTGTGGTCCGTAATCAGAACTCCTATGCCTCGGCTAGATAGGTGGCGAATGATCCGTTGAATGTCGAGAACGGAGATCGGGTCCACTCCTGCAAAAGGCTCATCTAAAAGCATGAATTTAGGTTTAGCTGCTAGCGCTCGCGCAATTTCAACCCGGCGTCTTTCTCCTCCAGATAAGCTTATGCCCATGCTGTCACGAACGTGGGTAATATGAAGCTCCTCTAATAACTCCTCCAGGGTTGATTGGCGCGCTGCTCGGTCTAGATCCTCACGAGTTTGAAGTATTGCGCGAACATTATCCGCTGCACTTAGTTTGCGGAATACTGAGGCTTCTTGGGGTAGGTAGCCTAGTCCTAGGCGTGCTCTTCGATGTACCGGAAAGTGTGTAATGTCCTTCCCATTAATGAAAATTTGCCCATGGTCACAATTTACGAGTCCGACGATCATGTAGAACGCGGTTGTTTTGCCTGCGCCATTTGGTCCAAGAAGACCTACAACCTCACCGCTTTTTATAGAAATCGACAATTTCTTTACTACTTCGCGTACGCGGTAGCGCTTAGTGATATCAACGGCTTCGAGCTTGCTCATAGTGCGGTATCAGGCTCAGGTTGGGTTTCTTCTGGTGGCGGCACGAAAATAATTTGCAGATCCTCGCCGCAATCCGATGACCCCGATGTTATTCTTCTCTGGTTAAGATCATAGATGAGGTCGCACCCCGTGAATTGGGTTGTACCTTCACTGAGCCAAGCACTATCTGACATTCTGAGTGTTCGTGCCACGTTGTCGTAATGGAGAGAGCCTGCACTTCCACGGATAGTGTTCTCATCCATGGAACTTTCATCCTCGAACGTTGCCGGGGTGCCTTCCAGCTCGGCCGCTGATAGCTCGTGTGAGATAAATCTGACTTCGGCTCTGTCTGAATTTATTCTCGCTGAATCTATAGTGATGTTTACATTACCGTTAAAATTCCATTCGCTTTTTTCAAAATCGAGCCCTGTTGCTATAGCCTCATCTGCCTCTATTTTCATGCTTCCTTGGCTAATTTGTAGCCCACGAAATATCATTGTGCCTGTCTCTTGACTAAAGGAAGATGAATCTGCGTCAAGGGAAATAGGCAGGGGCTCACTAGGTGCTTCCTGAGCAGTTGCTAGGTGCTCAAGGCACGCAGTGCATAATAAAGTGAGGCTAATTTTATGGGTTAAATTGACCATGTACGTTGGATTCTAATTCGAGCCTGTTGTCTTTCAAGTAAGCTCTAATGCCTGTAGCGTCTATTTGGTCCTGGCCCAAGTGGATTCGGACGGCTTCACTGGTGGTGGCATAGAAGGCCTCTGGTTGAAGCCTCAGGTGTTCTGATTGAATGATTGTGCCATTTGTTCCATCTTCCAGTCGTTGTGCAAGTTTTACTCCACCCTGTAGGTCTAGGTATGCTTCATTTTGAGGTACTTCGCCGCTAGTGGCGGTCAAAAGCCACGATATTTTTAAACGAGGCCAATATTCTATTTGGACATCTTCAAGCAATAGATGATTGTTTTGTTCGCTTGTTTCAAGTCTTCTTGCAGTGATTTGGTATAACGGTTGACCTTTCTCGTCCACTCCAAAAAGTTTAGCGTCGTTAATGTAGTAACCAAGAGAAAAACTAGACCTCCGTGTGCTCGCTACATCATCTGTTACGTCCACACGTGTTAAGTACCAGCTTCCCATAGCTATTAATGCAAGAGATGCCCATCCAAAATATTTTTTTCTGTTGTGTTTCAATTTTTTATGGAGGGCTGCTTATGCATTCTTGGTTGGTATGCTCGCACTTAATGATCTATATATGCTTAATTTTAGCTGGTTTAGTCGCATTCGGTTATTCATGCGTTGAATATATTCCACGCCATGAATCCGTGGTAAACAAAGAAAGCGCCCAATAGTATGCTGCCAATGAGACGACCGATTACCTGCTTTTTATGCCGGATGATCAATCGCCACCTGCTGGGAAGCTTGGCCCTGAGGCCTCTATTGTATGCGAGCATAAAAATAACCAGCGTAAATCCTGCCATGACAGGGTAGTCTAGGCTCACAACTCGGCCGTCTAGTTTGTGGGGTTCAATCACACCAGCTATACCAATTACAGCCAGCAAATTGAAGATGTTTGAGCCTATAATGTTACCTATCACCAAGTCATATCTATGCTTAAGGGTACCAACGATAGCCACCGCCAGCTCAGGAAGGCTCGTGCCGATGGCTACCATCGTCAAACCAATTACAAGATCACTGATCCCAATCGCACGGGCGAAGAATTCCGCGCCCTTGACCAGTAGATCTGCTCCAAATAGCATTAAAGCGAGCCCGATTATTAGCCACATGACCGCTTTGGGTATGCCCATATCGTCTGGGCCGCCCGCGGCTATAGCTGTATGTACTGAGTCAGGCTGTTCCGACCTTAGGCTAAGCACAATCACCCATGCGGTTAGAGGGAACAAACTTGCTAGAAGGATGTAACCGTCCCTCTGGCTAAGAAACCCATCAAGAAACAGCGGAAATACTAATATTGTGACAATAAAAAGCGCAAGCAATTGTTGGCGCGTGGTTGTTGAACGGAGGGTCTGCGGCTGAATTAAGGCAGCCACTCCAAGCACCAGGCCTATGTTGGCAATGTTTGAGCCTACTGCGTTGCCCAGCGCGAGACTTGGGTTA
Source organism: uncultured Gammaproteobacteria bacterium (assembly GCA_913041665.1). Taxonomy (GTDB): domain Bacteria; phylum Pseudomonadota; class Gammaproteobacteria; order Steroidobacterales; family Rariloculaceae; genus CAJWKT01. The sequence continues at coordinate 4,117 of CAJWKT010000083.1, read as the reverse complement.
CCCCTCAAAGAAGCAATCGTGGAAATTAGCATTTCTGGTGCGGACGTGGCGAATCCCGCAACAGTAAGTCCAATAACAATCGGCGGCAGCCTGAGATTTTTTGCTATGGCTTCTGATCCAAGAACAAAGCGGTCGCCACCCCAAGCAAGCAACGCTAACCCGGCTACGAAGGTGGCAAGAGTTGTCAGTAACATTTTTAGTATGCGAAATTGTCAGCGCTGAAAGTCAGGAGAATTCTACCAGTTACATGAAAAAGTCTGGGTCCTAGCTTAGACTAAGGAAAGCCGGAGTGTGCAAGAATGATGGATCCAGACGCAATTACTCGCCTTATCGAGCAGGGCCTACCAGGGTGTCAAGCCGAAGTTAAGACGGACGGCCAGGGGCACTATGAGGCTCTGGTCATAACGGAACAGTTCCAGGGTAAGCGCAGCATTGCGCGCCACCAGATGGTGTATGGCACGCTAGGTGCGCTAGTTGGCTCAGAAATTCACGCGCTTGCCCTGCGGACCTATACGCCTGAAGAATGGCAATCCAAAGCTAATTAACCGAGTGCAGCTTTTTGGATAGGCTTGAAATAACTGGCGGAGTTCCACTTGAGGGTGAGATTCTCATCTCAGGCGCAAAGAACGCAGCGCTACCTATTTTAGCGGCAACTCTTTTATCGGAGAGTCCAGTCCTGTTGGAGAATGTACCGTCTCTGAATGATGTTATGACCACGATTAAGCTACTTCGTAGCATGGGAGCCGAAATTACCCTTCATGATGGTTGGAAGCTTGAAATAGATCCCAGAACCACGACCGAGTATGTTGCGCCTTACGAGCTCGTAAAAACCATGCGAGCATCGGTATTGGTGTTAGGGCCGCTCCTAGGGCGTTACGGTAGAGCAGACGTATCTCTTCCCGGTGGTTGCGCAATAGGCGCTCGTCCGGTGAACCTTCACGTAGCTGGACTAAAATCTTTAGGCGCAGAGATATCCATCGAAGGGGGCTACATTCACGCTCGAGCAGAGCAGCTGCGCGGCACTCGGTTAACCTTGGATAGTGTGACAGTAACTGGTACCGAGAATCTCATGATGGCGGCTGTTTTAGCTAAGGGTGAAACTGTGATCGAGAATGCAGCCTTGGAGCCGGAAGTGTTGGACTTAGCCACTTTTCTAGTGCAGATGGGGGCTAAAATTGAAGGAGCAGGTACAGGAACTATCCATATTCAGGGCGTAGATAACCTTCAGGGCACGCCATACACCATACTTCCCGATCGGATTGAGGCCGGAACACACTTACTAGCGGGCGCAATTACGGGGGGGCATGTAAGGGTAAAACAGGTCCGTCCTAGTAACTTGGATGCGGTGCTGCGGAAGTTGGAGCAGGCTGGTGCCCGAATCGAGTGTGGGTCAAACTGGGTAGACTTGGATATGGCGGGGGAACGTCCTAGGGCAGTAAATCTGAGTACGGCTCCATACCCAGGGTTTCCTACCGACCTACAGGCACAGTTTTGTGCTCTTAACTCGATTGCCTCTGGAACGGGGAAAATTGTAGAAACCGTGTTCGAGAGTCGATTTCAACATACGCTGGAATTGCAAAGAATGGGTGCAAACATTGGTATCAGGGGGAACACTGCGGTTAGTAAAGGGGTAGATCGTTTGAAGGGTGCTCCCGTGATGGCTACCGATCTGCGCGCGTCTGCCTCGCTTGTTTTGGCCGGTTTAGCTGCCGCCGGTACCACTGTGATTGAGCGTATCTATCACATAGATCGTGGTTACGAATGTATTGAAGAGAAACTGGCCCAACTTGGTGCACGTATTCGCCGTCTACCTATCTAAACGAAGTGCCTAGATTCCATGGTATTCTATTGGGTTCTTCATCCTGCGTAATAATTAATAAAAAGGAGATCTTTATGGCGGTAATTGCTAACCGTCGCTCGGCTATGACGCTTTTCTCCGGGCCTACAGATATTTGGAGTCATCGCGTGCGCGTGGTGTTGGCGGAGAAAGGTATAAACATCGATATAATAAATGTAGCCGACGGGTCTCGACCTGAAGACCTTTTGGTCCTAAATCCATATAACACCGTTCCCACCCTTGTGGATCGAGATCTTATTCTTTATGACTCTAGGGTCATAATCGAATATCTGGACGAAAGGTTTCCGCACCCACCTCTTATGCCTGTAGACCCGGTAACGAGGGCACATTTTCGTCTCGTGCTTTTTCGAGTCGAGCGAGACTGGTACCCAATAGCTGAGAAAATTATCGAGATAGATGATCGCAGGAAACTAAACCGTGCCCGAAAAGAACTAAAGGAGAGCATATTATCTAGCGTAGAGGTTTTTGCTGCTAAGCGCTTTTTTCTTGGCGATGATTTTTCTCTTGTGGACTCTACTATTGCACCCATTCTTTGGCGCTTGCCATTATTTGGCATTGAGCTTTCCGGGCGTGCGCGGCCTATTCATAAATATATGCAAAAGGTTTTTGAGAGATCTCCATTCCAAGAAAGTCTTACGGAGTTGGAGCAGGAGATGCGCCAGTAGCGGTTGTGGAAAAAACAAATCAAACTGAATGGCGACCATATTTGCTTCGTGCTATGCACGAATGGATGTCAGATAACGGGTACACTCCTCATATAGTTGTCAACGCGGATGTAGATGGGTTAGTGGTGCCTGAAGAGCATGTGTCAGATGGAAAAATAATTCTCAATGTGAGCCAATCAGCGACTAAAGATTTAATAATTGCCAACCAGTTAATGAGCTTTGAGACGCGCTTTGCATGTATCCCCCAGATAGTGAAAATTCCGATTTCAGCTGTGCTGAGTATTTATGCTCGTGAGACTCGCGAGGGCATTAGCTTTGAAAGCGAACATCAGTCTCCGAGTCAGAACCATTCGGGTAAAGGTGTGCCTGGGCGGCCCAGGCTAAGAGTTGTGGAATAGGCCGCGAAATGAGTCGTGGGCACTTATTGCTATTAGGTTTGCCGACTCGCCGTCTTAGGGAAGGGCGTCCGTACTGAGGAGCACTAAGTCACCATTACGAAATTGGCCCATAGGAAGGCTGCGACGTATACGTCCGTCCGCTCCTAGTGTCAGGTTGCCCGATAGCCCGGAAATGGATGTAAATTGCTCGCTTTGTTTGTAAAGTAACGGTATAAGGCGATGGGCATCGAAGCCCAAACTGTGCAAGCGAGCAAGTGAAGGCGCTTGATTTGGCCAGTAACGCCTCAGCTCTGCTTTTAGTTTTTCTGTATCTGGGTGGGGGGCAAGAACCCATGGGGTTTCAGTGACTAAAATACCGTTCAAATCATCATTTCCCTCATTGTTTCCAGGTACATAGACGTCAGATGTTGCATAAGTAGGGATGTCCCCAGCGAAATGAAATCGAAATTGTGGAGCCAGCATGCGTCCGGCACTAGGGAGTGCCGCCATAAAAATAGTGTCAACGTCTTGTCTGCGACGCGGTTCGAACTCAACTGGAACGCGTAGATTTGCTGTCAATCTCCGGTGGCGCTGGTCGCTATTAGTGAGATTTAAAAGCTCCGTTATATTTGCGGAAAAATCCTTTGTTTCTGCTCCATAGGTTCTAAATTGGAGTAGCTTGCCACCAAGCTCCTCGAACTCGCTTTGGAAGCTATTTAACAGACGAATACCCCAATCGTCAGCAGGTACTATTGCAATTGCAGTAGCCGCACCTTTTTTGATCGCATGCCTAGCGATTTCAGCAGCTTCATCTTCAGGGGCAAGAGTAAATTGAAAGAATCCTGTTGGGGAAGGCTGGTTACTCTGCGTGAAGTTGAGTGAAAGAATCGGCAAAAAGCCGGCCTTTCTTTCAATTGCTTCTACGCTTGGTTTTAGCAATGGCCCAACAATAAAATCAGCCCCGTCTGTTACGCTTTGTGCATAAGCTTCCTCTGCATCAATGAGTCCTGTATCGTAGATTTTTATCTGTGATTCAACTGCATTTGGGTTGCCGAGATGTGCTGCGAGGAAACCATCCAAAACGGCTTGCGCAGAGATCCGTTGCTGGGAGCTTAGAGGCAGCAGCAAGGCAATTCGGTCGGGATAAATTTCTTGCCTCGATTGGGCCTCGGTGATCAGGTTTCCGGTAGTATCGTGATCCCCGTCTTGATTGTCAG
>CAJWKT010000082.1 GCA_913041665.1 uncultured Gammaproteobacteria bacterium | reverse complement strand
AGCGGGCTTTGGTGTTGCTGCCGGGCCGCGCATCTCGCTAAATCAAATAGCTCCAGAATTCATAAAAAAAACTAACTATAAATCTCTATATAAAATCAAGTTTGTATGGAGCTATAATTGCCTTAGTAGGACAAATTTCGAGACAAGCCTGACATGTACCGCAATGGTTACTAATTTTTTCGTCAACTGGCAAAGGTACATTGACAAATAACTCACCGAGAAAAAACCAAGAGCCAGCATTTTTATGGATTAAGTTGGTGTGTTTCCCAATCCAGCCCAGCCCCGAGTTTCGAGCGAGTGCTTTTTCTAGCACTGGCGCGCTGTCTACAAAAACTCGATATCCAAAGCCAGAAATTAGTTTTTCTGTTGTCAATGCCAGCATTTTCAGTCGCTGGCGTATTACTTTGTGGTAGTCGCGCCCTACAGCGTAACGTGATATATAAGCCATGGATTGATCGTCTAGCACTTCCTGAGCATTTTTGCTTTCCCTGGACCAATAACTCATACGGGCCGAAATGACACGCAGAGTGTCTGGAACAAGTTTTTCGGGATGCGCGCGTTTTTTATTGTGATGGCCTATATAACTCATTTCCCCATGACGTTTCCGGGCAAGCCATTCCTGGAGTCTCTTTTCGTCTTCGGCTAGCTGGATTCCGGCAATGCCAATCTGCTGAAAGCCTACTTTCATACCAAGTTTTTTAATCTTAGCCGCAAGCTTTTTAAGTTCTTTGTTTGATAGCTCAATCATAGTTTTCTCATACCCAGCGGGCACATGTGCTTTATCAGTTCGCGATCCTTGGGCAGGATTCTATAATTACTTGCTATGACATTTGTAACGGACAGTCTTCCTGAGAAGATTTATCGGACATCTCAGGTACGTGAGCTAGATCAAATAGCCATCCAAGACACGGGCATCACTGGCTACGAGCTTATGTGTCGGGCTGGTGAGGCTGCCTGTGATGTGCTGCGACTACGCTGGCCTTCGACTAGAGCAGTCCAGATTTTCTGTGGGGCGGGCAATAATGCCGGAGATGGTTATGTGACTGCTCGGCTGGCTCTAAAGCAAGGTTATAAGGTAGTAGTAAGCGCTGTAGTAGCACCGGATAAGTTGTCTGGTGATGCTGAGCGCGCCTACGTAGATTACCGAGATAACGGGGGAAAAATTGAGATCTTGAAGGTTACTACATCTGTTTTTAGCGCTGACTTGATTATTGATGCATTGCTAGGGGTAGGCTTTAGCCGTGAACTTGAGGGCTTATTTAAAAGTGCAGTTAAGGCTATTAATGCAGCGCAGTGCCCGGTTCTCGCGCTTGATGTTCCCACAGGGTTGCATGCGGACACAGGGTCAGTCATCAGTGGGGTTGACACGGAGGGGCTGGCAGTTCGAGCTGATGCAACGATTACCTTCGTAGCGCTGAAACAGGGCTTGTTTTTAGGTGAGGCAATGGATTATCGAGGCGAGCTTTTCTTTTCCGATCTAGGGATACAATGGAATAGATCTCCATCGCAGAGACCATCACTTCGGAGGCTAGACCAGTCATTTTTAGCAAAAACTCTTCGACCAAGGAAGCGAACAGCTCACAAGGGCAGCCATGGCCGACTGCTATTAGTTGGAGGGGGGGTTGGTATGTCTGGTGCGATCCGGTTGGCAGCAGAAGCGGCATTAAGGGCTGGGGCTGGCTTGGTTCAGGTAGCAACCCATCCCGAAAATGTGGAACAGGTAATGGAGGGGCGTGCCGAGATTATGTGTCTAGGTATTACAAACCCCGATGATTTGAACGTACTGGTCAACCGGGCCGATGCTGTGGTTCTTGGGCCGGGTCTTGGGAATGATGGTTGGGCAAAAGGGGTTTGGCAGCAGGCTATGGATAGTAATTGGCAGCGCATGGTGTTGGACGCAGATGGACTTAATTTTTTGGCACAGGCACCTCGGGTTGGAGGAGCAAAGCAGGACAATTGGATACTGACACCCCACCCTGGTGAGGCGGCACGATTGCTAAGTCCGTTTGAGGGTAAAGAAATGTCTACGGCCCGAATCCAAGCTGAACGTCTCAAGCATGCTACCAACTTGGCTGAGTGCTACGAGGGCATTGTTGTACTCAAAGGGGCAGGGAGTTTAGTAGCGGCACCTCATAGCGCTTACATTACTTCAGTGTGTGATTTCGGGAACCCAGGAATGGCGACAGCTGGCATGGGTGATGTACTGTCCGGAATTATTGGGGCACTGTGTGTTCAAGGTAATGTCATGGTTGACGCAGCTTGTGCTGGCGTTCTTCTGCACGCATTGGCCGGGGATGATGCGGCCGCCCAAGGCCAGAGGGGAACCTTGGCGGGAGATTTGATGCCATATATTCGCAAATGGGCCAACACTACCTCACCTTAGGGCTCCTTTCGGAGTCATCGCTCAAGGCCTATGCCACAGAAATGGCTCGTATCTTGTCGAGACAAGAGCCGGCACCTCTGCTAATTGGTCTCGAAGGGGAACTTGGTAGCGGCAAGACCACCTGGGTGCGCGCAATGCTAGAAGGCGCTGGGTTTGTGGGCCAAGTGCCTTCGCCCACTTATGCTTTGGTCGAACCTTACCACTTAGACAAACTTACAATTGCACATCTTGACCTCTATAGGCTAGCCCGCTGCGAGGATCTAGAGGATCTTGGCATCAGGGATTGGCTTTCGCAGGGCCGGACTTGGTTATTGATAGAGTGGCCAGACCGTGTACCCACACTGAAAATGCGTTGCGATGTGCTGATAAGATTGGAATTTATGGAATTGTCGAGTCGTTTTGTTAGCTTAACTGGACAGACACATCGTGGTCGAGTCATTGTAAAGGCGCTGCTGGATCCTAAAAAAAATTCTAGTATTAATCTCTAATTACATATTTTTAAACATAAATCTTGATTTCGTCTATGGATCTTGTAAACATAGCATAGCTCGGGACAGCGGAGAATCCGGATGGTTTTAAGGCGTGGGTTGGAGGCTTTCGTTCTTACTTTGGCCCTTGGGATGAGTGGTGCCTACGGTGGCATGGTCAATGATCTAAGATTCTGGTCTGGTCCATTGTCTACCCGGGTGGTTTTCGATTTGTCTCATCCGGTCGAGCACAATGTCTTCAGACTTGTTGAGCCCCATAGGGTTGTAATAGATCTGGTTAGTATTGAGCCCTTGGCTCAGAGTAATTTACCCTCTCCCAAGGGGTTCGTTAGGGGCGTACGTACAGGTGATCGCGGTAACGGTGTGCTACGTGTGGTTTTGGATGTGACTACACTTGTGAACCCAAAGAGCTTCGTTTTACCCCCTAATGGCACGTATGGCCACCGACTGGTAATCGATCTAGAAGTTCCAGCCCGCGAATCAGATGCTCAAAGTGTATTGTTTGGGCCCGAGAAAGGTGGGCGTGATTTAGTAATTGCAATTGATCCAGGTCATGGTGGGGAGGACCCAGGTGCTACAGGGCCCTTGGGGGTTAGGGAGAAAGAGGTCGTTCTTGGGATCGCCCGTCGTTTGGCCGAAGAAGTTCGTCATGAGCCAGGGGTCTGGCCTGTATTAGTGCGTGATGGCGACTATTTTCTTTCCTTGCGTGATCGCATTAAATTTGCGCGCGATAACGAGGCCGACTTGTTCCTTTCTATTCATGCCGATGCATTTCGTGACAAACAGGTCCGTGGCGCTACGGTTTATGTGCTCTCAGAGCAGGGTGCTAGCGATGAAGCGGCCCGGCATCTTGCTGAGCGCGAGAATGCTTCAGACCTGATCGGCGGAGTTTCATTATCAGACAAAGATCCGTTACTCGCCCGCGTTTTGTTGGATTTATCACAGAGCGCAGCCATCAGTGCCAGCGCTGCGGTTGGTAGTCGGGTGATTAACAGACTTAATGGCGTCACCCGGATCCGCAAATCGAAAGTGCAACGAGCACCATTTCAGGTACTGAAGTCCCCTGATATTCCATCACTTCTAATAGAAACGGCCTATATATCAAATGACCAAGAAGAGGCAGCCTTGAAGGACCCCAGATACCAGACAAAGCTAGCTCAAGCGATCCACGCTGGCGTCATAGACTATTTCAAAACCAACCCACCAAGGGATAGTTATTTTTCATTAAATACCGTTCCCTCAAATGCAAAGCCAGTCCGTCATGTAATAGTGCGCGGGGAAACACTCTCTGAAATTGCTGAATACTATAAGGTAAGCCTCCCGAAGCTCCGGCATTTTAATGGTCTTACAACCGATACAATACGGATAGGTCAGGTGATCGGTATCCCACCGGGCTAACCTACGAAGTACCAAAGTGGAATGAAATCGACAAAATCTGGCTAGATGATTATGACCTCCTAGATGAGAAGCAAGCTGCGACATTAAAATGAGCGGATGAAGCAGGGATCTTTCAATCCCCTATCCCTACCCAAATCACCCCTTTGAGTGCGCGCGGAGTATTGATATCAGTCATGACGGAGTACAACCAGTATGAAAACTAGAGCAGCTGTGGCATGGGAAGCTGGGCAGGCGTTATCGATTGAGGAAATTGACGTTGACGGTCCGAAGGTCGGCGAGGTACTCCTCCGTAATGTCGCTACAGGGGTATGTCACACCGATGCCTATACACTCTCCGGTGACGATCCGGAGGGCGCATTTCCGACTATTCTTGGCCACGAAGGGGGGTCGGTCATAGAAGATTTGGGTGAAGGGGTGGCGGACCTGAAGGTCGGTGATCATGTTATTCCCTTGTACACACCCGAATGTGGAATTTGCGCGTTTTGCAAGTCAGGCAAAACAAATCTGTGCCAGGCTATTCGTGTGACCCAGGGCCAGGGGCTCATGCCGGATGGTACAAGCAGATTTTCTCATAAAGGTAAGCAGATCCTTCATTTTATGGGTACGTCTACATTTTCTGAGTACACGGTTTTACCCGAGATTGCGGTCGCTAAAGTCAATCCGGAGGCACCGCTGGAGAAGGTGTGCCTGTTCGGGTGCGGTATTACGACTGGTATCGGTGCAGTGCTGAACACAGCAAAAGTCGAACCGGGATCAACCATTGCTGTGTTTGGCTTGGGCGGGGTTGGTTTAAGCGTGATTCAGGGCGGCGTTATGGCTAAGGCGTCACGTATTATTGCTGTGGATATTAATGCTGATAAGGCCGAAATGGCAAAGCAATTGGGAGCAACAGACTTTGTGAACCCCAAAGATCATGATGTGCCCATTCAGGACGTTATCGTGGATTTTACTGATGGGGGAGTGGATTATTCGTTCGAGGCCGTGGGTAACGTGAATTTGATGCGCGCCGCTCTGGAGTGTTGTCACAAGGGCTGGGGTGAATCGACCGTCATCGGAGTAGCTGGCGCCGGCCAGGAGATTGCGACACGTCCATTTCAATTAGTAACAGGCCGAGTTTGGCGAGGAAGTGCCTTCGGTGGTGTAAAGGGACGCAGCCAGTTACCAGAAATGGTTGAACAATACATGTCTGGAGAAATCAAAGTTGATGAGATGATTACCCATACTATGGGGCTAGAGGATATAAATCGGGCGTTCGATCTGATGTATGAAGGCAAGAGCATTCGCTCGGTGATTCACTTTTAATAGCCTGTTGCTCTTGAAGGCTGGGGAAAAAATAATGACAGAGACAATTTCCATTCATCGTGCGTACAACCATGTATAGCCTGCCGAGACTGTGGTGTTCATATGTATGGAAGAATCGATGATGAGAGTCATCCGATTTATGGTTTTGATTTTATTTGCACAGAATTTTCCTCCGGGGCAGGATGGGCACCGCCGGAGTTTGCTGTTTTTGTGTCATCGGTTATCGAATCAGGGACCGGGACGGCCTTTCCTGCGTGGGTAATAGAGCACGCGGTATTTGCATTACTGGGCCGACTTCTTGCGGAAAGACGGACCTAGCATTATCCCTTGCTAATGAATTTGATATAGAAATTGTGAGCATGGACTCGGCTATGGTCTACCGAGGTATGGACATCGGTACCGCTAAGCCAAGCCAAGCTATTCGAAAGGAGGTACCTCACCACCTAGTGGATATTCTTGAACCCACAGAAGTGTATTCTGCGGGTCGGTTTGCAGGTGAGGCGCGAAGGATCATTAACGAAATTGCTGAACGTGGAAAGCTGCCACTTGTAGTTGGTGGCACGCTTTTGTACCTTCGCGCACTGCGTTATGGTCTTGCCAACTTACCTGGAGCTGATCCTGCTATACGTGCACTCTTGGACAAGGAAGCAACAGAGCTAGGTTGGCCAGTGCTACATCAGCGATTGAAGGAGATTGATCCTAGGGCAGCTGCCCGAATTGCTCCAATGGATCGGCAGCGTATCCAGAGAGCACTGGAAGTCTATGAAATCACAGGTACTCCTCTATCTGAACAGTTCAAGGGTAAGGGAGATCAAGGTCTTTCTGCTGATGGCCTTGACTTAACTATTTTTGCACTTACGCCTGAAGATCGAGGGGAGCTAGGGCAACGTATTGAGATTCGTTTTGATAATATGGTTGAGGCGGGTTTGATTCCAGAGGTAGCTCAGCTCCGCAGCCGAGGGGATCTGACAGCAGCCACGCCAGCTGTTCGGGCCGTGGGCTACCGACAGGTTTGGGCCTATCTCCACAACAAATATGCATGGGAAGAGGCCCGCCAACTAGCTATAATTGCTACCCGTCAGCTAGCAAAACGCCAGATGACTTGGTTGCGCGCCGAGCCAGATGCAGAGCGTTTAGTTATTGATGTAAAAAAAGCTGCAAACAAAGAGTTAGTGAGTAGGGTACGTGGAGCATGTGTTAAACTGGCCACCTGAGTTTGCGGTTTGTGTAGAGAGATTTTTGGTCGTGTAGCTAAGGCTACCTTCGGGACCTATCTTAAGAATTAAAAAGAAAATAAGGAGATTGGCATGACTAAAGGTCAGTCGTTGCAAGATCCGTTTCTGAATGCGTTACGGAAAGATAAAACCCCTGTTTCAGTTTATTTGATAAACGGCATAAAACTTCAGGGAAAAATAGATTCTTTTGATCAATTCGTTGTGCTTCTCAGTAACAGCGTGAATCAAATGGTATACAAGCATGCGATTTCTACGGTCGTGCCATTGCACAATGTCTCTTTTTCAGCTCCGGATGAAGAAGAATCGGAGGAATAATAGTCCTCTGATAGAGTGGAGGGTGGTTTTTGTTTGAAAGGCCGCGAAGCGGTGAGCGTTGTCTGCTCCTTCATGTTGGAGTGAAGCGCCGTTGTTATGATGATGAGATTGCGGAATTTAGGGCTCTTGCATTTTCGGCAGGTGCTCAAGTTGTAGGGGATGCTCAAGCTAGACGGGACCGTCCGGACCCGCGTCTTTTTGTAGGCCAAGGTAAGGCAGAGGAACTCGCTGCCCAAATTCGGGAAAATTGCGCTGAGTTGGTCCTGGTCAATCAGCCAATGACGGCAAGCCAAGAACGCAATCTCGAGAATTTTTTAAAGACCCGGGTACTAGACCGGAACGGCCTGATTCTGGATATTTTTGCTCAGCGCGCAGCTTCTTTCGAGGGAAAATTACAGGTTGAATTGGCTCAGCTTGAACATTTAGCGTCCCGCTTGGTAAAGGGATGGACGCACCTAGAGCGACAGAAGGGTGGAATCGGTTTGCGTGGCCCTGGCGAGACCCAGCTGGAGACGGACCGGAGGCTAATTAATCAACGCATCAAGCGCCTCAAGGTCCGGCTAGGACGAGTTGTTAATCAGCGTGAGCTGGGACGGCGCGAGCGGCGCAGGGCTAGGGTTCCTACGGTAGCATTAGTGGGCTATACCAATGCCGGCAAATCAAGCCTATTCAATGCACTCAGCGGCGCCAATTCAGGTACGCGCCAACAACTTTTCTCAACCCTCGATCCTACCATTCGAAGACTTTGTTTTGATGGTATGGATGAGGTACTTCTGGTGGATACAGTCGGTTTTGTTCGTGATTTACCGCATGAGTTGGTTGCATCGTTCCGCTCCACGCTTACGGAGACGAGGGAGGCTTCGCTGCTACTCCATGTTATCGATTCTAGTGACCCGCATCACGGAGACCGCAAGCATCAGGTTGAAGGAGTACTTGAATCTATCGGCGCCTCTGAGATTCCCTGCATTCAGGTGTACAATAAGATCGACCTTGTTCATGAGTATCATCCGAACCGCGAGCTGAACGGTTCCCGGTACCCAAAGGTCTGGGTCTCTGCAACTACTGGTGAGGGTTTAGGGTTATTATCACGACTAGTGCAGGCTCAGTGTTTGGGTAGTTTGATGAGTGGGCAAGTGGTGTTGTCGCCAAGCCAGAGCAGACTAAGGGCTCGACTATTTGCGCTAAAGGCGGTGCGGGGAGAGCGGCAGCACGATTCGGGCGGCTGGACGTTGGACATCAAAGTGACGTCTCGCCGATGGGAGCAGTTCTGTAAACAAGAGGGGCTATCTGAGGATAGTTTCCTCAAGGAAGAGTGAAAAACAGTGGCATGGAATGATGACAACAAAGGTAATCCCTGGGATTCAAACGGGCAAGGTAAGCCATCAGATTTGGATGCAATCGTTAAGGATCTGCAGCGAAAATTAAGCGGATTTTTGGGCGGTGGGCGCCGTGGCTTGGGAGGCAGCGGCAATAGCAGTGGTGGCGCTCTCTCTGCTATTGGTGTCGGCGGATTGATTGTTTTAATAGGTGGTTGGTGCCTGTCTGGTTTTTACCAGATTGATGATGCAGAGCGAGGCATTGAGCTACGCTTTGGAGAATATACGTCTCTAACGTTGCCTGGACTAAGATGGCACATCCCGTGGCCGATAGAGGGCGTTGAAAAAATTAATACCAATGTAACTGAACGGTTTCCCTACCAGGGAAGCATGCTAACCAAGGATGAGGCGATTGTTCTCGTGGACCTCGTGGTTCAGTATCGGCGGACAGATCCGCAATCATATCTGTTTAACCTCAGAGACCCTCAGGATACCCTTCGGGATGTAACGCGAAGCGCCATTCGAGAGATCATTGGTAAAAATGAATTGGATTATATTCTCACTAATGGGCGCGAAGATGTAGCTGCTCAAACGCAGGATTTGATTCAAGTTACCGTGGACCTTTATCGCGCTGGTATTACGATCGATGAGGTAAACCTTCAGGAGGCCAACTTCCCTCGGGATGTAGAAGCCAGTGTTCAGGATGCCATTAAGGCGCGCGAGGACAAGGAGCGCATGGGGTTTGAGGCACAGGCTTATGCAAATGACGTTGTGCCCAGGGCCCGAGGTGATGCAGCCAGGGCGATATTTGATGCCGAAGCCTATAGGGCCCAGGTAATTGCGGATGCAGAGGGTGAGGCAGATCGTTTCTTGTCGGTCCTTTCCGAGTATACGAAGGCGCCTGGGGTTACACGGCGGAGGATATACTTGGAGACCCTGGAACTCATCATGGCTAACTCGACCAAAGTGCTGATTGACTCAGAGGGTGGAGGTAATCTCATCTATTTGCCGCTGGATCGCCTCGTGGAGCGTCGCTCGAGCGTGGCTCAGGGTGGCTCTATAAATCCGGGTCCAGTTGAGAGTTTCGATTCACGTACAGCGTTACGTGAGCGGGACATCCGTTAAAACTAGGAGTAAAAAATGGGTTCACGTCTGAATTTTTTAATAGTCATATTCATTGTTGGGATATTTGTTGTACGAGCGACCGTATTTACGGTTGATGAACGGGAGCACGCTCTTAAGTTCCGCTTTGGCGAGATTGTTCAGTCTGACTATGAGCCGGGAATCCATTTCAAGATTCCATTCGTTAATAATGTAATGAAATTTCCGGACAGGATTCTTAATTACGACCAGTCCGAGGAGAAATTTTTGACCGGCGAGAAAAAGAATCTCATTGTTGACTATTTCATCACTTGGCGGATTGTGG
>CAJWKT010000081.1 GCA_913041665.1 uncultured Gammaproteobacteria bacterium | reverse complement strand
AGTTTGACGTGGAGAGCTTCACTGTAAGTAGCTTAATGTGGAGTGCTCCACTGTAAGCAGCTTACCGTGGATAGCTCCAATGTAAGGAGCTTAACCTGCAGAGATCCAGTGTAGACAGTGTACCTGCCCCCCCTTGCTGCATATGCGTGAGCACCAGCCTCAATAGCCCGCCAGTCATTACCTGTGGCAATGGCGAGGGGGTCAATCCCGTTCATAATGCCCTTGTTGTGAGTAGCAGCCCTGTATGGGTCTACTGAAGCAAAATCAGTCGCAACAATGATGCCATCACGTGCTTGCTCACCGGTATAACCGCGACCAGCTAATTCCTGCAACTTAATCTTGCAACTTGCGCTCACTAATGAGCGGTCAGTTAGATTGGAAAGGATGCGCAAAAATACTTCTCCACCTGCAATCGATTCTATTAAAGGTGCTACACCCTCACACATCCCATTAACTAAGTTGGCGCCCATGGCATCCCGAGTATCTACCAACAGATGAATAACCAGTGTCCTGCGGCCAGTGGAAGGAAGTCGATGAACAAACATTTCGATATCCCTAGCGCCTCCGCCCCTAGCTACCATATTAGGATGGAAGCTATTGGCTAAATTCAGAATTTCTTGCGTCCGCTCTTTGATCTTCTGTTTGGCACTCTCAATATTCGGCACATCGACCATTTGGATCTGCCCAATCAGAATAGGGTCGGTAGCTTCTGCCTGAAAGCCGCCGCACTTCCTAATAAGCTTGGAAGCAGCACTCAATGCAGCCACGACAGAAGGCTCTTCAACCACCATAGGCACTATGTATTGCTTGTTATTTACAAGAAGATTCATGCCTAGCCCCAGGGGTAACCCCATGACACCCACTACGTTCTCTATCATTTTGTCAGCCGCCGCTAAATCCAGCGTATGACGCCCAGAAGCTAACGCACGAAAATCGGTTCCTGTTAGTAACCCCCGGTCATGCACAATTTTGACCCGCTCCTCTACACTCAACTTGTAGAACTCTGGAATTCTTAAGCCATCCTCGTCCACAGCTTCTCCTTAAATATGACCGTCAATACAGAGACCCCGTCTATCGAGGCCAAAGTTGATAATTTTGTATTGGCTATTTTCCATCTTCCTTAAAAAGGCTTTGAGGGCTCCAGTATCTGCCGAAAAAGCTAACCCGAGATCGCCTCCACCTGCTCCGCTTATCTTGTACGACACACTATATCTCTTTGCCTCATTGCCTATCTCCCTGTGTGCACGAGTTACTATATCAACGCCCATAGCTTCACCTAACTCTCCCAAACACTCTCCGTATTCAGTCAATACGCTGAGAAATGCTGCACTATCATTTTCTGCTGCGGCAGCATGGCCAGCTTTGGCTAGGCAAGTCAGCTCCGATAGTTGCTCTGATGCCTGGGCTGGAAATGCATCTTGCCAAACATTGAACCGCTTCAAAAAGTCTTTCGTTGATGCGGAACGACCTACGCAAACACCCGCGAATGTTACACCGCTTGGCAGCTGGACTGAATCAACAACAGGGGCAGAATCCTCTTGCAACTCGAAAGAAATCATCGAACCAAAAAGGCTGGCTGCCACATCGAGGCCACTACCAAGTCCGCCCTGTAAACTCCGGTGCCAGTTAATAAGTTTCCCTAGACCCTCGTTGTTTTTATCGATACCACCCAGGCCCGCAAAAGTACACCAAACTCCTGCCCACGCCGTGAGCGCTGCTGCGCTAGAACCGATCCCAAGTTTACCTAACTCGCCGTATAATGCCCGGGAATCCAGATCTCCTCTCCAGGGATACTCCAAGCGGTTATCATTAATTACCGTGTCTACTAGAGATAGCCCAGATTCAGCCAATGGGTCAAATCTAAACTCCTGTAGTTTGGGGGCCCAGCTCCGAAGATGACACAGGGCCTCCAAATTTTCGGAAATTTCGGCCCGACAGTAGCGATCAACCGCTAGAACTAGCGCGGGCGCACCTTTAAGCACCGCATATTCACCTAGCACGACAACTTTGCCCGGAGCCCTTGCACTGACATTCACGATTCAGCCCCACTCCACCCCGGCTCCGAGCCCACTGAGAATCACTTCCTTTACTCCAAGTACAGCCCGAAGAGTACTAGCTACGTGCTGTAGGGCAGAAGATTCACAGACGGCTTTGACCTGCGGGCCAGCATCAATTGTGAAAAACACAGGAACGCCATCCTGCTGTAGTTTTTGAATTGCCCGGATACATTCGACTGTCGCTCCATTCCAATACATTAGTGCTGGTTGAGTTGTCATGGCAACGGAGTGCATCTTTAGACAATTAGACTGTGCTACGTCAGCAAGTGCTTTAAAGTCTCGATTCAAAATAGCATCCCGCCCTCGCTCTAGATCTTTAGCGCTAGCGTCTAACCAAGCCACATAATACGGAGAGGTGGCCGCGGATCTATTCATGCCTTGTCGGGATCCTACTGCCTTTTCAGACCTATCTGTAAGCGCAATAACAACCTCAAGGTGCCAAGCAGACGATTCAAGTAACGGTTCTGCAAAGCTACCCTCTCCATCTCTACTTCTGTCCGCATGCATCTCGACGAATCCACCAAAAACAGAACGAGCGGCAGATCCGGAACCTTGCCGTGCGACAATGCTTAACTCCCGAGGTGATATTTCTAACCTCAAAGCTGCCGATGCAGCTGCGGCCAAGGCAGCAAAACCCGAGGCGGATGATGCCAACCCGGCTCCAAGAGGAAAATTATTCTTACTAGTAACACTGGCGCGAGTTTTTATATCCGCGCGTTCGCGCAAGATATCTAAAAACCTCGAGATTCTAGGAACATATTCAGGCCGACTTTCCCCATCCAGACTAAGCTCATCTGCTGAAAGACTTTCCTTAAAAGAAACAACAGTCTCTGAGCAGAGCGCATCAAGCGTAATAGATATCGAGCCTGCCGCAGGAATATTCATACTTGAATCAGCCTTACCCCAATATTTGATCAAAGCGATATTGGCTCTTGCGGTCGCTTTAGACTGTGAGTTCATAGTTAAGGGTAATCGTAGCGCCTTATACAGGAACACGCCGCAAACTATTCTTTGTCCCGGCACATTATTCGCTCGGAGACACCCTGCTGGCAGTCAAGCTTACTACCCATTACCATTACAAGAAGGTAGATGAAGGCCTGGATTGGGGAACAATAGCAGCTAAGGGAACCCCCCTAGCAAACAGAGAAAACAATAGACGCAGGGCAGAATTGCTAAACAGAACAAGATTGGTAGTGCTCATAACCATCTTTAAGGTTCGCCTCGAAACCCTCACCTGAGTGCCGGATGTAAAGGTAGGTTCGCGGTGGATGTTTCGCAGTGTCAACAAAGCTAGCCCAATCGCCCAAAAACAGAAACGACGGATACCAATCTCATGACGGGGAATGCGGTACGTATATTGCAAAGCGTTCCGTAAATGGCCATGTGCTAATCCCACAAGCTCTTGTAGTCCGCGACAAAATGCCTCTGAATCATAAAACTTGTCAAAGCACTTAATCTCAGTTTCACTGCTTTTAAAAGCTGACCGGGGAAGCCAGCATTTCTCTACCTTTCGATCATCCCAGATGTCCTTGAGAATATTTGTCATCTGCAATCCCTGACCAAAAGACACCGAAAGCTCCATCATTTCATTATGTTTTCCTTTGAGCTTAGGGCAATACTGACAAAACAGCTCTGTCAGCATCTCACCCACCACCCCCGCGACGAAATAGCAGTATGAGGCAAGTTCGTCCAAATTCTTTAAGCCCGGTAAGTCCGTACTGTGATGAAATTTGGGCATACCATTACACATAATACTTACGCACCGGACCACTGCTTCTTGTTGCTCAGATGGAAATCCCTGGGTGATTCGAATAATTCTGTTGGTGTTAAATACCAGATCTCTCTCCTCTGGTAGCGCCCCTGATGATAATAGTGGAAATAATTCTTTAGAGAACGACCTGGGATCCTCGACACCCTTTACTACATCAATAAGGCGCTTATGAAAAATAGATTTCTGCAAACTATTCAAGCCAATGTCATCTTCGATTGTGTCAGCTAAGCGGCACAACAAATAGGCATTAGCAACAACCTCTGACAACCCCTTCGGTAACGCGGGAATTGTTAAAGCAAATGTACGTGAAACTCCTTCAAGAATATCTGCCTGATACTGGAGATCATCTTGAAATCTAAAGGTGGGACTGTTTGTTTCAGACTTCACAGATCAGTAGCGCACTTAGCACGCTCTTTCGATGGTACGATGGACAGCCATGATAGCACGACATCGCAACATGCCCTTCGGACAACGGATGGACAACTATATTCAGCGGGTCGAAAAAAAACTAGCCGAAATTTTAGCTCATGAAAATAGTGCCCCAGCATTACTTCAAGAAGCCATGAGTTACGCGGTTTTCGGGGCCGGAAAACGGATTCGCCCACTGCTAAGCTATGCTAGCGGAGAACTTCTGGGCCTAAAAGGCACTGCCATTGATGCAATTGCAGCTTCAATAGAATTAGTGCATGCCTACTCTTTAGTTCATGATGACTTGCCGGCTATGGATAATGATGATCTTCGTCGCGGTCGTGCAGCAACTCATAGGGAATTTGATGAAGCCGTAGCAATTTTAGCTGGAGACGCTTTACAAACACTTGCCTTCTATTGCCTAACCTCTGACCCTGAACTTTGTAAGCAAACCCAAACTCAGACAAAAATTATACACTGGCTAGCTAGAGCGGCAGGCCCGAGCGGGATGGTTGGAGGACAAGCACTGGACATCTCGGTTGAAGGCAAACAGATTAACGAGACCTTGCTAAAAGATATTCATAAACGCAAAACTGGTGAACTCATCCGGGCTGCTATTATGATGCCCACCGAGCTCACAAAACTTAACGCCCAAGAAAAACATAGTCTCGATAAATTTGCCCAAAACATTGGTCTTGCATTTCAGATTCGCGATGATCTCCTAGAAGTAGAGGAAGACACCGCAACGCTCGGTAAAAGCGCCGAATCGGACAAGAAACAATTAAAAGCTACTTATCCATCTACGCTAGGTATTGAAGAAGCACGTCAGCGGTTAAATGAAGTCTATAGTCTGGCGCTGGACGCACTACAGATATTTGGTGATAGCTCGGAGAGCTTAATTGAATTATCTGAGTTTATTATCAGCCGAAAGAAATAGAACATCTTTTCTCTTATTTTATAATTCTAGTAGAACAACAGTAACTTTAATAAAAAAATCTTTTTCAACCATGTTTTTGACTGATTTTGGCATCCCCGCAACCGTCCGGACCCTTAATGCTGGAGGTGCCGTGCTAAAAAAATGTGGGCTTGTGGCTCCAGACCTTAGTTCCAAAAAACTTGAATATCTAGCCAAAAAAAGAACAGGGCTTTCTAATTTTGGTGACTGGGCATTCCAGAGGCCACTTGAAAAGCTTATAAAAGCGTACGAACAAGAGGCGAACCTAACTATGTTAGGCCGTATCACTGTGCACGAACTCATTGTTAATATCCTTATTAACCTTCTTTTATTAGAAGAAAAAAGACGGTATCAACCTAGTACAGAAACCGAGCCGATTACTAGTCCCGTTTTTATCATTGGCCTGCCTCGGACTGGAACAACACTTCTTCATGGACTTATGGGACAGGATACTAAAGTTAGGGTGCCCCAAACTTGGGAGGTTATGTTTCCAGCAAACTGCTCAGGCAGTGCCGAGGAATCTAGCAAAACGCAAGACCGTACCCGCAATCGTCTTAATTGGGCTAACCGGTTAGCACCTGGATTCAAGCGCATCCACAGCATTGCGCCTGAGCTCCCGCAAGAATGTATAGTTATAACTGCACACGTTTTTCTTAGTACCCAGTTTCACACTGCGTGCAATGTTCCCTCCTACCAAGACTGGTTTGAGCAAGAACCTCAAGAATTAGCGTATGAATTTCACTATCGACTACTACAACATCTACAAATTGGGCGTACTCCTCAACATTGGGTACTTAAAGCGCCTGGCCATCTATTCGCATTGGATGCCCTTCTGAAACGCTACCCAGACGCTAGAATCATTCAAACTCACAGAAACCCCCTACAAGTAATGCCCTCTATGGCTAGCCATGCCACCGTACTGAGACGTGCACTCAGTAATCAAGTTAACCCAAAAGAAGTAGCCCACGACTGGGCCATGCGTTGGAATTTAGCTCTTGAGAAATTTTTGGAAGTCAGGGATCGATCGCCCTCAGATCAATTCTTAGATGTGCACTACGATGATATTGAGCGCGAACCACTGGAAACAATTTATCGTATTTACGATTTTTTGGGATGGAAGATAGAGGACAGGACCAGTCAAGCTATGAAGACATTTTTAGCTTCCAATCCAAAAAACAAGCATGGCGTGCATCGCTACTCTCTCGGACAATATGGCTTAAATCCAATAAAAGAGCGGAAGAGATTCCTAGCTTATTGCAAACGTTTTTCTATTTCGACAACAGAGAAATAACAGACACCGAAAATCTAGGTTGGGCAAGCAACCAGCTACCCAGCCGAACTATTATTTTTGAGGAAGATCCAAACGATAATCAACGAACTGCTCTCGGAGCTCTATCTTTGATACCTTGCCAGTTGCAGTGTGCGGAATTTCATCCACAAAAACTAGATCATCCGGAATCCAAAAATCTGCCACTTTCCCTTTAAATAACCCCAGAATGGTCATTTTATCTGGGATGTCCCCTTCGTTCGGCACTATGACGAGCAGGGGTCGTTCTCCCCATTTCTGGTGGCTGACACCGATCACCGCTGCCTCTAAAACATCCGGGTGGGACACCGCAAGGTTTTCAAGCTCAATAGAACTGATCCATTCTCCGCCAGACTTAATGACGTCTTTTGTGCGATCCGTGATACCTAGATTACCCTCCGGATCAATCGTGGCCACATCACCAGTGGAAAACCAACCATCAGCATCAAATGCATCATCAGATCCCTCAGAGCGGAAGTAACTGTCACAAACCCACCAACCTCGAACTTTGAGATCTCCGAAAGCCTCTCCATCCCATGGAAGCTCTTGGCCATCGTCATCGACGATTTTCATTTCTACTCCGAAAGGCGCCTGACCCTGCTTGGCACGAATTACATCAAGCTCGGAGTCTTTAAAACTTTCCATGGGTTTGCTAAGAGTATTGAGTGATCCCAGTGGACTCATTTCTGTCATTCCCCAACCATGATGAGTATAAACCCCGTGCTTATCTTGGAATTCTTTCATCACAGATAGAGGGCATGCTGCACCCCCAACGACGGTACGCTCCAAAGAACTAACCGTAGTACCTGTTTCTTCGAGGTAAGACAAAAGTGCGAGCCAAACTGTGGGCACACCAAGTGCTACAGTGACGCCCTCACCCTCAATTAGGGCCTGAAGAGTCTTCCCATCACCCATCTTTGGCCCAGGTAGAACCATCTTTGCACCAGAGATAAAGGCAGAATAGGGCGTGCCCCAAGCATTGGCGTGAAACATAGGTACCACCGGAAGCACTGTGTCACGCCGACCCAAGCCCATGGCATTACGATGACAGCTCCCATACGCATGGAGCACTGTTGAACGATGATCATAGAGAACACCCTTTGGGTGCCCAGTGGTCCCCGAGGTATAACAAAGAGCGCTCGCAGTATCTTCGGCCAACGCGGGCCACTCGTAATCTTCAGAAGCCTCATGAAGAAGTGTTTCGTAGCATTTGATCGATGGTAATGGCGTCTGAGGCATTTTATCTTCAGATGACAAAATGACATAGGCTTCAACTTTAGGGAGCTGATCGGATAATTTTTCCACAAGTGGTAAAAAAACAGGATCAAAAAAAAGCACTCGATCCTCTGCATGGTTGAAGATATACAAGAGTTGCTCGAAAAAAAGTCGTGGATTGACAGTATGTAAAACATAACCGGCGCAGGAAACCCCGTAATAGAGCTCAAGATGACGGAAATCATTCCAAGCCAATGTTGCAACACGGTCCCCTTTCTCTAGTCCAAGCGTATGCAACACATTAGCCACCTGATGTGCCCTACGAATCACGTCCTTATAAACGCATCGGTGGAGAGGGTTTTCGCCAGTAACAGAGACTACTTCCGTATCTCCGTATTGCCTGCCTGCAAACCTCATTATTTCTGTAATTAGCAACGGGGTTTTCATCATCTGGCCCTGCATATCGTTCTCCTGCCTTAGTAAGAAGGAAAATATACCTCCCACACGCTGCACAGGGTAGCAAAATACCTAAGCCTAAAAATTTTACTTGAGTCTGATGCCAAAAAAGGAGATGGTTTCCCTTGATGAATGAAACTTACCTAGAGATAAGAAAAACATTAATCGAAAAACGCGATGAACTGACAGCACGCCTAGAAAATATTACTGGGGGTCGCAGTGCTGACTCACAAGAACAGGCCCAAGAATTAGAAAATTCAGAGGTAGTTGATGCACTTGGTAATGAAGCCAGGATCGAAATTAGTCAAATTGCGCGGGCTTTAGAACGAATAAAGAATGGTAGTTTTGGCATATGTGTCAATTGCGCTAAAGAAATTCCCATTGCCCGGCTTAAAGCACATCCATTTGCGAACCTTTGTATTCGTTGCGCCACAGTAGCAGAACAGCTAAATCGATAACTGCCGCACTCCATTCAAGGTAAGGGGTACCGCTTAAGGCTAACAAGAAAAACCTCTGGATCCACGTTCGACCCAGATAACACAACACCTACACACTCAGGTTCGAATGCCGACCGGTTGAGTACGACAGCAAGGGCCACGGCACCAGAAGGCTCAAGCACAAGCTTAAGATGCGTCGCAGCAAATGCTATAGCGTGACTAACTTGAGTGTCGTTGACCGTTACTCCACCACTCAATAACTCCTGATTCAAGGCAAAAGTCATCAGACCGGGCGCAGGCACCATAAGGGCGTCACAAATTGTAGGGGGATGACCCTGAACCATCTCTCTGTCCCCAGTCTCCAGCGAACGAGTTGTATCATCGTAACCGTCAGGCTCAACGGCAAATACAGAGCACTCAGGGAACTCCGCTTTCAACGCAAGACCACAGCCCGCGCTTAGTCCACCTCCGCCACAAGGCACGAAAACCTCGCCGAGCTGCAGTCCCCTAGCCTTGGTCCAATGCGCGAGTTCCAGTCCCACTGTTCCTTGGCCTGCTATGATGTCTGGATGATCAAATGCAGGGACTAATGCTAAACTGCGTTCTTCAGCAATTTTTGAGGCTATGTGCTCGCGGTCCTCGGAATATCGATCATAAAGCACAATCTCAGCGCCCAAAGCCTGAGTATTAAGCATCTTGATCTTTGGTGCATCCTTCGGCATGACAACCGTGGCTTTTATGCCTAACCACTTGGCAGCTAACGCAACGCCTTGAGCGTGGTTTCCAGAAGAAAATGCTACAACACCCGCTCGACATTCATCGGGACTAAGCTGCAAAAGATGATTGAGTGCACCACGGATCTTGAAACTACCTCCGCGCTGCAAAGACTCAGCTTTGATAAGCACACGAGTACCGGCCCGCTCATTCAAAATATCTGACTCTAAAACAGGTGTCTCAATGACCCAATTTCTTAGACGGGTGACTGCCTCTTCCACATTTGACACTTTGGGTAACATCTTGGACATAGGAAACTCGGTGCAACTTGCTATGGACCTAAGTCAGGATTATATTGCCTACTGACGGTGCCCTGCTGAGGGTTTTAAAGGGAACGCGGTAAGGTCTCAAGCCGATGCCGTGGCTGCGCCCGCAACTGTAAGTGGCGAGCTCATCTTTCAACATCTGCCACTGGGCTACATAGCCTGGGAAGGCGAAGGGTTGAGCATGGAGCCGCAAGCCAGGAAACCTGCCGTCCAAATCGTC
>CAJWKT010000080.1 GCA_913041665.1 uncultured Gammaproteobacteria bacterium | reverse complement strand
ATAAACTGGCGTCTGGAGCTCGGTGTGCGGGCTAGGGAATCAAGGGTGCTGGTTTGATTCTCATTACGCTGAGGCTGAGGCCAGTCGGAGGGTAAAATAATGCTATCAGTCATCGAATGGACTCCACTTTAAAGATCGCTGCGCTGACTAGATCCTATGAGAAAAAGACGACACAAACAATATAGAATTCCAGTGTAACCGAGAAGCGATAACCCGTGTGAGCCCAGACACTGTAAAATCCCCACCAAGATTGCCCAAAAAGACAGATAAGGACGGGGGCTAACCAGTCCGGAATTTGTAAGGACTAGAACAAAGGATAGCTAATTTATGGCCAGAAGAAAGCGCATTAGCGGGCCTGGCATACCGGAGCATACCAACCCATTTTCTGCAGCTGTTAAGATCGGCAACCTGGTGTTCTCAGCCGCTGTGGGTGGAGACGATCCGGACACCCATGAACTCCCGAGCGACAAAGAAAGTCAGATCAGAAATGCGTTTCAAACAGTTCGAAATATGTTAGAGCAGGCTGGTGGCTCACCGGAAAACATTGCAAAAATGACTGTCTACGTGGAGGACCGATCTATCAGGCCGATGGTCAATCCATACTGGATCGAAATGTTCCCTGAGGAAGATAACCGTCCAGTGCGACATTTCTTTCCTGCTGACATGCCGGCTGGACGCCACATACAGCTGGAATTCATAGCTGTTCTAGATTGATATCGGAGCTCAGACGACACTACGCGGTATTAACTTGGAGCGGTGCATGCGACTGAGGTTGTTCGGCAACTGCATTTATAATCATATCCGGGACCACTGGCGCGCGGTTGAAAAGGTGCCCGCCCAAGGCATCAGATATGGCACACAATAACGCAGCTGCCCCGCAACCCTGCACCGGTTCACCAATACCCTTAGCCCCCACGGGGTTTTGAGGATCAGGCTCTTCTACCGCTGCCCATCCCATCTCTCCTGGTACGTCTAGATAAGTCGGGGGTTTTGTCTGGTAAAGACCAATATTAGCGGGTAACCCATTCTGGGGGTCATAGATATGCCGCTCTGTGGCCGCGAGTCCTATACCCATAACAGCCCCGCCCTTGATTTGGGTGGATAAACCCAGAGGGTGAATCACAGTCCCACAATCCGCAACCCCTACATAGTCCAATATCTCCCAGCGGCCAGTCTCAAGATCCAACTCAATCTCCATAAGACCCACCGCAAGCGCTGGTACCGTTCCACTCTTCTCAAGGTTATCTTTAGCTACACCAATCAAGCCAGTTCCAGCTAAGCCCGCTACTGAGGCCTTCGTCATTTCATTAATGTCATCTGGAGCTTCGTAACCTGAAAATTTTCCACCAAGCTCAATAGCCCGCGTTGCTGCTGCGCTATAGGTCAAGTACTTAGCAGGATCCGATTTTAAAAATACCTTGCCACCGCCAATATCATATTCACTAGGGTCTCCACCAAAATCCATAGCGGCAATTTCCTTCAGCTTCCTGAGAGCATCCATAGCCCCCACGTATGCAGAGCGGGTCATCGTGAAAGACGTATTGCTGCCGAATTGGCCCAGACTCCAAGGCAAATGCTTGCGGCTATCACCCCTCTCAACCACACAATTCGACCAATCACATTTCAAAACTTCTGCTGCCACCCTAGACGTTCCCGAGTGGGAGTAAGTCCCCAAATTTCCTACGCCAGTATGAATATGAAGCTTTCCATCGATCGAAATTCTGCAGAGCCCATCAAAACCATTGCTGCCCGCCGAATGATAAGCCTGGCCTACACCGACTCCGATCACCTTGGAACCATTTCTACGACCACTGCGAGATTTCTTTTCTTGCCAGTTAAACTCCATAGCACCCTTCGCTAGTGCCTCGGAAAGATAAGCGCTCGTCACAGAACTCTGTCTCGCGCCATACCGAGAATCGTTCCTCGTGGCATTGATCCGGCGAATCTGGATCTGGTCAAGCGCAAGTTCCCGTGCAGCTTTGTCTAATATCGGCTCTACTGCCATTGCAATCTGGTTTTGGCCTGGGCCTCGCTGCGGGCCCCGAGGCGGGGTGTTAGTTAAAACCGGGGTACCCCGAAAACGCATAGCCTCCGGGGTGTATACGAGCGATACAGCATCCGCGGCAGACATCCAGTCCGTGCCCCCCTGATTTGGACCGTTCTCCTGAACAATGTATAGGTCCACCGCAATAATACGGCCATCTGTACGGAAACCAATCTTAATTCGCCCCTGAAAACCGGGTCGCGCAGAGCCGACAAAATTTTCCTCATGCCGGCTCACTCGCATCATAACGGGCCGACCAATTTTTTTTGCCATGAGAGCCGGAACCGCCATTAGAGGATACCCAGCGCCCTTGGAGCCAAAACCACCACCACAATATTCCGCAATAAAAACCAAATTTGCTGGCTCAATACCGATGTACCTAGCAACATTAGGCACTGGAAAAGCCTGGCTCTGGGAAGAGCAATATAGATGGCATTTCCCATTCTCCCAAAACGCCATAGCCGTGCGTGGCTCCATAGAGTGGTGGGAAATACCCTGTGTCACGAAGCTTTCTTCTAAAACAAGCGCGGCTTTCTCGAATCCAGCCTCTGGGTCCCCATATGACCACTCAGCAGACGGCTGCCCCATAGGAAGCTGATCTTCCCCAGAGACCGCAAAGTCTTGAGCATTCCATTTAATTTCCTGAAGCTCAACTGCGCTATTCGCTACATTGCCAGTTGTTCGGGCATTTGGCCCATCCGGGTAGAGGCTCTCCAAAGGATCTAACGTGAATGGCAAAGGCTCTATATCAAGCCTGATTCGCTCGATGGCATCCTGAGCAATGGTTTCAGTTGTGGCAGCTACAGCAAGAATCGGTTCGCCCACAAACTTTGGTTCATTAGTTAAAGTCGGATTCTGGGGCTCTGGCCGGATAGGAACTTCGTCAGCAGTTAGTACCCCCAAGACGCCCTCCATCGAAAGCGCCTCACTCGCATCAATATTTGTGACACGGCCGTGAGGTACAGGACTCGTCAAAAGCCTTGCAAAGACCATGCCCTCGACACGAAAATCCTCTGCATACTTAGCGCGACCAGTAACCTTAGCTTTTATGTCTGGGGGGACAAAGTTCTTGCCAATCAAATCGTATGTCACTGAAGCTCTCCTGACAATTTGTAGGGCAGCGCCAAAGCGCGGATTGTTAATCAATCCTATGCAAAAGAAATAGGGGGCACAAGTAGTGTTTGGACTAAATACGGTTAGTCATAAATACGGGGAGCTAAAAATATTAAACGGGATCTTAAGCACAAGCCTGCTCAAAAACCCCTATCAATAGGGAGCACCCTCCAGAATTAACACTGCGCTGGGATCTATCAGAAAATTCGGCTCAACCGTAGCGTAGACTCCATCTATACAACAATTGCTAGAGGTGAATCATGGATCGCAGCAACCTGCTCCTTGAGTGTCAGCACATGCTCTTCCCAAAACTTGTTCTCCGTAAACCATGGAAACGCCCGCGGGAAAGCGGGATCCTTCCAGCGCCTAGCAATCCAAGCTGCATAATGAATGATTCTCAGGGTACGTAGCGGCTCAATGAGTCGCAGCTGCCTGTAGTCGAAATCACAGAACTGTCCATAGCCTTCTAAAAGATCGCCGAGCTGGACGGACATGGCGTCCTTTTCGCCTGCCAAAAACAACCACAGATCCTGGACAGCCGGGCCATTGATACAATCGTCAAAGTCTACGAAATAAGGTCCGTCAGTCCAAAGAACATTCCCACGATGGCAATCCCCATGGATCCGCAGAATTGGATAATCTTCTAGTTCTGCAAAACGTTCATCGATGGAAAGCAGTAACTGTTCTGTTAAAACTCTATAGCCTTCCAGCAAATGGGCCGGGACCCAATTACTGTTTAGCAAATAACGGACTGATTCCTGCCCCATCTGTTCAACGGAAAGCACGCCGCGCTCCTTGAACTTCTGAGTTGCCCCAATCGCGTGGATACGACCCAATGAACGGCCCAGCCACATACGCTCATTGGCTGTGCCTAGCTCCGGCCAACGCCCCCCTTGCCGCGGAAAAATAGCGAACCTATATCCTTCATTTTCATGAAGTGTCTCTCGGCTGACCTCCAAGGGTGCCAGTACCGGAATTCCCTGATCAGCGAGTTCCGATGAAAAGCTATGCTCCTCTTTAATAGCAGCATCAGACCAGCGTCCGAAACGGTAAAATTTGGCGACTAAAAAATTACCGTCCTCGAGCCCAATCTGGTACACCCGATTCTCATAGCTGTTGAGTGCCAAAATTCGGCCATCACATGGAAACCCTATGCCTTCGATGGAATCTAGAACTACATCGGGGGTCAGATTGGCATAGGGAATCTCGGTATCCAAAAATTCCATGGTTGTTAGCTGACCTTACAATTGGTTGCCGGAAATACCATTAGGTGATGATACTGAGGTCATAAGCCGCACGCCCTAATTTTTTGCTACAGTTCACTGTGACATGAAAAATTCTGCCACCATTGATTTATTACTGGCCCGAAGATCCGTAATCGCACAAAACCTTGTCCCGCCGGGTCCGGACAAAACAGAGCTACAAACAATATTGCAGGCGGGACTCCGGGTGCCTGACCATGGGGTTACGCAACCCTGGCGCATCCAGATCATTTCAAAAAAAGGCCAAAAGACGCTAGGCGAGCTGCTTCTTAAAATCTTTAGGCGCGAGAATCCCGATGCAAACGACACCTTACAAAAACTCGAGCGGGAACGGCCACAAAGGTCGCCGACATTGCTAGTTGTGACATCCCATCCCAACCCAGATAGATACGTCAAAGTACCACATATCGAACAATTGATGTCGGCTGGTGCTGTCTGTCAAAACCTGCTAATAGCAGCTAATGCATTGGGTTATAGTGCCCAGTGGGTCACTGGTTGGCCGGCCTATCATGGGGAGGTACGCCAAGTCCTGGGGCACTCCTTAGATACAGAGGTTGTGGGATTTATTCATATAGGCACAGCGAAAGAGGCCCCAAAGGAACGGGCTCGCCCCAAAATGGAAAGCATTGTCAGCGAATGGGACGGAACAAACTAGTAGATGGACTCTGGCTAAATGTTCAAAATTTGACGCGTGGATCACAGTAATGACGATCGAATCTACAATCTTACTGACCATTCTCGATCAGATATGCTTGAGACGCTGCTGCATCCATTGAAGGGATAACTTTGTCTGGATCCACCCGAATCATTAAATAAGTGATGTGATCATCAATTTTGGTGAACTGGTGTCCCGTTCCCGCAGGGATTACAAAAACATCACCGGGTTCGAGCTCATGGGTGGTGCCATTTCGGATAGCAGCTGCATTGTTTCCAGGTCCGTTTAAGAACTGTACTGCCCTGTAATCGGGAGGGCGGCGTTGCTTACTCACAAGTTCCGGGCCAGTCACATTCGTTCCAGAACCACTGAGCACAACATATATCTCGGTCACGAGGTCATGCTCGGCAACAGACCGCGGCCCCGGTGCGCTAAGGGAACCCCTTCTCGCGAGGGCGACCGCTACATTCGCTTTGCCTATATCGATGTTCCTGACCTGCTGATCGGTCAGCCCCGTATCAATCGCAACCCGCTCATAAGCCACCAATTCCTCAGCTGGAATAAGCTCGGAAAGGCACATAACGCAACTAGGCGCGGGTCCTGTGTCCAGGCTCTGAGCTGAGATTCGTCCCAGTACGCTTATAAATAGAGCTAGCGCGGTCAAAATACCGAACGCTTTTTTCCACATGATTGCCCCCTAATATATCCTGCGCGCCAATTAATACCCCCCCTGTTACCTGTATTAGCTAGGTAAAACAGATCAGGGCCTTAGCGCCCGGTAAAGAAACGGAATACTCTTATTCATCCGATAATCTATGCCCGAATGCGTACCGGAAAACTCCTCGTAACGGTGCTCAACACCGGCCTGGGTTAGCCGCTTAGACAAAATTCGAGCCCCAAAGTGGATCTGATACTGATCCCTCCAACCACAATCAATAAAGATTCCATGCAGCGTCTTGAGATTCTTGGCATATCGTGTGACGAGGTTAACTGGGTCATGCTTTAGCCATCTACGCCAACGTGCTGGAATGATCTCCCCAGTCTCTAAATTAAATGGCAAGCGAAAGCCGTTGGGCGCTTCGGGATCCGGGTCATAGGTTGCAGCCATAGCGAGATTCATCAGAGAGTGAACCTCTGCATTAGAGAGCTTTTCTTTTTTCCAAATCGCATTAAGAAAACGTCGAACACGTCCGTCATCAAAACCCTCTTCCAGAGCTTTTTGTTCTCGCACAACGTTTATCTGGCCCTCTTTTCTTTGCCGGAGACGGTGCCTTGCAAATTCGTTTAAGGAGTTGGGCCAGTCACATCGGTATACAAAATCAAAATAAGCATCACCTGAATGGTTAGCGATAGCTCCCCAATAACGTGAGTACTTCATTCCATGGACCATTGCGCCATAGCCACCCGATGATTTTCCAAAACAACCCCGATGATCTCGATCAGCAAATGTACGAAATTCCCTATCTACGAGCGGAATGAGTTCCCTGGTGAGATAATCGGCATAGCGGCCTACCGCGCTGGAATTGATGTATTGGTTCCCACCCAATGCTGTAAAACAATCGGGAAAAACGACTAGGCAAGGCCCCATTTTTCTCTCGTGGATCAACCTTGCCACCCGTTCCGGAACATTCTCATCAAAGTTGCGCCAGTTAGTGTGGGATTTTCCCGAACCCGTATAACCAACCAGATCAAATAGTACAGGGTATCTTCGAGCTCGCCCCGCAGCGGCCTTGTCGTATTGAGGAGGCAGCCAAACATCCAGGAGTCGGGTAGTTGGATCTCCCAAGGGATTATCAGCCAGCACTTTGGAAGTGTGCTCCAAAGTCAGCAATCTACCTGCAAGCCAATTTATCCGCTTGAGCACCATAGCTACCCCTCCGGAGAAAAATTCAGTTCAATCTTCAGTCCATTTGGATCTTTCAGAAACAATTGTCGTATTCCTGTTTCCGGCACCAAATCTTCACTAAACTCTATACCAGCCCCCTTAAAGCGGCCCCGCATCTCCTCAAATCCAGAAGCATTGAACGCAAGATGGTCCACTGGTCCAGTACTAAAAGCCCTTGAGGTCATAGGCAGATTTTTGCCTGATGTGTACTCCTCATAGCTTTTCCATTCAGCAATGTGAATACATGGAACACCATTCAGATAAAGCCAGTAGCCAGGAAATGACAAAGGGGGGCGGTACCCGACCTCCATCCCTAGCGAGTCCCGGTAAAAATCCCTCGTCCCGCAAATATCGTCTGCAATGACGAGACAATGTTCCATTCCAGTTAGAGAAATTGTGCTGACCTCATATTTAAGACAACCTAAAAATTCCAGAATATTTTATAGAGACAGCACTAACAAATCTTGCACGACATAATTTACTCTGCCAGCGTAATTTATTGCGCTAACCGTTTCCCCACCCCAACCAGGCTGGCAGCGCTAAAGAGATGGACGGCACATAGGTTACGATCATCAAAACACTGAGCAAGACCATCAGCCAAGGTAGTGCAGCACGAATCACTTGTTCCATGGTCATGTCGGCTACACCAGCAGTTACGAATAAATTCAATCCCACCGGAGGCGAGACCAATCCGATCTCCATATTAAGCACCATAATGACTCCAAGGTGGATCGGGTCTATCCCCATCTCGATCGCAATCGGAAATACAATAGGTGTAAGTATCAAGACAACAGAGGTGGGATCCATAAAATTTCCTGCTGCTAAAAGAAGTATGTTCAGCACCAGGAGAAAACCCCACCAAGGAAGCCCTAAGCTATTTAGCCATTCAGAGGTTGCTTGAGGAATTTGTTCGGTAGTTAAAACAAAGGCAAACAGGTAAGCGTTCGCAATTATAAACATGAGCATCGTGCTTATCTTGGCGCTATCGGTCAGTACCTTGGGAACATCCGATAAGCCAATGTCCTTGTAGACAAATAGCGCAATTAAAAATGCATAAACGGCTGAAACAGCTGCTGCTTCTGTCGGCGTAAAAATCCCAAGATAAATTCCGCCCATAATGATCACAATCAAAAGAAGCCCCCAAATGGCTTCTCGACCCGCCCGCAATGTTACACGCCAACTAACGCTTGGCTGACGTGGCATACCCTGTCTGCGAGCAATCACCGATATTGTGGCCATTAACGCCAGAGTCAATAAAATCCCTGGCACCACGCCGGCCATAAATAAATGTCCAATTGACGACTCTGTCACAGCACCGTATACCACCATAACAATTGACGGCGGGATTAAAATTCCCAACGTTCCCGCATTACAAATCACGCCAGCGGCAAAAGACTTCGTGTAACCAGAACTCACCATGCCCGCAACCATCACACTACCTACTGCCACCACTGTGGCAGGCGAGGAGCCTGAGACAGCGGCAAAAAACGCGCATGCCAGAACGGCGGCCATAGCAAGGCCGCCCTGAAAGCGACCAACTAATGCGTTGGCAAAATCAATCATTCGTTTTGCAACTCCGCCCGTAGTCATAAAAGTACCGGCAAGAACAAAGAACGGAACGGCTAATAACGGATAAACCTGCATCGTGTGAAAAAAACGTTGAGCTAAAGACAACAGTGACTGATCTGCAAATAACAGCATAGTAGTAATGCTTGCAAGACCTAGCGAGACAGCAACAGGCACGCCTACGAGAAGACAAAAGAACAATGAAATTAACAAAAATATCGCGCTCACGGAGATTTCACTATCTTAATTTTTCGCTCTTGTCCGATGGCCGTGGAGACAGGGACTTTCTTTAAGATTTGATCTTTGTCATCTCGGGCTAGCATACGGCGCATGGCTTGTAGAAATCGAAACGCGAGTAACAAAAAAGCAATGGGCATGATGCCGATGAGCAACCAACGTGGTAGTGGGATATCACGCGCATTGTTACCAAGACTAAACAGGCCATCTATGAACATGGTACTGCCATAAACCATGAAACCGCAGTAGAGAAGGCACAATCCTGACACAGTGACCCCCATCGCACGCCGCGCACCGAAGGGCAATCGATTGCTGAAAAGATCTACTGCAATATGGGCTCGGGTGCGTACACCGTAAGACATTCCGATGAGAACCAACCAGGCAAAAGTGTAAGTGGTCGCCTCGAGAGACCATACTAACCCGGTCCCAAACACGTATCTCAAAACAACCTGAATAAAGGTGATAATTGTCATAAACGCCAGGGCGAGGGCCATAAAGCCCTCCTCTAGACGATCAAGAACAGAGTGTAATTTTTTGACAATGGAGCTCACGGATTGCTACTGCGTGCAGCTTCGATAAGTTGCGGGCCAATATCCTCAGAAAACTGCTCCCATACCGGGCGCATTGCATCTTGCCATCCTATCAATTCCTGATCCGATAGGGTAACAATGTTGGTGCGATCAGATGACTCGAGTTTGCTCCGGTCTTCCTCATTAATTGCTACTGATCGAGCATTACCCCACTCTGTTATTTCAGCTATGATCTCCTCAAGCCCGTCACGAATATCATCGGGTAACGAGCCCCAAAACCCAGGGTTCACCGCCAACAGGTAGCCCAGATATCCGTGGTTTGTCTCCATAAGGTACGGCTGTACTTCATAAAATTTGGATGAATAGATGTTGGACCAAGTATTTTCCTGGGCATCGACGGCACCAGTCTGCAGCGCTTGATACACTTCTCCAAAAGCCATCTTTTGTGGACTCCCACCGATTGCCTGTACCTGAGCCTGGAGCACATCTGATTCCATAATGCGGAACTTGAGGCCGTTAGCATCCTCGGGTGTTCTTAGTGCGCGCGGCGCACCAAATTGCTTCATCCCATTGTGCCAAAAGGCCAATCCTAGAAAACCATTGTCCACCAATTCCGTCAGCAGAATTTTACCCGTTGGGCTCGCCTGGAAGCGCTCCACGGATTCCAGATCCGAAAAAAGAAATGGCAGATCAAAAATCTGAAACTTTTCGGTTAAGCGGTCGAATTTGGACAGCGACACAGCAATCATCTGGATCTCTCCAAAGGCCAGCGCCTCCAGCGAGTCGTCATCGTTCA
>CAJWKT010000079.1 GCA_913041665.1 uncultured Gammaproteobacteria bacterium | reverse complement strand
CGGCATCAATCTCCACAGGCGCTTTTCCACCGTATTTACACGTAATCTTTCCATTGCGTGAATAAATCGCACCCTTCGTACCCCAAATTGTAATGTCTTCCCACATACCAGGTCCTGGACCAGTTCCAACGATTGAAAAGTTTGCCAACGCGCCGTTTGCAAAACGAATAGACAACGCAGAGTTGATGTCCACTTCCGTATCCAAATTCTCCATAAATGCAGACACACTCTCCGGTGCTTGATCCACCATCCACAGCACAATATCTAACAAGTGACTGCCCGAATCATTGAGCTGTCCGCCTCCCGACAACGAATGAATTTGGCGCCACTTCCCTTGCTGATTCTCATACCAGTGCTGATCCTGCATTGCCTGCACAAATTGAACTTCACCGATTTCACCTGCCCGAATCTGATTGCGAATAAACCGAAACGTCGGTGCCAAATGCCGCTGATACGACACCACCAAAATGCGATCCACTTCCTCTGCTTTGTCCATCACCTGCAGTGCATGGTCAACAGAACATACCATGGGCTTTTCTGTCAGTACATGCAGCCCCTTATCCAGGCTGTCCATAATATGAACCAAATTAGGCAGTTTGGATTTATCCAGCTTTTGTAAAATATTTGCGGGGAGTAACCGTGCAACCGCACTACTTGAGTGACTCACCACGTCATAACCAGAGTTACCAGCGAGCAATTTTGATTGAATCGATTCTTCCGAGTCATAGTTATCATAGGTAACCTTGACGTCAAATTCTTTTTCAAAATTAGCGACGGTGTCTTCGGCAATATACTCTGCCCAATTAGTAACATTTAGCACACCTGCGGCATAACCAGTAGATGCACCAAACACCAAGGTAACGGCTATTGTTCCGCGTGTTAAATGTTTGACGAACTTGTTATTTTTATAGTTCATGTTCTCTCCAATTGACATGTTTTAAATGTCGAGTGATTAATAAAACCAACTTTCCTGTTTTTTGTATAAATACTAACGTGTCCGACAATAGCATAAAGCCGTTTTAACCTTCAAGTGAAGCGTGTATTATTTTGAACACTCTGATTAAGGCTCTGCCACACCTTATATATTTATCTAAACAATTGTTTTATAACATATAAATTATAAACAGCGCCTCTTTTTTAAACGATTTTTTGATATTTTTGTAAAAAATAGTTGCATTATTCCAAACATATTGTTTAAGAAGCGTGTCTATTACTGCCTTATGCTTGCTGCCAAAGCACAAAACCTGCCTGTATCTACAACTGAGTAGCGCCCAACCTTATTGGGTTTTCAGGTCATCATGGCTAAGGCTCTGCTCTGCCCCAGAGTTACTTGATACCACCGCTTTCAACTCAACTTTTTAATGAATGCTTATAGTCCTCTATCGTGTTTTTCTGCAACGGAAACATAAGTTCCATTAATTCAAACACTGTTTTGTTCGCCTCTTTGGGACTGAATTTAGGTTCTTCAAAAAGGCAGCTTTGC
This sequence comes from uncultured Gammaproteobacteria bacterium, assembly GCA_913041665.1. Lineage (GTDB taxonomy): Bacteria > Pseudomonadota > Gammaproteobacteria > Steroidobacterales > Rariloculaceae > CAJWKT01. Next base: position 8,939 of record CAJWKT010000079.1, on the reverse strand, counting down.
CAAAGGCCATCGAGCATCCCCTCGATGGCCATAGCAGCGACTTCAGCTGATACAGACGTTTTTACACCCTTACATAACTGGGTGCACAAACAAAGCAGTGTAGATGAAAACTCATTATCCGTTTGCCCACAAACTTCCTGATACGTCGGCCTAGATTGTGATGCACCCCAAAATGCATACCACACTCCCACATTTTTACGATTGCATACCTTGGGGCTGAATGCCGACATCACTATTAAGCACAACTTATCAATAGGGGCCTCTCCAGCCACCGCAATAGCAGATTTCCAGTTGTCAGTGTATTCCTTAGACAAAAACCGTAAGACCTGTTCAAGCAACAGGTCCTTAGTTTGGAAGTGAAATATAACCACCCCCTGTGATACGCGCGCATGCTGAGCTATTTTGGCTACGGTCGTTTGTGACAAGCCGAACTGATCAATACATTCAATGGTAGAGCCAATTAATTGTTGCTTTCGAAGGAGTGATTGAATCGCTCTACTTCGGTGTGGCTGAGTGCTTTTTTTTGCTTCAGCAACGTCCATTAACGCTCCTTATTTATCAATCTATGCGAGTTAGTATTATTGACAAATAAAGTTTTGTCCAGTATAAATTGACTGAACACTTACTCAGTAAGTTATAAGAATGAACCTCATAAATATGAGTTGAACTGGTTTTTGGAGATCTATGAATAACCCTACCGAGCATATTCAAAAGCAGGATAACCAATTTATCCACCCTTGGGACAACTTCCAAAACTTGGGTAACAACCAACGTACCGTTGTTGAAAAAGGCGACGGGATTTATATATATGATAGCCAGGGCAATCGCTTAATAGATGGCCCCTCCGGAATGTGGTGTGTCAATATTGGGCATGGCCGCAAGGAGATGGCGCAGGCAATTTATGATCAAGTCATGCAGTTACCGTTCACCTCTCCATGGTCGATGGCCACCAGCCCAGCGGCACAATTCAGTGAAGCTCTTGCAGCTGAAGCACCGGGGGACCTCAACCACGTATTCCTTACCACGTGTGGCTCAACAGCCGTTGATTCTGCCTTACGCTTTGTCCAGTTTTATAATAATTATCAAGGCAAACCTGAAAAGAAAAAAATCATTTCTCGGTTAAAAGGCTATCATGGCAGCACTTATCTCTCAGCAAGTGTATCTGGGAAAGAGCGCGATAAAAACTATCTCGATTTTGCTACCGACCTGGTACACCACATCCCCGCACCACATCCATTGTTGAAACCAGATCACATGACTGATGCTGACTTTCTCGATCAATGTGTTGCCGACCTAGAAAATAAAATCATTGAACTGGGAGCAGACAAGGTTGCCGTTTTTGTTGCTGAACCGATCCTTGCTTCTGGTGGTGTTATTGTCCCACCAAAGGGTTATCACAAGCGTTGCCTAGACGTATGCCACAAATACGATGTGCTCTATCTATCTGATGAAGTTGTTACCTCCTTTGGCAGGCTCGGGCATATTTTTTCTTCCGAAGCCGTATTTGATATTGTCCCTGATATTATTACCACAGCCAAAGGTTTGACCTCGGCTTACATCCCCATGGGTGCTTTTTTGGTTTCAGACAGATTACTCAATGAGTTCAATAATCCAGACATTGAGAGTGCTATATTTTCTAATGGATTCACTTATTCAGGGCATCCAGTTGCTGCCGCTGCAGGATTAAAAAACCTAGAAATAATCAAACGCGAAAACCTTTGCGAAAATGCGCGTGAAGTGGGCGCTTATTTGCAGCAAAGAATTAAGTCACTTTACGATATTCCTATTGTTCGGGATGTTCGAGGGCTTGGCTTAATGTGCTGTGTTGAGTGCGAACTAACCAAGGGTGCAGATGACCTAGAAATGGACTATGAAATTGGCGAGCGCATTGACCAACATTGCCAAGCCATGGGCTTGGTCGTACGGCCACTGGCTAATATGTGCGTGATATCCCCACCCCTTATCATTACCAAAGCACAGATCGATGAGCTAGTCGACATCCTCTATAGAGGCGTGGAGCTAGCGATGCATGATTGCATTGCTGACGGAAAATTTAAAAACGTTTAAGTGGGTTTATTTTTGGAGATGTAGCAATGAATTTTATGAGCCCAGACACTGTGTATGCACAAGCCAGCAACAGCCGCCAAGGCTTGCCTGCATGGACGTATAATAATGCAGAACTAACTGATCTAGAAATAAATAATATTTTCTTAAAGACTTGGTTGTGGGCCGGCCATGTCTCTGAAATTTCCAAGGTTGGGGATTATCAGTGTATGGAGTTAGCCCATGAGCGTGCGATCATTATTCGTGGCGAAGATGGTGTTGTTCGTGCTTTTCATAACGTGTGCAACCATCGTGCATCACGCGTTGTTCCCGACGATAAAGGCCATTGCAGAAACGCATTAGTGTGCCCTTTTCATGGCTGGTCTTATCACCTTGATGGGCGCTTGAAAAACATTCCTCGTGCCGAGACATTTCCTGCCATGGATAAATCCGCTTTGGGGTTAAAGCCAATTGAATGCGAAGTATGGCACGGTATGATCTTTATTCGATTTTTTGGAAGCGGCCCTAGTGTTGCAGAAACACTTAAAGACGCCGAGGAAGAAATCTCGCTCTACAAAATTGAACATATGCAGCCACTTGTTGAGCCTTGGACGACGGAATTTAACTGTGACTGGAAATCAATAGTCGACATTGATAGTGAGGGTTACCATGTCCCAATGGGGCATAAAGATTTATATGACTTACTGGGCAGAAGTTATTACGATCAGGTTTTAAACGACGAAGTGAGTCGTTCATATGGCAATATTGATGCAGGCAAACATAAATCTCAACTAAATCAAGATTATGTTAATACACTGCCACAAGAAAGCTACCTACCTGCTACGCATCAACGGGAATGGATTTACTGGTCCGCATTCCCAGGCTTTGTTATCACTCTCTTTCCAGACCAGATTGAAATTTATCACTCCTACCCAATCAGCTTTCAAAAAAGTGCCATGGCAGGGCGCAGCTACGCCCTTACAGATGAACGACCTGAGATGAAAAGCGCACGTGAATACAATCGCCAAATTAACATCATTGTGGGTCAGGAAGATGTGCAGCTGTTAAAATGGTCAGCAGAAGGTATGCGCTCAAGTGCCTATAATGGTGCAATAATGTCTGATTTAGAGGTGGGTACAGCCGCCTTTCACAATCAGCTGCGCAGTACCGTACCAGTGGCATTATTAGATGTTCCGCCCCCTGCCGGCACCTTGGGCCAGGTTAATCAACAAATGGTCAAAGAAAATTAACCTAACCATCAAAAAGCAAGCATAACAAAAAAGGAATTAGTTCATACTAAAAGGCGAATAGTGAACGTGTAACGAGCTTTGCATGTGTAATGCACTACTGCAAGCAAGATTGCTCGTATATCTCTAATGGTAACCCGTCAGGGTCATTAAAAAAGGTGAACTTTTTATTCGTGTATTCATCCACACGAATTGGCTCTACTGCAATATTTTTTGAGATTAAATAGTCTGACATCAAGTCGACTGAATCAACAGAAAAGGCTAAATGTCTTAACCCTAAAGCTTCAGGAAAACTTGGTCTTTTGGGTGATTTAGGAAACGAAAATAATTCAATTTGTTCACCACTTGGCAGCTTTAAATCTAGTTTATAGGAGCCTCGGCTTTGTCTATAATTTTCTGCAATAATTTCCATACCTAGAATAGCAGTATAAAAATACTTTGATTTTTCATAATCAGAACAAATTATTGCTACGTGATGAAACGAATTTAACACCTGCACCTCCTTGGCATATAACCATCAATTTATGAGGCTAAATCGTATCATAATAGTCAGTAGCAAGCCTTGCCTGATGCGTTCGCACTGGACACCAATGCCTATCAGGTGTGGCGGATTCACTCGTGCCAAATGTTGAGTTTTTACTTTGAGACAAAACTGCTTGAAGAAGACCGCAAACAGGCGTAAAATCCCAATACTGAGATAGTGGAAGAAAACATCGGAAACTGATCATGAAAACTCCAAATATCGCTTATGGAAATACCGTTCGCCAGGCAAATAAAAAGTTGCGTCGGCAACGTATCCTTGAACTTGCCGCTAACTTAATGGCGTCGGAGGGTGTAGAAGCCTTTACAATAAACCGGCTTGCCAGCGAAGCGGGGGTATCAACACCAACGATTCACAACTTATTCGGGAAAAAAAGTGACATTATTAAAGAGTTGGTTTCGAATTTAATTGAAAAAATGCAGGGTATTTTTCTGCACCACCCACCCATTGACCCCATTGAAAATGCCAAGTTCTTCCTCGACAACATGGTTGCTGCATTCGAGCAAGATACCGATTTTTATCGTGCCGCATTTATGTCTGCTGAGCAATTAAGATTGTTTGATCCTAGAATTCCAGGTGGACTTTTCCAGCGGGCACAGCAAGTGGCAGCGCCGAGGAAGGAGTGGTACAAGAGTGGGTTGTTTTTAGGAAATATCAAACCCAGCACAATGATGAAAGCAGTTCACAATAGCAACCGGCTTGGGCGGCTTGACTGGGTGGGTGGCTACATTGATTTGATTCAATTCCGCCATCAGGTCTTAGAGAGCATACTTTTGGCGTACGCGTCCGATGCCAGCCCCGAACTTCACGTTAGACTGAGTGAAGAAATCAATGAACTCAAAAACCTGTAGTTTATAGCACCATCACGGTAGTTATTGTCCATTAGTCTGTGGCGTTGTTGCCGCTTTCAGCTGCCTGTTGTCGCTGTGACAGGGCCTGGCGAACCTCCAACTGACTGGCGTGACTCATCTTCACTTTGAATGACATCCACAGGGGTAGCAGCATGATAATTGCCAACCCTGGCCCCATAATCAGCCCCAGACCCCATAATACCGTGCTGGACACTTCGCCTGGTCGTGCTCCAGCCTGCAGGCCTATCAGGTCCAAAAAGGGGCCAGCTATTAGGTAGCCAAAGCCGCTAATGAATTTGGCAGAAAAGAAAGCCGCAGCAAAAATCACGCCCTCCTGGCGCTTGCCAGTAGCCAACTCCTGCTCATCCACGATATCAGCTAGCAACGACTGAACGGCGATCACACGCAAAATAGTCATGGTCACATGGACTGCCCAGTTAGCGTAGATCAAGGCAAATACCACCGCACTGTTATCTGGCAGCAAGTCAAACAATTTCAACGGTGTCAGCCAGAGCAGGTTAATGGTGGTCAAAGCACAGGTCAGGCGCAGTAACTGTTGTTTTTCAAACAGCCGATTCAGTAATCCGGAAAACACGGCTACCAAAAGTATCGCGACAATGATAGGACCGGCAAACAGGATAGAAGTCTGGGTCGCATCCAGTTGCCAGAAATAGGTGTAAGTCACCATTAGTAACGTCGCGGTAATGCCACCTATACCACCCAGGCCCATATCCAAAATCACCATGTACCTAAAGTTCTTGTTGCGAAATGTGCTGAATAGATCGCGCAGCATATTACCACTGGTATTTGCCACGCCGCTGGAAAGTTTGGGAATATATTGCCAGGTGCCGGCAATGCAGATGAGGCTGAACAGTATGACGAGGAAGCCGTTGATCCAGCCAAAAAAATGGTAATTGTCGATAACAAAGCGGCCGTCTAGGCCATTTTCTTCGTTGAATAAAAAAATCAGGGCTATGGCTGAGGCAAGAGTACCGATAAACCAGGCCATAATGGTGCGCATGCCAGCCAGCTGTGTGCGTTCGTGATAGCCGTTGGTAATCTCTGCGCCCAGGGCTAGGTAGGGCACCATAAAAAAGGTCAGGGCTGTGCGCACCAGCAGGATGCTGATCAGCAGCCAAGCAAACAGCTGCCCTTGATCGCTCAGCACGTTTTCGGGCGGCCCGTAAAGCATGACAAAACCTGCAGCCAGTGGAATAACAGCCGCAATCATTAGCGGGTGGCGGCGGCCAAGGGCCGAGCGTAAACGGTCTGACCAAGCGCCAATTATAGGGTCGCTGATACCATCCCAGATAATTGAAATGGCAATAGCAAGACCTGTCAGCGTCCCTGACAGACCCAGCACCTGCTTGTAGTAAAACAGGATAAAGACACCCATTGCCGCCTCTTTGAGTGCGTGACTGACAATGCCAGAGCTATACAGCAGCCGGTTCTGAAAACTAATACTTGAGATACTGAAATCCTTATCAGGCCGTGGCCAGATTGCGAGGCAATAGATTACCTTTTATTTTTGTACCTACACTATATAAAAAGCTGACCAAATAGACATGTTTTCAGTATTAATACCTATTTAATACAGCAGGTTACTGCTTTTAGCCGGCGATTGAGGCATCAGATTGATTCAGATTTAATGGGCAAACAAATTTTATTTATAGTTAAATCTGTTGACTTCGTGGGGAGGTGTGCATAGTATCCGTTTGCATCCATCGTCTTAGATCAGATCAGTTAGATGGGTAAGTCATTAAAGATCACCTTGCCGAAAACGGCATTTGTTAATAGAAAGGAAAAAATATGAAAACTAAACTTAATCAAAGCAAACTTAAACTTGCGATCGTATCAGCAATGTTAGTTGGCTCCGCTGGTTTTAGCACTGCTGGTTACGCTTCCTCGGATTCAGATAGCATGAGAGTTGAGACGAGCGTGATGATGTCCTGCACTGTCAGTGCCCCTACGTTAACTTTTCCAAGTTATGATCCGACCGCAACAAGCGACCTAGCAGGTACTTCTGTTATAACATCGAACTGCACTTATGGCGGCGCGGCAAAAATCACAATGAGTGAGGGATCGGCTGCAAAGGCGGGTTCTTCCGCTGCCGCTCCACTACGCCAAATGACCCATAATACTGATTCCACGAAACTAGGTTACCAGTTGTATAAGGATTCTGGAGCAAGCCCCGTTGTTTGGGGAAATACGGTGGACACAGGAAAAGGATTCACCGCCGTTCAAGGCGATACTATCACTACGGTCTTTGCTGCGATTCCAAAGGGTCAAGCGGCTACCTACGGAAGTTATACAGACACCGTCTTAGTCACACTCACTTACTAATGCTAACACTAGCGTTAAAACAGGCCGCTTGCGGCCTGTTCTTTTTTGTGGTTTGTGCTGGCATCGCTAACGCCGGCACAATTGGGGTGAGTCCGGTGCGTGTAACACTATCGGACAGCCAGAAGATAGATTCTTTTTCCGTGCGCAACGATGGTACTGAGCCAATAACAATGCAAATGGAGGTACTGAGCTGGTCACAGCGGGAGGGGAATGCTGTTTTCGCAGCTACTCGAGAGTTACTTGCCAACCCACCCATTTTCACCATTCCAGCTGGTAGCTCGCAGTTGGTCCGAGTTGGGCTGCGCCGCGCACCTGATGTGCAGCGCGAGCTGTCGTATCGCATCATCCTAGAGGAATTGCCGCCGCCACCCGATCCTGATTCTTCGGGTTCGGGTTCGGGTGCAAGTATGACGTTACGTATCAGCCTGCCAGTATTTGTTTCACCCGAGATCGACACCAAACCAGTGCTGCTGTGGCAGGCGGTCCGCACCTCGCAAGGCGCACTCAAGATCAGCCTGAGCAACAATGGTAACACCCACATCCAAATTAAAAACTTCAAGTTATCACTGCTTGATAGCGAGCAACCTTGGGTAACCCTACAGACGGCTGATTATGTGCTAGCTGGTCAGAGCCGCGACTGGATCGTGCTGGCTAACCCAGAAAACCCAGCTCCGCCGCCAGGCGTCACCTTAAAGCTTTTTGCTCAGACGGATGCCGGTGACATTGAGGCCGAAGTCATTATTGCGCCTTGATGTGTATCAGGCAGGAATGGTTGCTCATGAATTTAATGCCATCACGTATCTAAATGCACGCCTACTTCTGCTGGCTATGCTGATGCTAACACCGCTAGCGGCACTGGCGGAAGACCCAGTTCATGATGCAGACGAAGTATTTATGTCGGTGCTTATCAACGAGCAAACACAAGGCACCGTCGTTATACTGCGCAGCGACGGTCGTCTGTTCGCGGGAGCTCAAGATTTGCGGCGCTGGCGCTTGCGCTTGCCGAATACTGCCCCTCTTACCCAGTACGGCGAAGACTTCTTCGCGCTTGATGCGCTGGCAGGCCTGTCGTATAGATTTGATGAATCTAGCCAAGTGCTGACGGTTCAAGCGCCGCCAAGCTTATTTGATGCCACGTTGCTAAAGGGAACGGTGTCCAACTTCAGTGAGCCCAGTCCGGCGTCTCTCGGCGGCTTTCTTAATTACGATGTGACTGCCCGTCATACGGCGGGGGAAACCAATACTGGCGGGGTACTGGAACTTGGGGGGTTTGGTAGCTGGGGTTCAGCCCAAACTCGTATTTTGGGGTTAGACCTGAACAGGCAAGCGAGGGCTGTTCGGCTCGATACCACCTGGACGCGCGATCAGCCGATGCAAATGGCTAGCCTGCTTTTCGGTGACGGAATCAGCGGCACGAGCAGTTGGGGAGGAGCGATACGCTTTGGCGGGGTGCAGTGGGCGACCAATTTTTCCACCCAGCCTGGCTTCACCTCTTTCCCGCTGCCAGGGATGTCTGGCGAAGTGGCGCTGCCCTCCACGGTAGACCTTTATGTTAATAATGAGCTGCGCATGAGCCGCGAAGTGCCCAGCGGGCCATTCAGCATCGAGGATCTGCCAGTTACGACTGGCCAAGGGGATGCTCGTTTGGTGGTAACCGATATTTTAGGGCGCGAGCAAATCATAACCCAGCCCTTTTATGCCACACCCCGCCTGCTGCAGCAGGGCCTGCAAGATTATTCTTACGAGTTGGGATTTGTGCGCAGGAATTTTGGCACCGACAGCAACAACTACGGCCGCGCCCTGGCGGTCGGTACGCACCGCTTAGGGATCACCGAGCAGTTCACCGGTGAGATTCATGGTGAATTTCTCGGTAATCAGCAGACCGTGGGGCTGGGCGGCGTGCTGACGTTGCCT
>CAJWKT010000078.1 GCA_913041665.1 uncultured Gammaproteobacteria bacterium | reverse complement strand
TATCCCCAGGGAATCATCGGGTCCATTCATCAATTTACCGTCTAGCAGCTTAAACTGGTTTTGGCCTAAGTGATCGATGAGCTTTAGATCATGGGTCGCGATTAGGACAGTGACCCCCACTTCATTAAACCGCATAAAGAGCTGCATAACCTCTAGAGACAGCGCTGGGTCTAGGTTACCAGTAGGCTCATCAGCAATGACTAGTTCTGGTCTGCCGGCTATCGCACGAGCAATTCCTACCCGTTGTTGCTCACCAGCTGAAAGGCCAAGTGGTAATTGTTGCTCGTGCCGCAGTAAGCCAACTTGGTCTAAGGATGCGCGTACCCGCCGGGCTATTTCTCGGTGTTGTAGTCTAGCAATGACCAACGGCAGGGCTACGTTATCAAAGACCGTTCGATCATAAAGCAGTTTGTGATCCTGAAAAATGGTTCCAATCTGACGGCGAAAATACGGTATGCGGCGGCGGCGAATTCGGGACGTGTTTTGGCTGTTGATTAATACTGTACCTCGGCTTGGTCTCTCTATCAGTGCTATGAGTTTAAGCACTGTACTTTTACCGGCACCGGAAGGGCCTGTTAGGAAAGCTATACTTCCTTTTTCCATCTGGAAGCTAATACCTTTGAGTGCTTCCCTGCCGTTTGGATAGCGTTTGTATACGTTCTCGAAATGAATCACAGTTTCATCGCCCCTCAATGTTGATTAGACGATCCATTGCTCCAGCCTTGATATGTTTTCTGGTTTTTGCCTTTTTAGCATTACGAGAACCGGTGTCGAGCGTATTATGACTGGTTGCGTAGAATTATAGCTCGGGCCTTTGCCGCAAGGTTCGTATTAAGGCATTTATTGATGGCCCAAGCAGGGTTTAGTTGATGGTAAAAAAGCGAGCAGCCAGAAAACGTCAGAACGCCGTACGAATCATCGGTGGTGAATGGCGCGGAATGCGGCTGGATTTTCCAGCCAGCACACCGGTAAAACCTACACCAGACAGAGTTCGGGAGACTTTGTTTAATTGGCTGGCCAATGATTTATCAGGTGCGCGCTGTTTAGATCTTTTTGCTGGTACCGGAGCACTCGGTTTTGAGGCATTATCACGGGGAGCCGAAGAAGCTTGGTTTGTGGAGCGAGATCCAGCACTTCTAGCTTCACTTGATAAACACGCGAAGCGGCTTAACGCTAAGGCTAAAATTGTTGGAGAAGAGGTTACGAATTTTCTTGCCGCTCCAAAAGAGGATTGCTTCGATATTGTTTTCTTGGATCCCCCATATGAAATGTCTCTAATGACTTTAGTGGACTTGCTCCCGGTTTGGTTCGGACGCAGTGCATTGATTTACGTGGAAAGGCCGAGTACTGAGGGGATGTCTTCGGTTAGCAGGCTTGGGAAGGTTTGGCGAGAAAGTCGAGCGGGGCAAGTGAGCTACGGATTGATTTCTGTTTAGTAGCCAATGACATGACGGGCAGGGCCGCGGGAGCTAGAATGGGCCGCTAGCCAACTATGGTGTTTTTAACTATGAGCATCGGCGCAGTATTTCCAGGTACCTTTGACCCTATCACGCGGGGGCACGAAGATTTGATCCGTCGTGCTGCCGCTCTGTTTGATCCATTTATTGTCGCAATTGCCGAAAACCCCTCCAAGGAGCCTATGTTTTCTTTGCAGGAGCGGGTCGATCTAGTGGAACAAGTGTTGAGTGACTTGGTTGCTGTAAAGGTAGTGAGCTACGATGGCCTAACGGTCGATTTTGCTAAAGCGAATGGGCTTGGGTGCATTGTCAGGGGTGTTAGGGTGGCTGGTGATTTTGAGTATGAATTTCAACTCGCTACCATGAATCGACACCTTGCTGAGGAAGTGGATACGGTTTTTTTAGCGCCCCAAATACGCAACTCTTTTATATCGTCTAGCTTAATTCGGGAAATTGCAGAATTCGATGGAGACCTATCATCTTTCGTTCATCCCTATGTCCAGAAGAAACTGAAAAAAAAGAAGGATCGTTAACGATTTTCCCCATAGTGCATGGTGGGTTGCTCATGATTGTATTTCTCACTCATTCTAGGTTTTGTAGGCGAATAGGTATTGCGACGCTGGCTTGTGTATTTGTACTCGTTGCTCCGATTGAAGCTGATGAGCCTGTCCGGGCAACTCGGCAAATGGTTGTGACTGCTAATCCCTGGGCTACAGAAGCGGGCCTTAAAATTCTGAGAGCCGGCGGAAATGCGGTGGATGCTGCCATTGCAATACAACTGGTACTCTCAATGGTTGAACCCCAATCATCCGGCATTGGGGGGGGCGCCTTTATGTTGTTTTCCCCTGCGCCCGAAGCATTGGAAGATTCTGCTCAGATTGTGGCCTATCAAGGCCGTGAGACGGCTCCCGCGTTAGCTACACCTGACATGTTTTTGGATCAAAATGGCCAAACGATTGAGTATCAGGACAGTGCTATAGGGGGTCTTTCCGTCGGTGTACCGGGGGTTTTGCGTATGCTTGAGCAAGCTCATCAGGAAAATGGACGGTTACCGTGGCCAGCGCTTTTTACATCAGCCATCGAGCTCGCAGAAAAGGGATTTGAAATTTCAAGCCGCCTTTATTTTCTGCTGAGCCAGTATCAACGGAGGGCGGAAGCTGAATATTTTACCCAACATTACTACGATCATGACGGTGCACCTAGAAAGGTTGGCCATCTTCTGGTGAATCATGATTATGCGGAGACACTTCGGAAGTTAGCCAAGGATGGCGCGGAAGTGATGTATTCAGGGAGTCTTGCGCGGGAGATCGTAGCAGCGGTAAAAGGCAACTCAATTCGTCCTGGAAGACTTGTGTTATCTGACATGGAAAGTTACGTGGCACAGAGGCTTGACCCAATTTGTACCCCATATCGTCAGTGGCGAATTTGCGGTCCGCAGTTGCCCTCTTCCGGTGGCATTACCGTGCAGCAAATTTTGGGTATTTTGCAGGAGTTTGATATTGCTAGCTTGGGAAGTAATTTAGTTGAAGCAATCCATGTTGTTTCTGAGGCAAGTCGTCTCGCCTACGCAGATCGAAATCTATATCTTGCGGATGACAGTTTTGTCGATGTACCGGTCTCGTTGCTTTTAAGTCCGGCTTACCTAGCTGAGCGGGCATCGCTTATTAAGTTAGGGCGTGCTATGTCAGAACCTCAGCCGGGTTCTTTGGGTGAGCTGACAGCATGGAATTTTTCGCCAAGCGTTCACAGTGATTGGACCTCAACAAGTCATTTCTCAGTTGTAGATCAATGGGGCGCGGGGGTTTCTATGACTACCACTATTCAAATGGTGTTTGGAAGCCAATTGATGGTCGGTGGATTTATTCTCAACAATCAGCTCACTGATTTTTCGTATCAACCGGAAAGGGACGGCAAGCCGGTAGCTAACCGAGTTGAATCGGGTAAGAGACCGTTAAGCAGTATGTCGCCCACTATGGTTTTTGATGCTGATGGTCGACTTCGTGTGCTGATCGGTTCGCCAGGTGGGACACGCATCATTAATTATGTCACTCAAGCGCTTCTCGGCGTTCTGGACTGGGAGAGAAACATTCAAGAGGCAATAGATGCACCACATTTTTTAGCGCAAACAGGTTCAATAGAGCTTGAGGATTTCACCGACCTTGCGCAGCATCAAGATGCTCTTGAGGCTTTGGGGCATGAGGTGCGTACCCGAGCTCTCAATAGTGGATTGCATGGGATCACCATTGATTACACGGCCACCGGAAGGTTACTGCGAGGTGGTGCAGACCCGCGCCGAGAGGGTCTTGCAATGGGTGATTAGGATGATTAGAGATTAAAGCCCGAAGCTGTTACCGCTGACAGCGAGGGCAATAATAACTTGAGCGCTGGCTTTGAGTGATGCGCTTAATAGGTACTCCGCAAGTAAAGCAAGGATCACCTGATCGGCCATAAACATTGAGCGATTGCTGGAAGAATCCTGGTCGTCCGTCACCTCCAACAAAATCTTTTAGTGTAGTTCCCCCGCTTCTAATAGCTTCATTCAGAACCTCACGGATCGCCTGCACGAGTCCACTGAAACGTGCGGCGGATATCCGGCCAGCGGGTCGGGCAGGATGAATTCCTGCTCTAAACAGTGCCTCAGTTGCATAAATATTACCTAGGCCAGCGATTATTTGACCATTCATGAGGTGGTTTTTGATGGCGACTCGGCGACTTCGTGATACATGAGTTAAATACTCAGCAGAAAAATCTTTTCCCAGAGGCTCGGGCCCGAGTTTTGTCAGTAGTCGATGTAATTTCGGTTGAGTGGTAAAATGGATACTTCCAAAGCGCCGTGGATCATTGAAACGGAGACAAGAACCACCACGAAAGCTAATATCAATGTGATCATGAGTAGTTGGCTTAGAAACGGAAGATAAATAAAAAAGACTCCCTGACATACCAAGGTGCACAAGCAGCGTACCGTTACTAGTTTTGATGAGCAGGTATTTGGCTCTCCGCCCGAGTTGTAATATTTGTTGGCCTCGTAACAGTCCAGCAAGATTTCGTGTAACTGGCCACCGAAGGCGCCGCTCCCTAACCTCTACATCCGATATGAACTGACGGGTTATTAGGGGCTCAAGCCCGCGCCGAATGGTTTCTACTTCAGGTAACTCTGGCATGGTGCGAGCTTAAGCGTTACAAGGATAAATGGCCAAGTATCTGTTGCTTAGGCATCTATACCGCGGGCACCCCTGTGGGAAATACGCACAAGCGTGGAGTAGATTTGCAGGATCAGCTATAGTCTGGCCGCCGCTGCAGGAGACGGGGGGTTCTGAATAGTGCAATTTCTACTCGAATATCAGCATGGCCTACTAGACTTGAGTTTTTTGGGCTATGTGCTGACAACACTTGGTTTCATGCATATTACGATGATAGGCATTACTCTTTACTACCATCGGGACCAGGCCCACAGATCTGTTGATCTTCACCCGGCACTTAGACATTTTTTTCGTTTTTGGCTATGGATGAATACCGGCGCCTCTACCAGGGAATGGGTGGCAGTCCATCGGAAGCATCATGCGATGTGTGAGCGCGAGGGAGACCCACATAGCCCCCGAATGTTTGGGTTGAAGAAAGTTTTGTTAGAAGGAGCCGAGCTATACCAAGCTGAGGCGAACAAACCTGAAACTCGTGAGAAGTACGGTCGAGGTACCCCGGATGACTGGTTAGAACGTAAGGTCTATCGACTTCGATATAGCGGAATCTTTGTATTGGTCTTGATCAATCTAGTTCTGTTTGGGGCCCCCGGAATTATTATCACGGCTTGCCAGCTCATTACCATGCCCTTGCTAGCGGCTGGTGTTATTAACGGTCTGTGCCATGCAAAGGGCTATCGCAATTTCGAAACTGATGACGTATCAACAAATCTTTGGCCTATTGGGATTTTTGTGGCGGGAGAAGAGCTTCACAATAACCATCATGCATTTCCTAGCTCAGCGAAATTTTCTTGTCGACCTTGGGAAGTAGATATGGGGTGGTTGCACCTAAGGGTCTTTTCTGCGCTGGGTTTAGCCAAAATCAAACGGGTAGCCCCCGTACCGGAAATGAATTTAGAGCCGAGCACCCCTGACGTCGATGCACTGAGGGCAATCATAGTGAACAGAATGCACGTGTTGCGGCACTATACCCACAGCGTAATTCTTCCTGCACTGAGACGGGATTTGGGTGGTCCAGATCAAAAAAATTCCGTCATAATCAGGCAGGCTAAGAAGCTTCTGACTTGGCATCCTGGTATGTTAGATGAGATCTCCAAGCAGCGGCTGTTAGAGATTGTAGAGGGTTATCCGAGTGTTCAGACGGTGCTAGCATTTCGTAATGAGCTTAAGGATCTTTGGGAAGGAAGTCATTCCAGTAACGAAAGCTTGTTGGCAGATCTTCGGAATTGGTGCGCGAAGGCCGAGGTGAGTGGAAACAAAGGCCTTCAGGAATTTTCTTCTTATCTGCAATCCTTTCGCTCTATTCCTGCCACAGCGTAGCCTGCGAAAAGGGTTCGACCTCGCTTTTTACAAAAAGGCTATCGGAGACAGCCGGGCCTTTTTTATTTGATTTTCGTCTCTTTATATACGACGTGCTTGCGGACTCTGGGATCGTATTTCTTCACCTCCATCTTTTCAGGGTGAAGGCGCCGGTTTTTGGTAGTGGTGTAGTAATGTCCGGTACCAGCCGATGACACAAGTTTTATTTTCTCTCGCATGGCCTATTCCCCTTAGATCTTTTCCCCGCGGGCTCTCAGATCCTCCACTACCCTCTCTATCCCAAGTTTCTCAATGATGCGCAGTCCTTTGTGACTTATCCTAAGTTTTACGTATTTTTTTTCGCTTTCAAGCCAAAAGCGCTGTGAATGTAGATTAGGCAGAAAGCGTCTACGAGTTCTGTTATTAGCGTGGGAAACGTTATTCCCTGACATTGGGCGTTTACCGGTGATTTGGCAGACTCTGGACATCTTCTTATCCTAGTACAAGCACCGAGCGAGAAGGCGGGCACTATACCTATTGACGAATTGGCGAGCAAGGTGACGTGGCTAAAAGAAGCTTGGGGTTGTAAGCGCGGGCATCGGTTGATGTCACATTAAAAGACTTGTCACTCGGAGTCTTGAGGGGCATTAGTGGGCAAGCACAGTCACTTGGTTGAGTCAGTGTGTGGAGCTAAGTTTCTGACTCTGCAGGAAAATTAGTTCATGTCGGTGTAAAATGTACCGTAGGCGCAGTATTCTTTATAGAAGAGTATTTCCATGACAAATTCTGAGACAACCCACAGGCCAAGGATTTTGCTAGGTGTAACTAGCGGAATTGCTGCTTATAAGAGCCCAGAAATAGTAAGGAGACTTACCGAGCGCGGTTGTCTTGTTCAAGTGGTTATGAGTACAGAGGCTCGAAAATTCGTTTCACCACTTTCATTGCAAGCTGTTTCAGGTCGGCGTGTTAGGGATGATTTGTGGGATGAGGTTGCCGAGAATGCCATGGGACATATAGAGCTGGCCCGCTGGGCAGATCTCGTATTGATCGCTCCCGCAACCGCAAGCTGTATTAGTTGCCTGGCTTCGGGATCGGCGCATGACTTGTTATCTACCTTATGTCTCGCTACAAGGGCACCGGTTTTTTTAGCCCCAGCTATGAATCATGCGATGTGGGCTCACCCAGCGGTTCAAGCAAATGTAAAGTTGCTTGCGAGTCGTGGAGTTAGGATCCTTGGTCCTGCTGAAGGGCAGCAGGCTTGCGGGGAGGAAGGTCTTGGCCGCATGATGGAGCCTTATCAGTTAGTTGAAGCAGTTTTTGAGGATCCCAAAAAATTGGCAAGTCAGTTACTCAAAAATACAAGGGTCATCGTAACCGCAGGACCAACTCGTGAGCCAATAGACCCGGTTCGCTACATTACTAATCGAAGCTCGGGAAAAATGGGTTTTGCATTAGCTTCTGCAGCACAGGCGGCAGGGGCTGAAGTGGTTCTTGTAAGCGGTCCGGTGGCACTAGATGCACCAAGAGGTGTTGGGTTTGTGGGCGTGGAGACGGCTGAGGAAATGTACGAACAAGTTTGGCAGCGCGTTCAAGGTATAGACCTTTTTATTGCCTGCGCAGCCGTTTCCGATTATCGGCCACAGGCGGCATCGAGCCAAAAAATTAAACGCAAGAGCATGGAGATCAGTTTAGATCTAGTGCGTTCCCGAGATACCTTAGCTGAGGTTGCGAGTATTACGGATGGTCCCTTTACCGTCGGTTTCGCAGCAGAGACCCAAGATGTAAAGGTGCACGCACGGAAAAAACTTGATGACAAGGGATTGGATATGATTGCCGCAAATAGGGTTGGACCAGATTGCGGTTTTGATCAGGAAGCCAATGCTTTGACTGTTCTTTGGCGCGATGGGCAGATAGAGTTAGAGCAGGCCGCTAAGCCGGTCCTGGCCCGCCGGCTTATCAGGCTTATCGCGGAGCATTATCACAGTGGTCGGGCGGAAAGAAATATTTCTTCTCAGGTTGTTCAAGCCTAAATGGTTGGGAGAATTCAGCTCAAAATTCTAGATGAGCGCTTGGGGAACAAAATTCCACTTCCTGAGCGGGGGACTGATGGTTCCGCAGGAGTTGATTTACGGGCTTGTATAGCAAATCCACTGGCGCTTAAACCTGGCGCATGCGAGCTTATTCCTTCTGGTTTAGCAATTTACCTAGGAGACCCTAAGCTGGCTGCCATGATTTTGCCGCGCTCTGGGCTCGGTCATAAACACGGAATTGTGCTTGGTAATCTAGTAGGTTTGATTGATTCAGATTACCAGGGGGAATTGCTCATCTCTTGTTGGAACCGAGGTTCGAAAACTTTCTCCATACAACCCGGTGAACGTATTGCTCAGCTTGTGGTAGTCCCGGTAGTTCAGGCAGAGTTCGAAATGGTGGAAGAATTTACGGAAAGTGCGCGGGGCAAGCAGGGTTTTGGTCATACTGGCAGAACTTAATGGAGCCCTTTATTTATCAGACAATGATCTAGGCGGTAGACCCATAACGTTTCTGGTAGGCCTGAACAGCGGGTAGATATTCTGAAAACTCACCACCCGCCTTTAGATAATTTATTAAATCTCTAAGTGAAGCAACGCTTCGAATTGGCACAGACAACTCTGCCTCAAGTTCTTGGATTGCGGGAATGCGACCGCTATTGCCTATCTCCTCCCGGTCGAGCGCTACGAGGATGCTTGACGGAGTACCTCCAGCTTCACGGATGATGTTGACAGCCTCTTTAATTGCTGTTCCAGCGGTTATTACATCATCCAATATCAGGACACGATCCTTTATGGGTGCACCGATGATTGCGCCAC
The DNA here is from genome assembly GCA_913041665.1 of uncultured Gammaproteobacteria bacterium. Classification (GTDB taxonomy): domain Bacteria; phylum Pseudomonadota; class Gammaproteobacteria; order Steroidobacterales; family Rariloculaceae; genus CAJWKT01. The sequence continues at coordinate 1,737 of CAJWKT010000078.1, read as the reverse complement.
CTTCTCCATGATCTTTTGCCTCCTTTCGATTGTAGGCAAACGGGTAATCCATGCCGTGCTGTTCGGCTAGTGCAGATGCTGTGAGCGCCACCAAGGGAATTGCCTTGTATGCGGGCCCGAAAATCATGTCGTATTTCAAATCTAGGGCCACTAAGGCGGATGCGTAACATCGGCCCAGCCTTGAAATCGCCTGACCTGTATCAAAAAGTCCTGCATCAAAGAAATAAGGACTGACTCGGCCTGATTTAAGAGTGAACTCTCCAAATCGCAGGGCGCCAAACTCCAGAGATAGTTCCAAGAATTGTTTTTTGTAGGTTTCCATAAATAACGTCCAAGTCTCTGCTGTATGATACAGCGCTCCTATTAAATTGGGGGCAGTTAAACATACATTTTGAGAGTTATTAGTTTTAACGCGAACGGTCTACGGTCCGCGACCCGAAAAGGTTTTTTTTCGTGGTTTTCAAGGCAGCGGGCGGATGTACTCTGCGTACAGGAACTCAAGGCCCAAGCAGCACAGTTACAAGAATCTGCGTATCATCAAAAAGGCTTCCATCGCACTTTATTTGAAGCTCGGCGACCCGGCTATAGCGGGGTTGCTATCTACAGCCGGTCTAGGCCGAAAAAAATTATCAAGGGACTGGGTAAGGAGGAATTCGATGCTGAAGGCAGATATCTGGAGGCTATTTTTGAAAACGTTGCTGTAGTTAGTATATATCTACCTTCGGGTTCATCAGGGGAGATACGCCAGCAGGCTAAGTTCCGTTTTCTTGATTTTTTTGAGAAGCATCTGGTTAAGCTACGCCGCAGACGCTTGCCGTACATTCTATGTGGTGATTTTAATATCGCTCACAAGGCGATAGATTTGAAGAATTGGCGGCCGAATCAAAAAAATTCAGGATTTCTCCCAGAGGAACGCGATTGGATGGAGCGCGTGCTAGAGAAAGTCGGGTTTGTTGACGCCTTCAGGGTTATCAATCAGGGTCCGGATCAGTATACCTGGTGGTCAAATCGTGGCCGGGCACGGGAAAAGAACGTTGGTTGGCGTATCGACTATCAGCTCATAAGCCCAGAGCTTAGAGAGCAAGTCCGAAATGTTTCCATCTACAAAAAAAAGTGGTTTTCGGATCATGCTCCGCTGACAATTGATTATGACTTCTGACGGAGAGAAATTTGACTTGTCATAGACATCTAGCAGAATCCAGACATTTATTTCCTGTGATGGCTCTACCCAGGCTGGGGGTTTTATTTTCTAGATGATGATATCTTGGAAAAATTCCCTGCTTGGCTACTTTCAGCCGAGATTATTTATTGTTCTTTTTTTGGGTTTTTGTGCGGGCCTACCCTATGGCATGCTGATTGACCCTTTAAATTTATGGCTAGCAGAATCTGAAATTAATAGAACTACCATAGGCCTGTTGTCTGGGATAACCTTCACATATTCCCTTAAGGCAATATGGTCACCTTTCATTGATAGATTTAGATTGCCTATACTTTCAAATCTTCTGGGGCAAAGAAGAAGTTGGTTAATTTTTAGTCAAATCTTAATCGCCTTCGCCCTTCTAGGAATGGCTTCTTCGAATCCAAATGAATCCCTAGGTATTCTGGTGATTTTTGCATTAGCCGTTGGTTTTTCTTCTGCTACTCAAGATATCTGTATCGATGCAATGCGCATCGAGTTAGTAGATGAAAGAGAACTCGGAGAAGCCACCGCCATGTACCAAGGGGGATGGCGAATAG
>CAJWKT010000077.1 GCA_913041665.1 uncultured Gammaproteobacteria bacterium | reverse complement strand
AGCGGTATAACATAGAGTACAACAAATTAAATAGAAACAAAAAAGCCCTGATTAACAGGGCTTTAAGGCATCATTGGACACTGATATTTGGTCGGGACGGCAGGATTTGAACCTGCGACCACTACACCCCCAGTGTAGTGTTTTAAAGCTGTAAGCTATTGATATATATAAGTAAAGTGCTTTTTAGCTTTGTCCAAAGTGTGCAATAGTGTATACTTTATTTTAAGCCTGTTTTTACTTCTCTCTTGCTACAGATTTTGTCTTCTCGTATGAGCGCATTGCCCCCATTCCAAGCATTCCCATTAGCACTGGAGTCGGTAAAGATGGGTCAATCTCTGAACAGACATGTCCATAGCTGACGCATGTTTAACTATTTTTGCTCTCTGTGAGCCTCCTGATACTCTATCAGTGCGGCTGGTGAACTTTTTTCCACTCGCTGGCTGATACCCCATATTTATTTTTAAAGGCTTTTGAGAACGCACTTAAGTCCTGAAAACAAAGATACTGAGCAATATATGTAAGCGGGTTATCACTATTTGTCAGTAGATTTTCCGCTAGTTCAAAGCGACTCTCGTTAAGTACTTCGCTATAGCTTGTTCCCACTTCCTTGAGCTTGCGTTGAATGGACCGTGTCTTGTAAGGAAGACGTAGAGCCAATGCTCCAATGTCAGACCTTCCCAGCGCAAGATTTTTTTGAATCATCAATTTAACGGTTGCCTGAAAGCTAGGCTTATCATCTAGGTGCAAACTTGTGAGGTATTCCGACAGCAGCTCATGAGCATTATCGTCCCGAGCAGGGAGCTTGTGGTCAAGAAACTGACTGGGGAAAAATATCGCATCCTGCTCTCCGTCAAATTGAATCGGACATCCAAAGTAATTTTCCAAAGACGCAGTATAGCCATTGTCTTTAAATGTAAATGTGACGCTTGACGGCTGCCATTTGTTGTCGGTCACGTCCTTTAGCATTCCATGAAGTGACGCAAAAAAAAGAATACTACCCTGAGGGTAGCGGGTGCTTTCTTGTGTATCCAAAGAACGTGAAAAGTTTGTCACATTGGGCCATATTTTTAGGGAATACTGCATCCCAAGAGCGCGCGCTCTTACATGATTCCTTACACCCTCAATCGTCTGCTTAAAGGTTTTCGCCGCACGGCCATAGAGAATAGTTTCACGGTTATAACCAATTTCCTTGCGTTTCTGAGTAAGAAGTAGGGCAAAATCAGGGCGGTCCAACTGTCGTGCAGCCACCTCTAACAGGTAGGCACAGTAACTGTAAGGAACAAGCTCTGTCGTACCATAAAGTATATTTCCAGGGCACCCAGTTTCTGCGAGTAACTGACTGACATTACCGCCTAGCTCCTCATAGAGTTCGGCTGTTCCTGCCAAATATGTTCCCAACACACTTGCGCTCAAAACGGTCCCCCTGCTTTTAGACTCGACGGAGTCTATTCTATACCACTTGGTGACGTAATATGACTAATCTTTGGCGCATAATGACAAATTGGTCCTCGCCTTTCAAGCTACTCTAAATCCCAATATGGGAATGTTATGCACTCACTGCGGCCCCATTAGATCAATCCTGTAACGCGAGATAATACGAATGTCCAAATTGCTTGACGGTATAAAAATAGTCGACCTGACCCATGTGTTAGCCGGACCCTATTGTGCCTATCAACTAGGTTTGCTAGGGGCAGACATTACGCGTATCGAAAATCCCGCTGCCGCTGACTTACCTCGAATCATTGACTCGGATCCCGATCGCCTGGCCAAAGGGTTGGGGGCGGGATTTATAGCCGCAAATGCCAATAAGCGCTCTGTTGCAATAGATCTGAGCAGTAAAAAAGGTCAGGAAATTGCCCATAAACTCATCGCAAATGCTGATGTGGTGATAGAGAACTTCCGTCCCGGCGTTCTAAAAAAGTATGGTCTGGATGCGAAGACCTTAACTGAAGAAAATCCCCGCCTTATTTATTGCTCTATCAGTGGCTTCGGACAGGACAGTAGCTGGAAGGATAGACCTGCCTATGACGACATTATTCAGGCGATGTCAGGCTTAATGTCGGTCACGGGAACTGAGGAAAGTGGGCCCGTAATGGCTGGATTTCCTGCCATCGACTATTTAACAGGATTGATGGCGGCCTTTGCTATCTCAGCCGCAATTGTTAAACAGACTCGTACCGGCGAAGGCGAAGTGCTGGATGTTGCCATGCTAGATTCAGCCATGTCCATTATGGGGCCGGTGTTTGCCATGCAGCACATTGCTGATGAGCCCATTGCGCTGCGCGGTAACCGCTCCTTTTCAGGAAGTCCATTTTCGGGTACGTACAAAGCCGTAGATGGGATAATTGTTGTCACGGCCAATACTCCAACTCAAGCAAAAAATCTATTGAAGGTTCTCCAGTTAGACGGTCTTTGGGAGAAGCCTGAAGTGCGCAAGTGGCGAGAGAATTCTGAGGTGGTGGATTTGATTTCCGGGAGTCTGACAACTGCATTTGCAGCGAAGTCAGCTGACGAATGGGAAGTTCAGCTGAACCGGGCCGATGTACCGGCTGGCAAACTTCGAGGTATGTCAGAGATGCTCAAGCTGCCTTATGCCAACGAAAGAGGTTTTCTTCACAATGTAGATATTCCAGAACTAGGTCGAAAGTATTCAGTTCCCGGAGTTGGTTTTCTGGCCGGAGGAAAAAATGGCCATGTTGAATCGCCCCCGCCGGTGTTGGGAGAGCACACGGTGGAGGTTCTCAAAGAAGCAGGGTTATCCGATGAGGACATTTCGGGTCTTCAGAAAACTGGAGTCATCAGTATCTATGGCCAGACTGGTCAGGGCTCTAAAAAATGATCTCCCCTATCGTTCAATACAAATTCTTAATCGTTAATCTGTGAGAAATTTCATGTCAGATCAAAAATACCTTAGGTTAGAAATGTCCGAAAATGTTGGCGTGGTGACCTTTAGCAATCCGCCTCATAATTTTATTAGCTTGCAGGCCTTAGAAGAATTCCAGTGGGCATTCAAAAAGTTGGATGATAATGACCACTGCCGAGCCATTGTCTTGGCCGCTGAAGGAAAGGTGTTCTGCGCTGGTGCAGATTTCTCGGTGGATCAGGCAGAAGGAATCGATCCCAATGAGGTATTGTCAAATTTCTACGCGGTTGCGATGCAACTTTTTGAGACTAAAAAACCTATGGTGGCCGCAGTTCAAGGCGCGGCCATCGGCGCCGGTTTTGGTTTGAGCCTACTTGCGGATTTCCGCATAGCCTGCCCTGAGACGATTTTCAGTGCAAACTTCACTCGCCTTGGAATCCACCCTGGATTTGGGATGTCAGTAACCCTTCCTCGGATAATCGGCGTCAGCAATGCAGAATTACTGTTTTACACAGGTCGCCGTATCAAGGGCAAGGAAGCTCTGAATTTAGGTCTGCTAAGCGAGCTAGTCGAGCGCGATGATGTACTTCCGTCAGCAATTAAACTGGCCAACGAGATTGCAAGCTGTGCACCACTGGCCGTGCAGAATACCAAAGCCACGATGAGAATGGAGCTGGCTGAGCAGATTCGTGCCGCCAATAAACGTGAACAAGCATTGCAGATGGTGCAGATGAAAACGAAAGACTTTCGTGAAGCAATAAAAGCGATGCACGAAAGGCGAGAGCCTGAGTTTACGGGGCTCTGATAAAAGACAAAAAGCAGAGCTGGCAATAGACCCAAGGGTAATATAAATAATATGTCTGAACTTGAATCAGTAAGTGATACTAAAAACAAGCTCCGAAGCGATGAATACCCAAGTTCCGGGCAGGCAAACTATCTTCTGGGTTTGATGTTTTTAGCCTACGTCGTTTCATTTATTGATCGGCAAGTTCTTGGCGTACTGGTCGGCCCAATTAAGGCGGATCTTGACCTCAGTGATTTTCAGTTCAGTTTGCTGCAAGGCGCTGCATTCGCAATTCTCTACAGTGTGATGGCGATTCCTTTAGGACGATTATCAGATACCAAGAACCGAAAAATCATCGTCGCTATAGGGGTCTTTGGCTGGAGTTTGATGACCATTGGTTGTGGCTTGGCGAAGAATTTTACGCAGCTTTTTGTAATGAGAATGGGGGTTGGTGTGGGCGAGGCCGCATTATCTCCAGCAGCTTATTCTATGATTGCCGACAGCTTTACCCGAGAAAAACTGACGCGAGCCATGGCCATTTATAAGGCCGGCTTGTATGTCGGAGGGGGGCTGGCATTGGTTCTGGGTGGGTTTATATACGACTACTATGCGGGGATACCTGACCTGTCATTTCCCCTATTGGGGGCCGTGAATGCTTGGCAGGCAACCTTCGTTACCGTGGGACTGCCAGGATTCGTGTTGTCCTTTATGATTCTCTTTATTAAAGAGCCCACCCGTAAAGGCATGATCCGATCCGGTGACGGTAGTCAGCCAGCGTCACTGAAAATCCGAGAAGTTTTTACCTTTATGTTTATTGAACACCGCCAGCTATATATCAGTCTTTTTGTGGGCTGCTCAATACTGAATATTGTGGGTGCTGGTTATGGGTCATGGTTCACAGAAATGCTGATTCGAAATTTTTCTTTGCAGCGCAGCCATGCGGGATCGCTGGTGGGATCGGTCTACATTGTGTCAGGACTTTTGGGAGTTTTTTCGGGTGCAATGTTTGTTAGTTTTTTCCAAAAACGTGACTTTATGGACTCGAATATGCGTGTACTAATGCTTTTAGCTATCGCCCTAATACCAACATCAATTGCCGCCCCACAGATGTCAAATCACGTTCTGGCACTGACTCTGCTAAGCGTCACTGTATTTTTCCAGGCCTCCTATATGGGTGTTGCCGCAGCGGCCGTTCAAATGGTGACGCCTAACCAGATGCGCGGCCAAGCGACAGCTGTTTACCTGTTTGCCACCAATATGCTGGGACTGGCATTGGGCTCAACGCTAGTGGCTGTACTTACCGATTTTGTATTTGTTGACGAGGGTGCCCTGATGCATTCTCTGTCGCTTATTTCAGCAGTGCTGTTGCCAATGGCGGCATGGATTTTTTGGCGTGGATTGACCGCCTTTTCGGCCGCGGTTAAAAAATCTGAAGACTGGAGTTAATTTCAACAAGCGGTCAACGACGACAAAAAATATGTACAAGTAATGGTGCTGCGACGCCGCTATTTAATAGGTAGAAACACGGAGAGCAAGATGAAGACATTTATAGAATTTGATGCGGTTGAATTACCGAATCATCTCCACCTTACGCGAGAGCGCGTACGAGAATTTCTGCAGAGAGAATACCTCCCTAATAAATCTCGACTCGGGAGCGGCTTTAGTCCGGAGTTCAGCAGACTCTGTGGCGATGCCGGTTATATTGGTATGACCTGGCCTAAGCAGTATGGCGGAGGGGAAAAAAGCTTTCTTGAGCGCTATATCGTTTGCGAGGAAATGTTGGCCGCCGGCGCACCGGTCTGGGGGCACTGGGTTGCTGATCGGCAGTCCGGCCCGATGTTGTTGGATTATGCCTCAGAAGAGATTAAAAACGATCTTATTCCAAAAATGATTGCTGGAGAATATTGCTTCTGTATTGGATTAAGTGAGCCGGATTCTGGCTCGGATCTATTTGCCGCAAAAGCTGCCGCGGAAAAAACCAGTGAGGGTTGGGCATTAAACGGTACCAAGTTATGGACTAGCGGAGCCCGCCAGGCCCACTATATGATCGCTCTGATGCGCACCGAGAAAGCCACCGAAGATAATCGTCGTCATGGACTAACTCAGTTTTTAGTGCCCATGAATACCCCGGGGATTACTGTTCGACCGGTGAGAAGCATGGCTGGAGACTCTGAATTCAATGAGGTGCATTTCGATAATGTGATTATCCCCTCGGACAATGCTTTGGGTGAAATCAATGGTGCCTGGAAGCAGGCTAGTAAAGAACTCGCCTATGAACGCAGTGGGTCTGAACGATTCCTGGAAACATTCAGTGTCCTTCAAGCACTGGCTGATTATGTGCATAAGAATCCTAAGGTTCATTTACAGGAAGCTTTGGGTAGCTTGGTAGCCGACCTGTATAGCTTTCGTCAAATGTCCCTATCAGTGGCGATGATGCTTGAACAGGGAAAAGCACCCATGGTAGAGGCCGCATTAGTAAAAGATGTGGGCACCCTTTGGCAGCAAGCCCTCCCGGAGCGAGTCAGAAGCATTGTCGGTGGCGAGAGTGATTTTGACGATCAACCCGAGCTTCGTCGCGATATCAATAGGATGCTGAAGATTGCTCCAAAGCTAACTATTCAGGGTGGCACTACCGAAGTCTTACGCGGAATAATCGCTAGAGGATTGGGCTTGCGTTAGCCGCTGGACACTGTACTTCAACGACATTTGAGATGATTGATTTAGGAGTTAAAGATGGGACTTGCGAACACAGATGCCTTACTTGCAGATGCGGTATCAAAATTATTGGGGAATATATCCAGCAACGAATTATGTTTGGCCGTAGAAAAAGGTCACTGGCCCGCTTCTGAGTGGGCTCAGGTGATAGAAATGGGACTGCCGATGGCATGGCTACCTGAGAGTCTGGGTGGGGCAGAGTTGCCCCCCGAGGAAGGCTTCACGATCGCCAGACTGTCTGGGCGCAATGCCACACCCTTGCCAATAGGTGACGCTCTAATTGCATCGGCTATCGCCACGCAAGCTAAGTTGAAATTACCTGATGCTTTGGTGCTATTTGGCAACACGCCAGCGAACGAAACTCTGGTTATAGATAGTGACGATACTGTTAGTGGACGATGCCGTGTCACCACTTTTGCAAACCATGCTGAATACCTAATGCTTCCGATACAAACCTCGACAGGCTCGCGAGTTGCATTGATTGAAAATTCAGGCAATCGATCTACAGTCGAAAATACCTTGGCGGGCGAACCCTGTTGTGAATGTATTTTCGAAAAGGCCAGGGTGGTCACCCTATCGGATGAGGACTTTTCCGATGTGCAGAAAACCATCGAAGATATAGGCGCTGTTATACGCAGCCAGCAAATCGCGGGAGCGTCTGAAGCGATCATGGCTATTTGCGTCAACTATGTAAATATACGTGAACAGTTTGGTCGTCCAATAGCAAAGTTTCAGGCGATCCAGCATCACCTCGCAGCTTTGGCTGGTGAGGTGGCGAGCATAGCCTGCACTGCAGATGTGGCGAGTCTCAGTCTGATTAAGAACAACTTTAACTCGAATGGTACAGATATCGCTATTGCATCAGCAAAAGTGCGAGCCGGCATCTCGGGAGCGAAGGTGATCCGAATTGCCCATCAGGTACATGGTGCGATCGGCTTCACTGACGAATACGAACTTCACCGATTTACCCGAAGAATCTGGTCTTGGCGTGAAGAGTTTGGTAACGAAATGATCTGGTCACGTCGCCTGGGCCAGCTGGTAACGAATAGTGAATCGCCGCAGCTTTGGCCTCTTGTTTGTGCCTAATCCAATTCACCACTAATGGAGCATCAAAATGAAGAATAATTATAGAATTATGTGCGCACTCATTTCATGGGCAGTACTATCTCTTAGATTTGTCGATATGTTGATAATCGGTGAGCAAAGTAGTATTGCTGAAACATTGTTTGTCTATTTTGGGTATTTCACAGTTTGGGCTAACACCCTTATTGCGCTTGCTTTTACGGCACCACTGCTTAATCCAGATAGAAAGTTATCTAATTTTTTCATGCGTCCTGCCGTTCGTGCAGCCCTCGCATCTTATACTCTTATGACATCCGCTGTTTATTATATGCTGATCGTGCCTTATTGGAATCCTCAAGGTTTCACTTGGGTGACCGCTACAGGCCTACATGCAGTCATGCCCGCTCTCTATATTATCGATTGGTTATTCTTTGCTGAAAAGCGACCGATTTTCTATAAACATCTTCCCTATTGGCTTATATTTCCTGCCATTTATGGAGTGACATCAATCATCCGAGGGTTATTAACCAATGTTTACCCTTATCCATTTCTGAATGTAGCTGAGCTGGGCATTGGAGATGTATTATTCAATATGTTCGGATTAGTTGCAGTTTTTGCGGTGGTTGGCCCTGTTTTTATCGTGGTAGCACATCTGATTTCTGATAGAACCGAATCCTAGGGCAAAGAGAATTGTTGACGAAATCACATAGATTATACATGGGGCTGCACTTTACCCCACCCCCCCGGGGAGTCTGCTGAGTTCTTGTGATTGTTAGTGTATATGGGTAGATATATCAAAAACCCATTTCAAAAAAAGCTGCGCAATGGTAGGCGTAGCTTTACTTGTGACTGTTAATTTAAAACTTTTTATAACAAACCTGAGTCATCCAATGAAACTATTCTGGCAACTATCTTCTTCTTTATTGTTATTTTTATTGATGCTGACTCAGGCGAACAGTGCTGAGGACGCTCCCGCGTTTTCCGCCAAGCAATTGACTGAGTTACCCAAGGAAAATTGGACAACCAATGGCGGCAATCTCTATAACCAGCGTTATTCACAGTTAACAGAGATTAACCGCAGCAATATAAAAGATTTAAAGGCTGAGTGGCGTACGCATTTAAATGGTTCTGGTGTAGGGCCTCCCTTTTCCGGTGAAGCGCAGCCGATTGTCTATGAAGGAGTTATTTTTATTATTACTGGGGCCGATGATGTATTCGCCCTAGATGTCGAGACTGGCGAGCACCTTTGGGTCTATGAAGCCAACCTTGATCGCACAATCGATACTGTCTGCTGTGGTTGGACGAGCCGCGGTGTTGGCCTGGGTGAAGGTAAGGTTTACCTAGGTCGACTCGATGGAAAGTTAATGGCTCTCGAACAAAAAACAGGTAAAGAGCTGTGGTCGGTGCAGGCAGAGAATTGGCAGGAAGGCTATACCATTACCAGCGCGCCTTTATATTACGATGGTATGGTGATTACCGGTTTTGCCGGCGCGGAGTTTGGTTCGCGGGGGCGAGTAAAGGCCTACAACGCTGATACGGGAAAATTGATTTGGACTTTTTATACAGTCCCTGGACCTGGTGAGCCCGGTTTTGAAACCTGGCCGCAAGATACGGACGCCTGGAAATTTGGTGGTGGCACGGTGTGGCAAACGCCAGCAGTCGATCCTGAATTGGGTTTGATGTATTTCTCTACGGGAAATGCTGGGCCAGATTATGACGGATCGGTGCGCCCAGGCGACAATTTATTTACCGCATCGATTGTCGCAATTGACGCAAAGACGGGAGAATATCGTTGGCACTACCAGCAAGTTCACCATGACATTTGGGATTATGATGCGCCAAATCCAGTTGTCCTGTTTGATGTTGATTACAAAGGCGAGCCGCGTAAAGCCTTAGCGAACCTAGCAAAAACTGGTTGGGTTTACATACTTGATCGGCTCACGGGTGAGCCATTGATTGGTATTGAAGAAAAACCCGTTGCCCAGGATCCACGTCAAGCCACGTCACTCACTCAGCCGTTTCCTATTGGCGATTCAACTGTGCCGCAATACATTGATATTGCACCAGAAGGTTATAAGTTGGTCAACGAAGGCCGGATTTTCACACCCTTTTGGGACCAAGAAGTTGTTCTGAAACCCAGTGGCATAGGTGGGGGTAATTGGCCGCCCAGTTCCTATAATCCGCGTGCCGGATTACTTTATACTTGCTCCAATGATCTAATGGGCGTGTTTGTGAGAACCCATGAACAGGAACCCGTGGCGGGTGAAAAATACACCAATGGCCGATCAGGGGGAACACCCATTCCTTTGAACGGTGTATTTTCTGCCATGGATATGACCACCAATAAAGTCGTATGGAGTCAGCGTTGGAAAGACAGTTGCTGGAGTGGCTCTATTAATACCGCGGGTGATTTAGTGTTTGTCGGACGCAATGACGGTGACTTAACGGCGTTGGATTCTAAGACGGGTGATCAACTATGGAATTTTCAAACCGGTGCTGGTGTGAATGCACCGGCCACAACGTTTGAGCACAAAGGTAAACAAAAAGTGGTTGTGTATTCCGCCGGTAATTTATTTGCCGGTACGCCCTCAGGAGACAGTGTGTGGCTATTTTCTTTGGATGGAAAGATGGGGCCAGGTAGAGCACCAGGCGCTGATTCCATGCCTAGTGTCGCCGTTGAGCAAGCGAATGTTGAGGCCGGGAAAACAGTTTATTCTACTTATTGTTCGTCCTGTCATGGTAACGACGGCGGCGGCAGTCACGGTGTTGGCCCGAACATAACTGCCATCACTTCGGCTAATGTTGTTGCTTTAGCGGCTATCGAAGGTAAAGGTAAAATGCCCGCTTTCAAAGAGATACTTTCTGATTCGCAATTACGTGATCTTGCAGTATATGTGGCGCAGAAATTGGGGCCACAAAAAGTGGAGAGGTGAATCAACAACGACATTCCATGAGATCAGAGGGCTAGCTGCCACGTTATCAGAAGATGCAGGTAATACAAATACTGCAATATCAAATGTCATGACTCACGAATCTATCACCACTACACTGGATTACATGAACCCCGATGATCTACCCTTTGATGAGGTTACTATACACATCTGATTTTTGTCCACATTTTTGTCCAATTTTTGTCCAGTTAGTAAGCACTATCAATACAAGCCGCGTGGTTGGTCGGGACGGCAGGATTTGAACCTGCGACCACTACACCCCCAGTGTAGTGCGCTACCAGGCTGCGCTACGCCCCGATTTA
>CAJWKT010000076.1 GCA_913041665.1 uncultured Gammaproteobacteria bacterium | reverse complement strand
ACAGATTCCGAGTTAAGTAGGAGTTTTATGGCGAGCTGCACGGCTTGTTTTAGGCTTTCTGTTTTGGCTTGTCCCGTGCCAGCAAGCGTGAGCGCAGTACCGTGATCTACGGAAGTTCGAATGATTGGTAACCCTAGGGTGACATTAACGATACTCCCAAATGAGAGAGCTTTGATTGCAGGTAATCCTTGATCATGGTACATCGCCAAAATCACATCGCATTCAGCTAGGCGTGCTGGGGTAAAAGCGGTATCGGCAGATAATGGTCCTTGAATGTTCAGGCCAGTACTAGATAGTTCTTCGATAAGTGGGCGAATGATTTTCTGTTCTTCATTTCCTATAACACCCGCTTCACCTGCATGGGGATTGAGTCCAAGAATGGCAATACGCGGTTTATTTAGACCGAATCGTTGCTCTAGATCATTGTTCAGGACGTTAATAGTTTTTTTTAGGCTTTGACGATTAATAACAGACACTACCTCGCGCAATGGTAGATGTGTGGTTGCGAGTGCGACGCGCATATTTTTTGCAACCAGTAACATAACTGGTGTACGCGTTCCTGTAAGATCTGCAAGAAATTCAGTATGACCAGTAAATTTAATCCCGGCCTGATTGATCACACTTTTTTGTACTGGTGCTGTCACTAATGCTGATTTTTTGTAAGTTTTGCAGAGCTCGACTCCTCGTTTAAGTAGTTCAATCACGTATTCAGCGTTTGCAGAGTTTAGTTGGCCTGCACAGGCAGGAGTTTTTAGTGACACCCCTAGTACGTCCAAATGCCCGGCTCTATGGGGGGCGATATCTGAAAGCTTTTTTTGTTCTTGAATGTCGAGGTCCAATTTAAGTGTACTAGCTCTTTCCGCAAGTAGGCCCGGATCGCCCAAAACAGCCAGGTGGGCAGGGATTTTTTTCATGGCGAGCGTCACACAAATATCTGGTCCGATCCCAGAGGGTTCGCCTGAGCTCAACAGTATGATAGGAAGGCTAGATGCCACCGAGATGGCCCTCACGATGAGTTATATGAGTTTCTCTACGAAGGCTTCGTCTCGAAGTCGGCGAAGCCAAAGTTCCCGCTCTTCTTCTAGTTTTGTGGAACGTATTTGCTCTGCGCATTTCAATTCCTTCGTCTCCTCGGTGGTGTCGTAGGAGCGCCGTTCAGTAATTTCCACAATATGCCAGCCAAAACGCGTTTGAAAAGGCTCGCTAAGTTCTGCGAGCCCTAGAGTCGCCAACTGTTGTTCAAACTCTGGCACAAAGGTTCCAGGCCCCACCCAGCCTAAATCACCACCTTCCGCTGACGACACAGGGTCCTCAGATGTAGCTTGGGCGAGCGTAGCAAAGTCATCCCCTTCGATGATCTGATTTCGTATCCCGACGAGCTTTTGCATAACTGCTGAGCCATCGAGGATTTCGTTGGGCCGCAGCAGAATATGCCGGACTCGGATTTGGTCTATCATGATCGTTTCGGCTCCACGGACATCATTGAGCCTCACTATGTGGAAGCCACTACCACTTTGAATCTGATCAGAAACGTTGCCAGCTTCCATTGCAATGACTTCCGAGGCAAACAAAGTGGGGAGCTGTACACCTTTTCGCCAGCCGAGAGCCCCCCCATCTAATGCAGTCTGACTTTCTGAATACGCGATCGCTAATTGCGAGAATTCCTCTCCTGTTTGTAGCCTTTCATAGATCTCTTCAACACGCTTATGGGCCTCATTAACCTCATTATCAGTAGCAGATGAGGGTAACCCTATGAGTATGTGTGAAATGTTGTAGTCAATTTCGTCACTTGCGTTTTGTTCGCTACGAGACAGGCACAACTCCATTTCTCGTGGGGCAATAATAATCCGGGCAATTACATCACGCTGCTGAAGTTGATCTAATATAAGTTGTTCGCGGGTATCTTGGCGATACATTGCATAGTCGATACCCTCTTCTGCCAGAGCATTAGGCAGATCCTCAAGCGTTAAATTTGCTTCCTCCGCAACTCCTGAGAGCACTTGGTTCAGAAATTCATCGCTGACTATTATCCCGAAACGCTGAGCTCGCTGCAGCTGAACTTGATGCAGTATTAGCTGCTCTAAAACTTGCTCCTCAAGAATTGATAACGCTGGCATAGCTCGTCGCTGTTCTGGCGGTGTTTGAAGCTGAATTTGGTTAAGAGCGTTAATTGTTAGTCCCAGCCTTTCGTTGAACTCGCTTCTTAGTACGATCCCGTTATCCACAATGGCGGCTATACCATCTAATAGCTCGCCCGTCCCTCCGAGCTCGCGCGTTTGAGGCCAGCCGAACATGCTAATAGACCATAACCCGAGCAATGCAAGGGATGGGAAAACCTTTCTGTTCATGAGGCTATGGCCCTCCGCCAAAACCTTGATAGCCAAGAATACCACGGTCGAGCAGTTCTTCTGGAGTCGTGAACTCATCGCTGAAGCCTTTTAGTTGAAGTTGTAGTGAAATGGAACTGTCAGATTCTCCGGTTCTTCGGCTTACAAAACGTCTTCCTACAAGACGGGCACGCCAACAACAGGATTCATACTCTAGTCCGAGGAATTTCTCCAGTGGTTTCTTTTCCAGCAGGGAGTAATTGTATCGCCCAATTACTCTCCAGCTGTCTCCCATAGGCCACACCAAAGATATGTCACCTTGCTCTAGCAAATCGCGACGATAACGGTAACCAAAACTGAAAAGTCGTCGCTCATTTGGTCGATACTGAAAACGTACTTCTTTTCGAACGGCTGCATTCGTATAGCTGTTCCACTGGTAATCTATTCCTAGATTCCAGGCCTTGTAGATATTAACTGAGATTTCGGCAATATAATCTGATTCATCAGAGATGCTAGACAGACTATCTGGCAGCACAACACCCTCAGTACTTCGGTAACGAGTTTGGCCTAATGTTGCTGTAAGTTTTTCCTGTCCATTTTTTTGATCAATTAGACGAGTTGTAATGCCAAAGCTGATCTTATCGGCATCGGCAACCCTATCCGGACCTAAAAACTGATACTTTCGGAAGAGCTGCACAAGATTAAAGTCAGGATCGATCGTATCAAACACAGGAAGCAGAGTTTGATTCTTATACGGAATGTGTACATAGAGTACCCGTGGCTCTAGCGTTTGGATCCAGTTACCCAACTTATTTACTGAACGTTTCAGTGTTAGTCCCGCATCCAGGCTTGCAATGGGCAGTGTTCTGGAGATTGAGTCCTGTCCATCAGATGTTGCATCATTGAGCCAATAATTAGTTTGGCGTAGGGCGATTGCTGGTGTTAAAAAAATTCCAGCCTTTTTCACAGAAAAACTGAGTTCTTGGTTTGAATCGAAGCGCCATCCGGTTGTACCAAGGTCTCGATCGAAGTTTACGAGTTCGGATGTGACCCGAATACCCAATCGATTGTCGGACCAGTCGCCGTCGAACAGTAACTGCGGTATTCGTTCGTAAGGACGTTCACTGGATTCGATTCTGGGATCGATAGTTTGGTAGCTTTGGATACGTGTTAGGAGGGACCAACGGGGTGTTTGGTAAGCGATTTGGAGATATCTGTCTAGGTGGGTTTGGCTGGTGACACTAAGACTGCCACCTAGGTCCTCGAAGTAAGAATCATCTGAGACATTTTGAATGCTAGTTATTAAGTGCCAACTGGAGCCAAATGAACTTTCGTGATTTAGGTTGAAGTAGCGTCGTGCGCGGTTTAGTTTATCATCGTCAGGCAAGTATTCTAGGTTAAGTTGCCCACCACTTCTCGGCCTAAGATAACGAAATTCTGTGTTCAGTTGGAGCCCGCGTTTGCTTAAATAGCGCGGCTTCAAAGTCATGTCGTAGTTTGGTGAAAGATTTAAATAGTATGGTATTTCTAGGTCGAGTCCTGTTCTATCACTTTGCCCAAAGTGTGGTGTCAGAAATCCGCTTTTTCTTTGATCATCAATAGGGAACGTGATGTAGGGGGCATATAGGATGGGAAGGCCTTTGAATCTTAATTTCACGTCTCTAGCTGTCCCAAATCCAGTGCTGGCATTCAAATCGAGTTCAGATGCAAGAAACTCCCAGTCCGTCTTGTCAACGGGGCAAGTTGTGAAATTAACCGATAGCAAACTGACAGTTCGGTCGCCCCGAATTTTAATTTCGTTCGCGGACCCCCTGGCTGTTTCATCGGGGATTTCGAACCCAGCTACCCTGAACAGGACCTCTTCATTTTCTGTGTCTACCTCAGCGCCTTCGCCAAAAACAGTAAGGTTCGGGTCCGAGTAGGTAGTGGTACCAATAACTTCCATACGCTGATTTGCCTGATCGAAGTAAGCGCTTTTGGCAACGATACTGCGGTCTCCGTATCGAAACTCGACTTCTCCAGAAAATTGCACGCCCTCTTTGTTGGAAAGGTCTATGTGGCCGGCATTGATTTCGATTTGATTGTTGCCTTGGCCAGCAGAAATTCGTTGCACAATCTGTGTGGCTTGGACATCCTCAGTGGACAAACAAACCTGCCCGTTGGTTGTGAGCGGAACAAGCCCAAACATTGGGAGCCACGCGATGTGTTGTAAAGAGGATTTCTCGAAAAACAAAAGCTTAGAGCGCATCAAAGGCAGCACAATGGCATACTTCCTGAGTAGCTTCAATCAATTATAGGGGTCCGCGCATATGATGTATGAACTCGGATTTAACCAGTGAAGGCAATGATTTTGGCAGCAGGGCGCGGTGAGCGCATGGGAAAACTGACCATCGGGACTCCGAAGCCACTACTGCAACTGGGAACTGAAACCCTGATCGGGCGTCATCTGAAACGGCTGGCTGAGGCCGGGGTCAGTGAAGTGGTGATTAATTTGTCCCATCAGGGTGAGTTAATTAAAAATCATCTAGTGAGTAGCAGCCGGTGGGGACTACGGATTACCTACAGCTATGAAGGTGAACCTTCCTTAGATACTGGGGGAGGTATTATTTGCGCATTACCATTACTGGGGGATGATCCTTTTTTGCTTGTGAGTGCGGACGTTCTTACCGATATTGATTTTTCCAGCCTTACTTTTTCAACAGGAAAGGGGTTGTTGGTATTAGTTCCCAATCCACCGCACCATTCGGCAGGGGACTTCGGGTTGACTTCAGATGGTCAATTGACAGCAGCCCCGCCGCGATTGACCTATACTGGAATAGCGCTGCTAGATCCTGCGCTTTTCAGAAATTTTAAGTCTGAAAGACAATCTTTGCGCCCTATTTTTGATTCTGCTATCGGGCAGGGGTTATTGGCGGGGTTGCGTTACGATGGACTGTGGCTTGATGTGGGAACGCCGGAACGACTGGAAGATGCACGTAAAGTCATTCAACAGAGAAAAAAAAATCTGTAACACTCGCCTTTTCCCATTAGCGACGCGATATCTTTTGAGAATGTCTTAACTTCTTCCCGGGGAAGTGCGTACATCCAGCAATGCCTGTTGTCCGTTAGAGACTGCCTCGAGCCCGTCAAGTATGGCTTGACGAAGATCCTTCGGTTTCTCCACCCGCCGAGTAAATGCAGCTGATGCTTGAGCTACCTTGCAGAAATCTGGGGAGGGTTCAAGCCCTACTAGGGGCATTGTTACGGCTTGAGCAGCATGGCCCTCAGGATAAACAGCTCGGGTAGCCGCTTCGACTGCATGCCATCTTGAGTTGTTCATGATGATTGTGAGCACAGGGAGATTTGCAGCCCGTGAGACGTAGTGAAATGGCGTCGGATTTCCAAACATGTAACAACCATCTCCAACAGTTGCAATCACTGTCCTTTCTGGTGCGGCAAGCTTGGCACCTAGAGCTGCCCCTAAACCGAAACCTAGTCCTCCAGAAACGTTACCACCGATCAACGTATGCGGTTTCTCTAATGAAAGTGAACTGGCCGAGACACCTAGCTCTGTAATTATCACAGCGTCACTGGGAACGACTTCTTTGAGGCAAGCACCAAGGTAATTGCCCTGAATCCTTTTGTTTTTCTGAGCATCTGCAAGTTGTTTTTGGAGGGCCTTTTTTCGATTGTTGCGATAGTTTTGCACTGCTTTGCGCCGGCCCTCTGTTTTAGAGATCTGATGACCGGCGTTTTGTTTTTCTAAGGCTTCTCCCAATAAAAGTAGGGCGCTAGCGGACCGTCCCGGAATTATTAGGTCGGCAGGAAATACGCGGATGGGATAATCCACGCAAAGTGGATCTAAGCCAAGGTGGGCTACCCTAGTTTTAGGTGAAGGACTGAACTCTCGAGGGAACCATGGTACTTCACTGTCTATAACTAAAATCAGGTCTGCCTCAGAGAGAAAGTCTGTAGCATTCTCTCCGAGACTCATGGAGTGGCTTGCCGCTATGTTGACGCAATTGGCCCAGTTTTCAGCGACGGGGATTGTAAATGTGTCAGCCAGCCAAGCAAGATGCTTAAATGCTTCGATGTCTTGACCGACGTGTGAAGTAACAATAACAGGACGTTCGGCCCTAGCAATCCACTCCGCCAATTTATTGATTGCACTGATATTCGGCTCTGGAGCCGAAATTATTTTAGGCGCAGGTGTCGCAGCAGCATTGTTGTCCTGGTTCGTTAGCACTTCCCGGGGCAAGGTTAAGTATACGGGCCCCTTAGGCTCATTTAAGGCAATATCTATCGCACGTCCTACTATTTGGCTGGGAGATTGTCCGGCCCTAAGTTCATAGTCCCATTTAGTGTACTCACGGACCATACCAGCTTGGTCAAAATTCTCTTGTCCCCAGTGAATAGGAGCTGATCTTGAGGCTATGGAGCCTGCTTGGGTTATGGGTGTGCGTCCGGCTATGAGTACCAAAGGGACATGGTCGCGCTGGGCATTCATTAGTCCACAAACAGCATTGGCGGTTCCAGGGGTGACGTGAACCATAACAGCTGCCGGCTTTCCAGATACTCGATGATAGCCGTGCGCCATGGCCATGGCTAAATTCTCATGGGGAATGGTCATGAAGTCAGGCGTTTCTTCGCCCGCCTCTTTTAGTCTAACTAGTGCTTCAATCAGTGGCGCAAAGTCGGTGCCTGAATTAGCAAAAACAATGTCCAAGCCTCTTTGTTTGAGAGCGCGCAGAAATGACTCGGCAACCGAGCCCTGAGTGCTTCTGGCATCGTTCATTTTTTCATTCCTCGTTTTATTCTAAGAACAAAACTATAGGATTACCTTCTGCCTGGAAAGCCCCTTAAAAGACATTTCCGGATTGAAAGAGGGGCTTTCTTTCGTACATTTCGATAAAAGGTTTTGTTTATTTGGTATATTTCGACAAATAACAAGTGATACAAACCGTATGGATACCAACATAGAAAGGGCCTCTAAACTAGATACAGCTACTCTTAGCGATGCGCTAGACAAGTATGGAATCCGCGGCCAGTGTTTAGGTATTCAACCTCGGGACCACTCATTTCGTATGACCGGCCGAGCTTTTACCCTGAAATATGGCCCCGCAGATGTCAAACCCGGAACTGTGGGCGATTACATTGATGAGTTAGAGGAAGGTACTGTCTGTGTGCTGGATAATCAGGGACGAATGGATGCAACAGTTTGGGGGGATATACTGACTTGGTTGGCACATAAGAAAGGTCTTGCCGGAACTGTCATAGACGGCGTTTGCCGTGATGTAAGTTTATGCTTGGAGCTTGGGTATCCGATTTACAGTCGTGGGTACATCATGCGTACGGGCAAAGACAGGGTGCAGGTGGACGCCGCAAATATTCCCGTGAATATCGGTACCTGCCGGGTTTGCCCCGGCGACCTGCTGCGTGGTGATGCTGATGGCGTAGTGGTGTTGCCTAAAGATAGCGAGGATCAGGTATTAACAACGGCTGAGTCCATTCAGGAAGCCGAAAATAAAATCAGAGAAATGATTGCTCAGGGCATGTCTCTTAGTGAGGCTCGCGAGAAGATGCAGTACCACAGGCTTCAGGCAAAGGAAAAATGAAAGGGAATTACGGCTCTCAGAAGCGTTTGACAGTATCAGCGCCCGTGTTTTTTAGACATTCACTTTTTTGGGGAGAATTTCCATGAAAATCGTATCGATTGGTTTTCTGGCGGCAATATCAGTTTTATCAATTGGGCAAATTTTAGCTCAGCCATCTGGTCCACCTAATTTTGCCGATATCGACAATAACCAAGATGGCGTCTTAACTGTGGATGAGATGAGGGAGCTGCCGGCAGTTAGAAATAGAGGCATTAACGTTGACCGGCTCTTCAATGCCTTGGACGGCGATGGGAATGGTTCAGTAACGGAGGAAGAATGGATTGCTAGGCCTAGACCGGGCGGTATGGGCATGGGCATGGGAATGGGCATGGCCGGGCGCGGCGGTACGGGTATGGGACGCTGAGAACGATATCAATGAAAGAGATCTAATTTTGGTATAAGCTTTTTATCCGACGTAACGGGTGCCGGTTTCTCTTTAGTGAGTCATGGCATAGATGACTGCGAAGCGATATGCCAAGGCGGTCATGGGTTCTGGGTACCTCGGGTCGTCAGCGTGTTCCCAGGCATCTCCCAGATCCATATTAAAATTTATGGCTACCATAAGACGACCGTCGTCATCGTAAACCCCGCGCCAGTGCGGCATAGTCCCATCTCTTTCCCAAGTGCGACCCCTCATGATAGGCGAAATACCCGGAATCTGAATGCGCTGATCTAAGTCATATAGAACATGCAACACTTCATCGCTATCGGGAATCTCTAATATCGGCCTGTCTGGGAACGCTCGTTTCATCGATTCTAGAAAGCCTGCCCATTCGCGAGTTCCATGAAAGTCGTCAACCATTAGAAACCCACCCCGCAGAAGGTATTCCCGTAACTGAGCTGCTTCCATGTCATCTAGATACCAATTACCCACCTCTACCGCGTATAGCCAAGGGTAATTAAAAATTTCATCATCAGAGATTTGAAGCCAACGTCCGCCCTCTGCTGTGTATCGACTTACAGGTTCGACATCCAGCCTTGTCAGCCGCCTTAAGCCTGACTCAGGTGAAACTCTGCTTCAGGCATGTCGACTGTCCAACTCCCACGGCCCCGCCTGAATCCGAAGCCTATAGAGCCGTAATCTTTGTACACGAGGCGTGTAAAGTGAAACTCAGAGTCTGGCAGGTTCCTAGAAGCCTTTATATTTTCTTCGTCGGTTTCTGCGGTGACGATCGTTGACAGGGCAACGCCCACTACAACAACTAACGCAGTTATCTTTTGAGTGGTGTTCACGAGTCATCATAATGCCAGCAGTGGAAACAAAATACTTGGAAACTGTCATTACATCGTAGCTATTCGCAGACTTAGTATTGGATAGCAGGATTTTTGATGTTCTTTCCACGGTGTTCAGGCAGTCAAATTTTTAGAATTCTTTTTACTATCGACCAAAGTGATACTATCGTTGTGGCGGTATCGCGGGCTTTCTCCCTCACCCGTTATCGTGTTTAGCTTGCAGGCAGCGGTGACAATGGGAATGAGGGTAGGGTCAACAAGCATATTTTTGGACCATAGATAAAGAAATCAAAGTGTTCGAGTTTTTTTTCAAGTATTCCTTCGCTACTTTTGAAAATGGCGATTTTCTCTTTGCCAGCAATTGGTCCGTTTGGTTGTTGATAACACTATGTGTCTTGGCTGCTGTGTTGGTAGGTCTTGGTCTTGCGCGACGCAAGGAATCCTTAAAAATTTCCCGTCTACTGGTTGTGGGCATCCTTCAAACAGCGGTTGTTGCCCTCATATTAATGATGCTCTGGAAGCCTACTCTTTCAACAGAGCAATTACGCGCAAGGGACAATAGCGTCGCTGTGTTGGTTGATGCCTCTGCCAGCATGGGCTACGGAGACGGAGAGTCCCGCCTGCAGCAGGTGGTCGCAGCGTTCAATGAAGGCGGCGTCATAGACAGTTTGGGGGATATTGCTGAGGTACAGTTGCACGCGTTTTCCCGTGATTTAACGTCTATCGAGTCGTTAGAACAGGTGCCACCTCCTGGGCCTGCGACGCACATCGGCAGTGCGTTACTGGATATTTTGAGAGGAGCAGGTTCTTCGGCGCTTAGTGCAGTGATACTAGTGAGTGATGGCAGCGATAATTCAAACGAACTGGACAATGCCAAGTTGGCTGAGATAGCAGGCTTCGGCGTCCCAGTGCATGCAGTGGGTGTTGGCCGCGAGCAGATCCCTGAAGACGTAGAGTTGGAGCGCGTGTCTATATCGCCGCAGGTGTCACCAGGTGCTCGGGTTAATGCCCAAGTTAGTATTCGCCATGCTGGGGCGAACGAGGTAAGACTCAGAGTATATGATGGGGAAACGATTTTAGTATCCAAAAATCTATCTCTTTCTGATAGCGCCGGTACTACCACCAGTTGGGTGGATTTTGATTTGGGTGGTGCTGGTCTCAAGGATCTTCATTTTGCGCTGGACTCAATTCCAGGTGAACCGAACACCATAAATAATTCCCAATTTCGGCCGATAGAGGTGTCGGATCAGCGTCGGCACATACTGTACATAGAGGGTGAGCCGCGGTGGGAGTATAAGTTCATTCGTAGGGCCATCGAGAAGGATTTAGTTATCAGGTTGGTTACCTTACTGAGAACTACCCCCAACAAATTTTATCGTCAGGGAATTGAATCTTCTGACGAGCTTGAGAGTGGTTTTCCATCTGACCGAGAGACATTATTTGCTTACGATGCACTCATTATCGGTAGTTTTGCCGCGGCTCAACTTAGCGAGCACCAACAGGAAATGATTCACGATTTCGTGAGCTATCGGGGTGGTGGCCTACTCATGATTGGTGGTCGCCGCGG
>CAJWKT010000075.1 GCA_913041665.1 uncultured Gammaproteobacteria bacterium | reverse complement strand
TAGTTGTGCTGAAGTCATGGGGATTCCTTTGCCGTTTCTCTAGTAAGTAGCGCTTGTCGTTGGTAATGCAGTAACGCTGATTGCGTGGATGTCTGTTTCCATCATCTCACCGAGGGCGTCAAAAACCAATCGATGGCGGTCAATTGGGCGCATGCCCGAGAAAGATCCAGAAATTATTCGGATCTTATAGTGCCCTTTTCCTTCCTGCGCCCCCGCGTGACCCTCATGCGATGCAGTATCATCAGTAATTTCCAAGGCCTCCGGTTGAAATGCTGCTTCAAGGCAGGAGCGAATACGGGCAACGCAATCTTTTTTAGTAGTTTTATTATTCATTAGCTAATAAGTAGGCTGCATCTGAAATTAAGATATTGTGCTACTAGGGTTTTTGTCTGTATTTGCATGGCGCGTGATCCAAATGACCTGAACAATTGTCGCCAATAACGTTATTCCAAGAACCCCAAATAGCTTGAAGTTGACCCAAGTGGACTCACTGAAGTTATAGACTACAAACAAGTTAGTTACGGCCAAAAATAAAAAAACACCTATCCACATGACATTAATTTTTTTCCAGATGGCGCTATTTATAGTAATGGTTTCACCCATGAGTCGTTCCATTGGGGTTGATTTCGTTAGTAGTTGGGCTCCTGAAAAACCTAATGCTAGGAGTATATAGATTACTGTGGGTTTCCACTGTATGAAAATTCCATCCCGAAGCCACAGAGTTATTGAGCCAAAAATTAGGACCAAGAGGGTAGATAGCAGCACCATACGACCTATTGAGCGTTTCCATAGCCACAGGATGATAATCTGAACAACCATTGCCGCCATTATTGTGGCTGTTGCGACATAAATGTCGGCAATCTGGTATGCGACAAAAAATGCAACGACGGGGAAAAAATCTAATAGTAGCTTCATAATGCTTGCAGCTGCAAAAAGGCCTAACCCTACATGGAAAACCTGAGATTACCAGATCAGGTGGGTTTAGGGGCATGGCAACTAAAATTGAAGATGGCAACGAAGGGTTTTGGCAAAACAGTCGAGTGGCAGGTGCTGACCAGTGAGAACCGCATTCGAAGTGAGTATACTATCCAGATGCCAGGCATCGATATAGCGGGCTTTTTAGGGATTCTGTCCGTGGCCGTAATTCCTGTGCTGTTCGCAGTAACCCTGCATGAGGTCGCTCATGGGTGGGTAGCCATGAAGCTGGGTGATCAAACAGCAGAGCTAGCAGGGCGACTCACTGTTAATCCCATCAAGCATGTGGACCCCATGGGCACAGTTGTTGTCCCGATGGTTCTTGCGTTATTTACCCCATTCATTTTTGGATGGGCAAAACCGGTTCCGGTGGCATTTCACAACTTACGTCAGCCTAGGAGAGACATGGTTTTGGTAGCAGTCGCCGGACCAGTAGCTAATTTATTAATGGCGTTAGGCTGGGCTTTTATTAGTGGCTTAATGTCATCGTTATCCATGACTGCTGGCGGGTTTTCAGGCTGGATAATAGGGATGTGTTTGTTTGGAATTCATATAAATGTCATTCTAGCTGTATTTAATATGTTACCTATTCCTCCTTTGGATGGTGGTCGAGTTCTTGCGGGGCTGTTACCTCCAAGAAATGCACTCTTATTGCATAGAATTGAGCCTTTCGGTTTTATGATTGTTATTGGCCTTATGTTTACGGGGCTGCTGTGGACTTTTATTGACCCATTTAGATTTTTCTTTCTTGATTTTTTCTTTTCGGTTGCGGGCATAGCGTAAATGACTATCGACTCGAATCAGTCCGATAAGGCGGAACTAAGACTTGTGCCGACTGGCCCCCCTCCGGTGAGTAGTGAGGGGAGTACGCCTTCACAGAGCGAAATGCCTTTTGCTGTTGTAGAGGGCGAACCACTTACGGAATTGCCACGCGATCTTTACATTCCACCCCATGCGCTCGAGGTATTTCTAGAGGCTTTTGAGGGGCCATTGGATTTATTGTTATATCTGATTCGGCGTCAAAATATCGATATTCTAGATATCCCTATTGCTGAGATTACCCGACAGTACGTGGAATACATAGAATTAATGAGTGAGATACAATTTGAACTAGCAGGCGAATATCTTGTGATGGCTGCGACGTTGGCAGAGATCAAGTCAAGGATGTTACTACCGCGGTCAGAGGAAATGGAGAATGAGGAAGAGGATCCTAGGGCTGAGTTGGCCCGGCGTCTTCAGGAGTATGAGCGCTTTAAGGCGGCATCCGATGAAATAAATGCTCTTGAACGCCTAGAGAGAGACGTTATTCAAGCCAGCGCAGAGGTTTTAGAGCGAAAGGTTATCACTAAGCTTCCGGATCTTACGCTCAAGGAATTAATACTTTCCTTTAAGGACGTTGTTGCTCGTTCAGAGCAGTTTGCTAACTTGCATTTTGAGAGAGAGCCTCTATCCGTCCGAGAGCGCATGTCAGAGATTTTAGTAAAATTGGAAAGTAAGGTTTTTGCCGATTTTACAGATCTGTTTGACCCTAAAGAAGGCAGAATGGGTGTCACTGTAAGTTTTCTTGCGATCTTAGAGTTACTTAGGGAGGCGTTGATTGAAGTAGTGCAGCAGGATCCTTACGATCCTATTCACGTGAGGGTTTCATACAACCCAAAGCTTGAGAAAAATGCCACTAAAACGGAACCTGCTTAACTAGGAAAGATGGAACATATTGAGATTAAAAAAATTGTAGAAGCGGCTCTATTAGCCGCCGGCTGCCCTCTATCTCTAGATAAGATATCCGAGCTCTTTGGAAAACGATCTGGGCCGGATCGAAAGGCCCTTAGAGAGGCTCTAGATGCACTTGCTGGGGATTACGAGGACCGCGGCATTGAGCTTAAGGAGGTGGCGAGCGGTTATCGTATACAAATTAAGGGCTCTATGGCGGATTGGCTCGTGCCATTATGGGAAGAAAGGGCGCCAAGATATAGTCGGGCACTACTCGAGACTTTGTCTTTAATTGCTTATCGGCAGCCGATTACGAGAGGGGAAATTGAGGACGTGCGCGGTGTTGCAGTAACTACTAATATCATCCGAACTTTACTGGAAAGGGGGTGGGTAAAGATAGTTGGACATCGTGATGTGCCGGGTAGGCCTGCTATGTTTGCTACCACATCGGATTTTCTTGATTACTTTGGCATGAAGAAATTAGACGATTTGCCGCCACTTTCAGAAATTAAAGAGTTAGTGGTCGATGGGGTCGGATCGGGGCTGCCACAGGTAAGTCCACAGGCTGATTTAATTGATTCGCTAGAACAGAACAATAAGGGGCCCGAGTCATTGACAGATGGTGCTGCAGAGCGAAACAGCTCTGATAAGTCTTCAGGTACCGTCATTCCACTGACTAACCTGGAGCCCAGCTGAAGAAAGGACAAAGGCTCATACTGGGCATCCGTGTCTAGATAGTGCAGTCTTGGAACTTGGTGGCAGAGAGAATACAAAAAGTACTGGCAAATTATGGTGTTGGCTCTCGTCGAACTATAGAGCGCTGGATAGAGCAGGGGCGTGTTTTTGTTAATGGTAGGCCGGCTCAGCTTGGAGAGGCGCTGAACGGAAAAGAAAACATTAAGGTAGATGGCCGCATAATCAACCTTCAGAGGAATCACCAGCTAAAAAATGAACAATTTATTGCCTATTACAAGCCTACCGGGGAAGTGTGTACAAGAAATGACCCTGAGGGACGAGCTACTGTATTTGAGGCCGTTAAGGATCCAAGCCAAAGACGCTGGGTTAGCGTAGGTCGTTTAGATATAAACACCTCAGGACTCTTGTTGCTAACGACAAATGGAGAGTTGGCCCATAGGTTGATGCATCCGAGCTATGGCATCCAACGGGAGTACTCGGTGCGGCTGCTAGGAAAGCTGTCGGACACCCACTGTAACTTGCTAAAGCGAGGAGTGAGACTTGAGGATGGTATTGCCCGGCTTCAGGAGATTATTTATAGCGGAGGTTCCGGGAAAAACCAATGGTATCGGGTGAGCTTGGGAGGGGGTCGTTATCGAGAGATTAGGCGGATATTTAAGGCTCTTGATTTTCAGGTCAGTCGCTTAATTCGGATTCGTTACGGCCCAATCCTGTTAGGAAATCTTCGACGCGGCGGTTCTCGTAGGCTCACGCTGAAAGAAATTCAGACGTTACATAAAAACGTCGGTCTTCGCGCGCGCTAATACATCAGGCTATATTAAAAAATCTTTAGTCACTTGACGTAGCCTTGGGATACCAAGATAAAGTCTAGCGTTTTCTGCAGCGCTAAGAATACCTTTCACTAGAATCCAATTCTTGAAGGGCTTGTGTGAGATCTACGGGTCTTCTAATAATACAATCAGCTCCCCAGTTGCTAGTGTCCTCAGAGGGCGGTATATACCCGTAAGCTGCAGTTATTGTGTGCATGCCGGCGGCTTGACCGGCCACAATATCCCGACGGGCATCCCCTACATAGACACATTGATTGGGTTTAGCTCCAACCTCTTTGGCCGCGAGGAGTAAGGGGGCGGGGTGTGGTTTTCGTTCAGATAGGCGGTCACCACTTACGATTGAAGTGGCTCGTTCATAAATTCCGAGGGATTTGAGTAGCGGAAATGTCATATTTTCTGGTTTATTAGTAACTATTCCCCAGGAAATCTTATTCTTATATAAAATATTAAGAATATTATATAAACCATTGAATATTTTTGATTTAATAGGTCTATGTTTCAGATATAGATTCAGAAATTGGTTTCGGAGTGCCTCTTCTTCGGCTGAACCTAGATTGAATCCAAAGCCTAACCGAAGTAAACCAAGAGCCCCTTCTGAAACGACATTGCGGGCAATTGCGTATGGCACCGCATTTTGGCCGTTTTCCTTGAGCATTATATTTAGAACCGCTACCAGGTCTGGTGCGGTATCTACTAATGTCCCATCTAAATCCAGCAAAACTGCCTTTAGTTGCACAAGGATCATTTTTTGATACACCAGCAAAAATAATTTACGTTGACCTTGCCTCCAAGTCGGTAGCGTTGGGTTAATGGGTTAAAGTGTAGGCCAGTAAGATGCTGCACCTCTAGGCCGTCCGCACGACACCAGCCTATAAGTTCAGCTGGCTTTATCAGCTTCACATATTCATGGGTCCCCTTGGGTATCATTTTAAGGATATATTCAGCGCCAACTATGGCAAACAGGAAGCTCTTAAGGTTTCTATTGATTGTAGAGAAAAAGGCAGATCCACCAGGGGCGAGTGCTTTGCTGCAGGCATTAACTAGTTCCTGCGGGTAGGGTACATGCTCTAATAACTCAAGGCACGTGATTGCATCGAAGGCACCAGGATTTTCATTGGCCATTGATTCTGCGTCCTTGCAGAAATACTCCACAGTCACATTGGCTTTTGCCGCATGACGGCGGGCTTTCTCTATGCTTGATTCTGCGAGATCAATGCCTATTACGTGGGCACCTCTTTGCGCCATCCCTTCAGCTAAAATGCCGCCGCCGCAACCAATATCAAGTACAGATTGTTCTTTCAAGGGAAAATATTTTTCAATGTAATTTAGCCGCAATGGGTTGATTTCATGGAGAGTTTGAAATGGTCCATTTGGGTTCCACCATTCATCAGCATGCGACTCAAATTTAGCCAACTCAGTTGGATCAAAATTGTGTGTAGTTTGGCTCATTTGGGGTTTACCTAATAATAATGATTGCTCTTCACAGATTTTACGCATGTTTTCAGTGGATTTTTTCCTTACCACGAAAATGAGAGGGATCCATGAGGATGGCCTAGGGATATGTAGCGTCTTTTTGAAGATATCACAGACAGCTACATAGTTAATATCTAAGAGAAAGCTGACCCACCAATGTTTGAAGCCAACTTTTCCGTTGCCAAATTGGCCACCCATCCTCCAGGGTAATTATATCCTGATCAGTAAACTCGAGGACCCCTGTTTTTTAACTACGGAGGTGCTTACCAATGTGATAAAATTCAGGATATATTTCAACTATTGGAACCTCTTTTGTCGGGCCTTTGCTAGGGACTATGCGGCACAGGCTGCGATGGTCTGAAGGCCAATAATCACGCAATTCAATAAGGCTCCCTCGGATACGATTGGTATGCTTGAGAGGGTGGATATTTACAGGAAATCGTATGGCCGGTGTTGCTAAAGAAATTTTACCCATAAATCTCGAAGACGAGATGAAGCGGTCGTATCTTGATTACGCTATGAGCGTCATTGTGGGGCGGGCATTGCCTGATGTGCGCGATGGGTTAAAGCCTGTACATCGAAGAGTTCTTTTTGCCATGCGAGAGCTTGGCAACGACTACAATCGCCCGTACAAGAAATCGGCCCGTGTTGTGGGGGATGTAATTGGTAAGTATCACCCCCATGGAGATGCGGCTGTTTATGACACTATTGTTCGCATGGCTCAAGGCTTTTCCATGCGTTATACGTTAGTAGATGGCCAGGGTAACTTCGGGTCCGTAGATGGAGATGCGCCAGCTGCTATGCGTTACACGGAAATGCGCATGACTCGTATGGCGCATGAGCTGTTAGCGGATATTGAAAAAGAGACCGTTGACTTTACCCCTAATTATGATGAAAGCGAATATGAGCCATCAGTATTGCCAACACGGGTCCCCAATCTTCTCGTCAATGGCTCATCAGGCATTGCCGTGGGAATGGCCACCAATATTCCACCACATAATTTAGGAGAGGTAATTGATGCGTGCTTGATGCTACTTGAAAATCCCGATGCTACCGTTGGTCAATTACTTGAATTTCTACCGGGTCCCGATTTCCCCACAGCAGGTCTTATTCATGGGACTCAGGGAGTTATTAGCGCCTACAATACTGGCCGAGGCCGGATATACGTTCGAGGTAGGACGCATCTCGAGCCTATCGATAAGAGGGGCAGGGAAGCCCTTATAGTAACCGAGCTTCCTTATCAGGTTAATAAGGCCCGCCTTATCGAAAAGATAGCGGAACTCGTTCGCGAGAAGCGTCTTGAAGGAATAACGGAACTGCGGGATGAGTCTGACAAAGATGGTATGCGTGTTGTCATTGAGCTTCGCAAAGGAGAGATTGCAGAAGTTGTATTGAATAACTTGTACAAACAAACGTCTCTACAGAGCGTATTTGGGATCAATATGGTGGGACTTGTGGATGGCCAGCCACGCTTATTGGGTCTCAAAGAACTTCTCGAAGCTTTCTTGCGTCATCGTCGCGAAATTGTAACTCGACGCACGCTTTATAACCTTCGAAAGGCAAAGGAGCAGGCACATATTCTAGAGGGGCAGATGGTAGCACTCGAAAATATCGACGATCTTATTGCCCTCATCAAAAAGTCAGCTTCACCAGCGAAAGCGAGAATATCCCTCATGGAGCAGGCATGGCCACCTGGTGTTGCTGTAAAAATGGTTGATAGAAGTGGGTCAGAGAATGTCCGCCCGGAAGGTATATCAGCTTCGCTTGGTTTAACTGAATCCGGATATCGTTTTTCTGAAGCGCAAGCCCGAGCTATTCTCGACCTGAGACTACATCGATTGACTGCCTTAGAGCAGGATAAAATATTAAATTCGTACGAGGGTTTGATTGAAAATATTAAAAAATACCTTCAGATCCTATCTAATCCAGGAGAGCTGGCTCTTGTTATTAGGGGCGAGCTTACCGAGATTAGGGAAGCTTATGCAGACAGTCGTTGTACGGAGATCGTCGAAAACTATACTGAGCTAACAAATGAGGATTTAATCCCTGAGGAGGATGTCGTTGTTACGATTTCTCATGGAGGTTACGCAAAGGCTCAACCAGTTGAGGCGTACCAGGCTCAACGTCGCGGTGGGCGAGGGCGAGCAGCAGCAAAGGTGAAGGGGGAAGATTTTATTGATCAATTATTCATTGCGAATTCTCATGACACGCTGTTATGTTTTTCAAGTTTAGGAAAGGTGTACTGGCTTAAAGTGTATCAGGTACCCCGAGCAAGCCCTGTCGCTAGGGGTCGTCCTATCGTGAATCTTTTGCCACTCACGAAGGAGGAGAGAATTAATGCAGTGGTGCCAGTACGAGATTTTGATGAAGATAGGTTTGTAATGTTTGCTACGAGCCAAGGAACCGTCAAAAAAACACCACTTCATGCTTTTTCTCGCCCACGGAGTAATGGAATTATTGCCGTAGATTTGCGGACCGACGACCGTTTAATTGGAGCGGCTATCACAGATGGGGAGCGCGATATTATGTTATTTGCGCGCTCAGGCAAGGCTATTCGGTTTGCTGAATCAAATGTGCGTCCTATGGGCCGAACAGCTGCTGGGGTTCGTGGACTGCGCTTAGCGGGAGAACATGATGCGGTAATTGCACTTGAGATTCTTGAGCAAGGACTGATTCTTACAGCCACTGAAAATGGCTATGGAAAGCGAACTCCTATTGAGGACTTTCATTCGCAGGGTCGGGGCGGCAAAGGAGTTATTGCGATACAAACATCGGAACGAAATGGTCAATTAATTGGGGCATTGCAAATTTCTGATGACAATGAGGTTATGTTAATAAGTTCCTCCGGAACCCTCGTGCGGACTCCTGTTGCGGATATTTCAGTAATGGGCCGCAATACGCAGGGCGTCAAATTAATTCGTTTAGATGAAGGCGACCGTTTGGTCGGCCTTGAGCGCGTCGAAATTTTACAGGAGTAATAACCAAGTTAGGGCAAGAATATGTTTCAGGAGCGCGTATATAATTTCAGCGCGGGGCCAGCCGTTCTCCCTGGACCGGTTTTAGAGCAAGCTCGATTAGAGTTGCTAAACTGGGAAGGAACAGGAGCATCTGTTGTTGAGGTAAGCCATCGTAGCCCGGAGTTTTCGGCAATCGCCGATCGTGCGGACGACGATCTCCGTAAGCTTCTAAAGGTTCCAGAAAACTACAACATACTGTTTTTGCAAGGCGGTGCAACTCTACAGTTTGCGGCGGTTCCGCTCAATCTTGCAAGAAAAGAATCAATCGTTGATTATGCAATTACAGGCAGTTGGGGGAAGAAAGCTCAGGCCGAGGCGACACGGTATGCCCACACAAATATAGTGACTGATGGTGCGAACAATCAGTACACTTGTATTCCGGATCCTGCTACATGGAAAGTTTCTTCGGACGCAGTCTATTTACATTACACGCCAAATGAGACTATCCATGGTGTCGAATTTCATTTTATCCCCGAGGTCTCTGATTCACCCTTAATTGTAGATATGTCCTCCACGATTTTGTCGCAACCCGTAGATATTGCTCGTTTCGGGTTGATTTACGCAGGAGCACAAAAAAACATAGGTCCAGCCGGTATCACTATTGTAATAGTGA
The DNA here is from genome assembly GCA_913041665.1 of uncultured Gammaproteobacteria bacterium. Taxonomy (GTDB): domain Bacteria; phylum Pseudomonadota; class Gammaproteobacteria; order Steroidobacterales; family Rariloculaceae; genus CAJWKT01. The sequence continues at coordinate 1,739 of CAJWKT010000075.1, read as the reverse complement.
GGGAGGATCTTATTGGGCGCGCCCGTCTCGAGACACCATCGGTGGTTAATTACCAAGTGATGGCAGGTAGCGGCTCTATGTCAAACACCCCCCCCACTTTTGCTTGGTACATGTCGGGATTAGTTTTTCAGTGGCTACAAAAGCAGGGTGGCCTTTCCGCAATGGCTGATTTGAATAAACGTAAATCATCGAAGCTCTATGCGGCTATTGATGCATCGGACTTCTATAGCAATGCAGTAGATTCTGCTTGCCGTTCACGAATGAATATTCCATTCACGCTAGCGGATCCAAAGCTAGATGCAACTTTTATTGAAAGAGCTAGCCAAGCCGGGATCACAAACATTAGGGGGCATCGATCCATCGGTGGAATGCGCGCAAGTCTTTATAACGCAATGCCGGAGAAAGGTGTAGATGCGTTACTCAGTTTTATGGCGGATTTTGTGGCTCGTTACGGCTAAGGGATAGATGATAATGAAGCGGCAGTTCAAAATTTTAGCCCTGAACAATCTTGATCTTCAGGGACAGAGGCAATTTCCAATGGAACGCTACGAAGTTGCATCCGAAATTGTAAATCCAGATGCTGTGCTTCTGCGCTCTCAGGATATTCACGAGATGGAAATTTCAAAATCGCTGCTTGCGGTAGCGCGCGCAGGTGCTGGAGTGAACAATGTTCCCGTTGAAAAACTAACCACACTTGGCATTCCGGTTTTTAATGCTCCCGGCGCAAATGCTAATGCGGTGAAGGAACTAGTTCTGACGGGCCTTTTTTTAGCAGCTCGCAACGTTATAGAAGCATGGGATTATGTCCGTAAGCTTGAGGGATCAGAAAAAGAATTAGCTGAGGCCATTGAGTCGGGAAAGAGGCGTTTTGTTGGCTTCGAGCTCCCCGGTAAAACACTCGGTGTAATTGGACTGGGTGCTATCGGCGTTGAGGTTGCGAATGCGGCACTTGAATTAGGCATGAATGTTATTGGATATGATTCCAAAATAACTGTTGATCGGGCTTGGCAGTTGTCCGCAGGCGTGGAGCAGGCTCCGAGTATGAACGAGGTTTTTAATCGAGCAAATATTGTTACGGTTCATGTACCGCTGAACGATGATACACGAGGCTTGATTGGCCAGAGCCAGTTGTCCGTTATGCCAAAAGGAGCTGTCGCGCTTAACTTTGCGCGCCACGGAATATATGAGAATAAGGCTGTTTTGCAGAGCTTGGCAGAGGGATCTCTGTCAGGTTATGTAACCGACTTTCCCACCCGGGATTTAATAGGAAAAGAGGGCGTCATCTGTTTGCCGCACTTGGGGGCATCAACTTGGGAGGCGGAGGAAAATTGTGCCGTCATGGTTACTAATAATCTGCAGGACTTTCTTGAGAACGGCAATATCCGTCACTCAGTGAATTTCTCAGATGCGCTGCTAAGACGTATGCGACCGCACAGGATTGTAATCGCAAACACTAATGTGCCAAATATGGTAGGACAAGTTTCCACCCATCTCGCCCAGGAGGATATCAACATCGCTGATCTCCTGAATGTCTCTAGAGGAGCAGTGGCACATACTATCGTAGATCTTGATGGACCAGTTAGCGCTGAAACGCTTAAACGAATTCGCTCAATCAATGGCATACTGTGTGTGAGAGTTTTACCAATTTTTGAGTCCTGAGCGATGAAGAGACAAAAAAATAAGAAGGAAATGGAGTCTCTAGATGAATTTCGACGACGCATTGATGGGATTGATATTCA
>CAJWKT010000074.1 GCA_913041665.1 uncultured Gammaproteobacteria bacterium | reverse complement strand
GAAATTCGCGTCATGCGTTAGCGTGCAAAGCACGACAGAAATTTCAGGACGTGGCGAGTGCAAATAACAAAAGGAATTAACCATGACAAAATTCATCAATAACTTCGACGGCACACCGTTAGAGGTGTCAATCGGCCGTAGGGCTGCCCTGGCTGCCGGTCTAGCCGCTGGTGGCGCTGCGTTTACAGGCGGCACGGCTTTGGCTGACTCCCATGAAGGTGTGGAAGCATCCCTTCTCGGCCCCACATATGACCTCACCACCGCGGCCGGTAATGTGGACGCTTACGCCAAGATTGGCTCCAATCTGGATATGAAATCCACGCATTACGGCTTTCTCGATGGATATGTCATGGGCGTTGCGCCGGGCGGAGCTATCAAAACCTTTGCCGGGTTCCGCGGCCTCGGCACCACGCGCCTGTTGCCGCTTGAAGGCGAGCACGGCTACCGCCGGGTGCTGCGCGAGGTGGTTAAGCGTAATAATGGCCCCCTGAGAGACGACGAAATGGTGCGGCTCTTTAGGGAACTCATGTCCGCTTGTCTAGCCACAGAAGAGCCATTAAAGGTTGGCTATCTCGGGCCGGAAGGCACGTTTACGCAGACGGCTGTTCTAAAGCATTTTGGTCATTCTGTTCGTGCTCTATCGCTGACGAGCATAGATGAAGTATTTCATGAGGTGGAATCCGGTGCCGCAGATTTTGGTGTGGTTCCAGTAGAAAATTCAATCGAAGGAGCGGTAAATAATACGCTTGATATGTTTATCGTTTCCCCCTTAAGGATCTGCGGTGAGGTGGAATTACGGATCCGCCAGCACCTAATGGGCCGAATGCCCAAAATAAACCAGATTCTCCGCGTTTGCTCGCACCCTCAATCAATGGCCCAGTGTCGCGGTTGGCTTGCTGAATACTTACCAAAAATTGAGCAAATACCAGTGGCCAGTAACGCTGAAGCAGCGCGCCGGGCGCGCGACGAGGATGGTACAGCCGCAATAGCTGGGGATGCGGCTGCTGAGGTTTATGATCTTAGGATCTTATTTGAGGATATTGAGGATCAGGCTGATAATACCACCCGGTTTCTCGTGATTGGCCGTCAACTGTTTCCGCCAAGCGGGGCTGACAAGACTTCTTTGTTGGTCTCTGCCGGTGGAGCTAAGGGCCCGGGAATTCTGAATAATTTGTTAGATCCTTTGGCTCGGCATGGTGTCAACATGTCTCGGATAGAATCGAGACCATCAAGGCGGGAGAAGTGGGAGTATGTCTTTTTTGTGGATATAGATGGTCACGTAGAAGACGATTCTATCGCTAAGGCTTTGAGTGAAATGGAGTCAAACTCAAGCCTATTTCGAATTCTAGGAGCCTATCCTAAAGCGGTTTTATGAGCGCGCACCGGGAGATTGCTCGTTGTGGTTGAACCCTGCCTGTCCTATTTCGCCCATCCAGTAGACAGCGTCGGCGGGGTCATTTCAGTTCCAGGCGACAAATCAATTTCTCACCGAGCTCTCATGTTGGGTGCTGTGGCAGAGGGAAACACTCAAATTGAGGGCATCCTAAGAGGGGAAGACTGTATCGCGACTTGGGTTGCGTTAGAAAGAATGGGCGTGAGTATTAATCACGGCCCTGACAGTACGGTCGTCATCAAGGGCGTAGGGTTACAGGGCCTTAGGGCCCCGCTTGATTCCCTGGATCTTGGTAATTCTGGCACAGCAATGCGGTTGTTAACTGGACTTCTGGCCCCGCAGTCTTTTGAGGCCACATTAACGGGAGACCAGTCTTTGAGGAGGCGCCCAATGACAAGAGTAGTTGAGCCTCTTCGGGCCATGGGAGCAAAAATTGAAACGCAAGATGGATATCCGCCCGTTTTAATTCAATGCGCTGAGAACTTAATAGGCGTGTCGCATAGATTGAAGATAGCTAGTGCCCAAGTGAAATCTGCACTTCTCTTTGCGGGTCTCTCTGCAAGAGGAGTTACAACTATACAGTCCCCGGGCATAACTAGGGATCATACTGAGCGAATGCTTTTAAAAATGGGAGTTAAAGTAGTTACGGACGACAGTCATAAGGTCAGTCTTGAGGGGCCAGCACAACCTAGAGGTACTAGGATTGTGGTTCCTGGAGATTTTTCCTCGGCAGCTTTTTTTATTGTAGCGGGGTGTTTGGCTAGCGAACTTGGATTGTTAATAAAAAATGTTGGCGTGAATCCCTCACGAACTGGGTTACTGTCCATTTTGAGAGCAATGGGTGCCCAGATAGAGATAAAACACAACCGTGACCAAAGCCTAGAGCCAACAGCTGACATAGAGGTCAAAAAAAGTACATTACACGGAATTAAGATACCACGGGAGTTGGTTCCACAGGCTATAGATGAATTCCCAGCCTTGTTTGTAGCGGCTGCATGCGCTGATGGTATGACTGTGGTAAGCGGTGCAAAGGAATTGCGTTATAAGGAAAGTGATCGCCTGAGGGTAATGGCAGAGGGACTTAAAATGCTAGGAACGGAGGTTCATGAGCAATCAGATGGGCTTACTATAAATGGCGGTGGTCTCGGTGGTGGGACGGTAGACAGCTGTAACGATCATCGGGTTGCTATGGCTTTTGCGTTGGCAAGCGTAGTAGCAAAGGGACCAATAGAAATTCTTGGCGCTAGTGAAGTAGCAACATCCTTCCCGAATTTTTTGATTACTGCTGCTCAGGCTGGACTGAGGATAGAAACGAGTACGGGGGGGGCTGTTGACTGATTATGTTCCTGTGTTGGCTATTGACGGACCAAGTGGCTCCGGAAAGGGTACGGTTAGCCGGAAGCTTGCACGGAGACTTGGGTGGCACCTTCTTGATAGCGGGGCGCTCTATCGTTTGGTGGCGCTAGCAGCGGTAGAGGGTAAGTTATCTTTGGATGATCCGGAAAGACTCGCTCATATTGCGAGTAATATGAATATTAGTTTTGCCCCAGCGAGCGATTTGGAGCAAGTGTTCCTTGAGGGCAAAGAGGTAAGTAAAGACATGCGAACTGAAGCGTGCGGCACCAATGCATCTAAAATCGCGCTACAGCCAACTATTCGGAACATCGTAGTAGCTCGCCAGCGGAGGTTTGCACAAGCTCCTGGGTTAGTAGCCGATGGCCGTGATATGGGCACAATAGTTTTTCCTGACGCAATACTTAAGGTATTTCTCACTGCAAGTCCGGAGGAAAGGGCATCGAGGCGATATAACCAGTTGAAAGACAAGGGTATTGATGTTAACTTGGCCGCCCTCTCCCGGCATGTGTATAGGCGGGACAGGCGTGATCTAGAAAGAAACGTTGCGCCGCTTCGGCCAGCTCAGGATGCTCGTGTGTTGGATTCGACTGAGCTGGATGAGAATGAGGTAGCTGAGTATATTTTTGAGTGGCTACTGGGTACAGGCTGGTCACCGGTAAAGGTGAGTGACGGTTAATTCAGGCAGGGAAAATAGAATGAGTGAATCTTTTGCGGAATTATTAGAAGAAAGTTTTTCCGATCGACAGATCAAGCCGGGCGCTATTCTTATGGGTAAGGTGATCGGCGTGAACTCTGATGTAGTTATTGTTCATGCGGGACTGAAGTCAGAAGCGGTCATACCCATCGTACAATTTCGAAATGAAAAGGGTGAGCTTGAGGTTGAGGTTGGTGATGACGTCGAGGTAGCGCTGGACGCGATTGAAGATGGTTTTGGTGAGACGCGGCTTTCTCGCGAGAAAGCTAAAAGAGCACGAACGTGGAGTGATTTGGAGGAGGCTTTTGAGGAGAGTAAGGTTGTAACCGGGACTATCAGTGGGCGCGTTAGGGGTGGATTTACCGTTGACATTAGTTTGGTAAAAGCTTTCCTGCCGGGTTCTTTGGTTGATGTACGGCCGGTTAGAGATCCAGTGGGTTTAGAGGGAAGTACACTAGAGTTTAAGGTTATTAAGCTTGACCATAAGCGTAACAATATTGTTGTATCACGCCGGGCAGTCGTAGAGGATGAATACAGCGCGGAGCGTCAGGAACTTCTAGAGAATCTTGAGGAGGGCGCCGCCATTAAGGGCGTGGTAAAGAATCTTACTGACTATGGTGCATTCGTTGATTTAGGCGGCGTTGATGGGCTGCTGCATATTACAGATATGGCGTGGAAAAGAATAAAACATCCATCAGAGGTAGTTAATGTCGGTGATGAGATAGAGGTTAAGGTCCTTAGATTTGACCGGGAGCGTAATCGAGTTTCCCTTGGCCTTAAGCAGCTTGGCTCAGATCCCTGGACGAATTTATCACGACGCTATCCAGACCAAAATCGTTTGTTTGGTAAGGTTACAAATATAGCTGATTATGGCTGTTTTGTAGAGATTGAAGAAGGTGTAGAGGGTTTGGTTCATGTTTCAGAGATGGATTGGACGAACAAGAATGTGAGCCCTAGTAAGGTTGTCCAGATTGGGGACGAAGTTGAGGTAATGGTTTTAGATATTGATGAAGAGCGGAGGAGGATTTCTTTAGGCTTGAAACAGTGTCAGCTAAATCCTTGGGCTGAGTTCGAAAACAATTTCAAAAAAGGCGACAAGGTATCTGGTCAAATAAAATCCATTACTGATTTTGGTATTTTCATTGGACTGCCCGGAAGCATCGATGGCCTAGTTCATTTGTCAGATCTTTCTTGGGAGGCCCCCGGGGAAGAGGCAGTCAGGAATTATAAAAAAGGAGAAGAGCTGGAGACTGTGATACTAGTAATAGATTCGGAACGAGAACGGATTTCACTGGGCGTGAAACAGCTTGACCAAGATCCCATATCAATATTTGCTTCTGAGAATGCTAAGGGCAGTATAGTGACTGGTGTGGTAAGAGAGCTTGATGCAAAGATGGCAACTATCGAACTAGAGGGTGGCGTAGTGGGACATTTGCGAGCCTCGGAAATTTCACGTGAAAAGATAGAAGACGTGCGCATGGTGTTCAAAGTTGGAGACGAAGTAGAGGCTAAATTCACAAATATTGACAGAAAAAATCGGGTGATTTCGCTATCGATTAAAGCGAAGGAAGCTCATGAAGAAGCTGCTGCGATCGAGAATTACAATACCGAAGCTGGCACACCTACCGCGGGGACAACACTGGGAGACCTACTTAAAGAAAAGATGACCCCGGAGTGAGGGTTTTTTTTAGACATACAGCTTAAGAACCTGGTACGTAACGATGACAAAGTCTGAATTAATTGAAGCGATAACTAGAAAACAACACCATTTACCAGCTAAGGATGTGGAGCTTGCCGTGAAACACATGCTAGAGCTCATGAGTGAAACTCTAGCGGGTGGTGGAAGGATAGAAATTCGTGGTTTTGGTAGTTTTTGCCTTCATTATCGACCTCCCCGTATGGGCAGAAACCCAAAGACTGGGCAGGCTGTCCATCTAACCGGTAAACACGTTCCTCATTTTAAGCCTGGCAAGGATCTTAGAGAGAGAGTGAACGAGGTTCTTCGGTTACCATTTAGCAGTTAGTTGCCTGGTCTATTCAATGTAGTTTTTAATCAAACTACCTAGGCCGGAGGTTCAACCTTGAACATTTTTCGAAAGACTGTACTCTTTAGCCTGCTGTTTTTCGTGGTACTACTTTCATTTTTTTTCTCAGTAAGTAATCCGGGCCTAATGACCCTAGATATTGGATTTGCTCTCCTGGAAGATATTCCTATTTCAATTGCATTTCTCGTATGTTTGACGTTCGGATGGTTTTTTGGATTAATTTGCGTAGGCTTAATGTTATTGCAAATGGCTAGTGACAGGCGACGATTGCGCCGCAAGCTAAGGTTAGCTGAAACTGAGATCAGTAGTCTTCGCAGCCTGCCGCTGCAAGATGCCAACTGACGCTACATTTATTCTCGCTGGACTTTTTGTTGTGGCCGCGGCGGCCGGTTGGGCGTTTGCGCGTTTCGGAGGATCCCGCGAAAAAGAAAATACAAAGGCTCCTATTAGCGCTGATTATTTGCGAGGGTTAAATTTAGTTCTGGACCAACAGACGGATGAGGCCTTGGAGCTGTTTATTCGAATGGCTAAGGTAGATAGCAACACTCTTGAGACGCATTTTGCTCTTGGTCATTTATTTAGGCGGCGAGGCGAAGTAGATCGGGCTATACGCGTTCATCAAAATCTTCTGGCCCGGCCTAATTTAAATGAAACTCAGCGGCATCAGGCGTTATTTTCGCTGGCGGAAGATTATCTAGGTGCTGGACTCTATGATCGGGCCGAGAAGCTTTTCTTGCAGCTAACTGAAAGTCCTACTATTGCCACAAGAGCACTGGAAAATTTGATCAATATTTATGAGAGCGAAAGTGAGTGGATGCGAGCTATAGAGGCTCATAGAAAATTAGAAGTACTGAATGGTGAAAAGTCTAGTCGCGGCGGTCAATATTACTGTGAATTAGCCGAATTAGCGCGCGTTCAAGGTAACTTTGAGCTCGCCCGGCAGTATCTTAAAAATTCTATTCGTGGCGGATCAGGGGCCCTTAGGGGTATCCTTATTAGGGCTGCCATCGAGAAGGATCAGGGTGACTATCCTGAGGCATTAAGACTATATGAACAGATTGTTGAAAAGGATCGTAGATTTACGGTCGAAGTTTTAGGCCCACTCCTTGAGTGCCATAAAAAAATTGGCTCAATAAAAGAATTAGAAAAATATTTAGAACAATTATTAAAGAACGAACCTTCTTTGCAGCAAGATATTGCGTATGCAGCTGTGATTGGAAATTTTACGGAGCCAGATATCATAATCCGTTGCATGGAGAATTTTATTTTAAGTAATGATTTATTCAGAAGTTTTGTGGATGTTAAGGCCATGATGTCTGAAGACCCAAAAATTCGACACGAACACACTAGCCGAATCGCAGACGCCCTGAGAGACCTTTCAGTCAATAGTGCTCGCTATTTGTGCACAAATTGTGGCTACAGCAGCCAAAATTTCATTTGGCACTGCCCCAGCTGTAAAAACTGGGAAACAGTGCGCCCACTTCGAATTTTTCAGATTGATGTATCAATGTCGTGAAGGAGGTTTTGTGGCCTCATAAAGAGAGGTGCTCAAAGTGAAAATAGATGAGTTTTAGAATCCAATCAACAGTTTTTCCGGTCGCTGGCTTAGGTACGCGCTTCCTTCCTGCGACTAAAGTTTCTCCTAAGGAGATGCTCCCAATCGTAAATAAACCCTTGATTCAATACGCGGTAGAGGAAGCGTTATCTGCTGGAGCGGAAAGGTTAATTTTTATAACTAGCCCATCGAAGCGTGCAATCGAGCAGCACTTCCAAGCCAATGTGGAGCTAGAGAGCGCATTGAGCGACTCTGGTAATAAAAAAATGCTTGCACTTGTGCAAAATATTGTTCCATCTAATGTTGAGTGTGTATTTGTTCAACAAGGGGCACCGTTGGGCCTTGGCCATGCGGTATTATGCGCGCGGGCAGCGGTAGGTGAAGCACCCTTCTTCGTTCATTTGGCTGATGACCTAATACGCAGCGACACACCCTGTCTTGAGCAAATGAGGCAATATTACGAGCGATACCATTCTAGTGTCCTAGCTATTGAAGCGGTGCCAAATGATCGAACAGCAAACTATGGCATTGTATCCGTTAAAAAAGAACCTTCTGGCGCTCGAAGGGTTGACAAGATTGTTGAAAAACCTAAGCCTGAGGAGGCACCCTCGAATTTAGCAGTAGTAGGGCGCTATTTGCTTACGCCGGCTATTTTTGAACAGCTCGAAGAAGGGAGTCCGGGAGCGGGTGGTGAAATTCAGTTAACAGATGGAATTGCAGGTATTTTGGAGCATGAGTCAGTGCACGCGTTACTATTTGAGGGAACTCGTTACGATTGCGGGAGTAGGTTAGGTTACCTAAAAGCAACAGTCGAATACGGCCTTCACAACGAGGAGGTGGGGGAGAGATTTCGGAAATACTTGAAAGGATTAACTAATAAAATGTAATTACTTGAAGTATTACCTCAAGATACGGACACATTACTTAATGACCCTATTTTTTTTAAAATCATACCGCTAAGTAATAAAACGTTGATCGATAGCGGCTATGTGAGTCGTTCTTGCCTGCTTCATGACGATCTCAAGTTCTTTTTTCAAAATATCCAATACTGCCTCTACACCTTCTTGGCCGAATGATCCCAGTCCCCAAAGATAAGGTCGGCCTATTGCGATTGCATCAGCGCCTAGAGCTAGAGCCTTGAAAATGTCAGTACCTCGCCTAAACCCACTATCAATGATTATCGGGATTCGTTGATTTACCGATTGCGCAATTTCTGGCAAGCACTCAATAGTGCTTCTCCCGCTATCCTCCGCTCGCCCACCATGATTAGAGACGATAATACCTTCAACACCATGATCTACCGCCAAGGCTGCATCTTCAGCGGTGACGATTCCCTTTAGTAGTAATTTCATTGAGGTAGCATCCCTCAGTCTGTCTACAAAATCCCAGTCCATAAAAGAACCGTCAGGGCTTCTGCCGCCTGATAGTTCAATGTTTTGGTACATAGGTTTTTGTGGTATTACATTAGCTTGCGGAGAATGACACATTTGGCAGTCTGAGTTAGTAGCCCGCCGGTGACGATCTAATACTTCCCGGTTACTGGCTGGTAGATCAACCGTGAGGGCAACTACTGGGCAACCAGATGCTTCTGCACGCTTTACTAGGGCTTCAGTTACAGTCCATTCTCGACTTGGATACAATTGGTACCAGACCGGCCTACCCCGCGCTTCATTGACCTGCTCTACGCCAGTAGACGTTACGGTAGATAAGATTTGTTCGACGTTCTTTGTTTTTGCCGCTCGAGCTACAGCTAATTCACCATCTGGATGGAAAGCTTTGTTGCTACCACATGGCGCAAGAATTATCGGGATAGGGTATTTTTTACCAAAAAGCTCAATAGAGGTGTCAATATTAGAAACATCAATCAGACGGCGCATACGCAGCTGAAACCGCTTGAATCCTTCCCTGTTGGCGCTAAGAGTTCCGCCATCGTCGGTTCCTAAAGCCATATAGGTATAGTGCCCCGGCATTAGCGAGCGCTTTGCCGTTTCATGAAAATCAAACACATTTATTGCATCACCTGCGCGAGAAACCGTTTCAGGCGCATAGGGGTCCGTAAGGGTCTGACTAAGGGTATATGGGTTGTAATAAAGCGCGGGACTCGAGGCTAGAAATTGGAGGAATCTGCGTCTTAGCCTATTTCTATCATTCATTTTTTTAACCTTAAGTTGTTGGCTAATTCTAGCGCAATTTCCTCATTATGTTCTCCAAGGCGCGGCGGGTACCGACGATAACTTGGTCCCCCGCCTGACATATTAATCGGGCTACCAATGGTTTTAATAATTCCTAGTAAGGGGTGTTCAAGCTCAACAATCATTCCGCGTTCTATCAGGTGATCATCTGTCAGTGTTTCATCTGGAAAATTTATTGGCCCAGCGGGGATGCCATTTTCCACAAACTCATTTATCCATTCCTTCGCATTTTTTTTTCTAAGTATATCTTCCAGCAGGGGTACAAGTTTATTTCTATTTTTGTTGCGATCAGGATTACTGGCGAAGTGCACATCAGTCATTAGGCTTTTTTCTACACCGAGGACCTTGCAAAATCGTTTCCATAGTCTCTCTGTCCCAACAGCGACGATCATTGCTTTATCTTTCGCCTTAATCGGTTGATAGGGTGTGATAGTAGGATGCATATTACCCATACGCTCTGGTCGTTCGCCGGTCACAAGGAAGCTTCCTCCTAAATTTGCTAAAAATGTGGTTTGAGAGTCAACAAGCGAAACATCAATAAACTGACCTTTTCCTGTCCCGTTAGGCAATTTATCCCGAGAATATAAGGCTGAAAGAATCCCAATCAGAGAATATATGCCTGCAGTAATATCAGACATTGGGGTGGGAAACCGGACCGGAGGACCACCCACTTCACCAGTTAATGCCATTAAGCCAGATTCTCCCTGGGCTACTATGTCGTATCCACCGCGACTTGCTTTAGGGCCGGTATGGCCGTAGCCGCTGATAGCCGAATATACTAGTCTAGGATTAATAGCGGCCAATGTGTCGGGATCGATTTTGGCTGATTTCAACGAACTCATTCTGGGAATATTGGTTATAAATACATCAGATTGGGCAACTAGCTTCCAAAAAATATCCAAATGGCTCTCGTCCTTGATATTTAACTCTAAGCTACGCTTATTGCGGTTCACTGATAAAAAATAGGGACTTTCACCACTAACGAAAGGGGGGCCCCACTTTCGGGATTGGTCGCCAATATCAGGCCTTTCAATTTTGATAACATCGGCGCCAAGATCACCAAGCATCATCGCACAATAAGGGCCAGCTAAAGCCTCTGTCATTTCCAGTACTTGAATGTCCCTAAGCGGGGAGTATTTATCCAAAATTAATCTCCTTTAGCTTGGTTGAATTGGGCGCGACTCTAACGCGGATAGGTGAACGACACAATGACAGGTCTGCGGCGCTCGTGTACTCTTTTAAGGGGGATAATCATAGAAGAATGAGTGATAGACATATGAATAGTATCGCGGTGCGTAACATTGAGCGGGCAGACTCAACAGCCATCGATGCCCTAGGTCAACTGGGTGTTGCAACTGTGCATGAAGCGCAGGGGAGGCACGGTTTGATGGAGCCCTATATGCGTCCAATTTACCCTGGTGCCCGTATTGCCGGCAGTGCGGTTACAGTGCTAACACATCCTGGGGATAACTGGATGCTGCATGTTGGAATCGACTTGTGTCGTGAGGGTGATATCCTCGTGGTTGGGACCAGTAGCTACAATACTGATGGTATGTTTGGTGACCTACTTGCTACTTCTTGTCTTGCTCTCGGGGTTCGCGGCCTGATCATTGATAGTGGTTGTCGTGATGTTGCGGATCTAACCCAAATGAGGTTTCCAGTCTGGAGTCGAGCTATCTCAGCAAAGGGAACCGTTAAAGCAACCCCGGGTTCTGTAAATGTGCCCATTGTGTGTGGAGGACTCAACGTAAAGCCAGGTGATGTGGTAATTGCTGACGATGATGGCGTAGTAGTCGTTCCGTTGGCGCATGCAGAAGAGGTGGTTAAGGCGGGAAAGGCCCGCGAGGCTAATGAGCACGAAAAAC
>CAJWKT010000073.1 GCA_913041665.1 uncultured Gammaproteobacteria bacterium | reverse complement strand
CTGCCCGCGATGATGACACTACGATTTAACCGCCAGAAACGTGTCGCAAACATAAACGAGGGTCGTGCAACCGGTTTCGCTAACGCGTAACCATGACAGACCAGGAACCGCCGTCAACGTATCAGTCGATTCGGCCATTGCGGCACGCTGTGCGCAAGAACCCAGTAACCTAGCGGCTGTCCGCGCCATTACTTAGGCACTGTTGTTACCGGATTCCTTTCTAGTGATGAGATGCTTCTCGCGCATGAATGCAATTCTGCGTTTCTATCGCCGAAATTTTTCTCACGTTACGAGAACTCGAATCGCCTTCTTCGATACGAGAGAAATTTTATTTTTCGTTACTCATTTATCAAGAGTGTGCGGTCGTTCACACTCTTCGCGTTAGACGCGCTAAACCGCATGCGCAAAAAACTATAACTTGCTGGAATTTTTGATCCTTTTATATATACTCAACGCCGATTAACCCCGACACGGAGACTATCCATGGCTAAACGACCTGCTTCTAAGAAGCGAACATCTCGCAAGAAGGCGGGCGCCAAACGCAAGACAGTGCGGCGTAAGGTAGCTAAGAAGCGCGCCACCAAGAAAAAGGCGACGCGTAAGAAGGCTACTCGCAAGAAAAAATAAGTCTTCAATTTTTGAGCCTGTGATGAATAAAATGCCCGCAACCTTGTTGTGGGCATTTTTTTTGGAGCATTAAAAAAGTGGACCAGCAGAAAGAGAAAAAACGTCTCGTAGCTCAGACAGCCCTCTCCTACCTGAAAGAGGGAATGAGTCTCGGGGTTGGCACTGGTAGTACCGTAGATTTTTTTATCGATGCTCTGCCAGAGCACTCCCACTACCTTGCCGCAATTGTTTCAAGTTCCGAAGCATCCACCAAAAAATTAAAAAATCTGAAAATAGAGGTTACAGACCTAAACAGAGTTAGCGATGTCGATGTGTATGTGGATGGAGCGGATGAAGCAACTAAACATCTAAACCTAATAAAAGGCGGTGGAGGAGCTCTTACAAGGGAGAAAATTCTTGCAGGGGCGTCTCGACGCTTTATTTGTATCGTAGACGACACCAAGATTGTGGACGTATTAGGAAAATTTCCAATACCCGTAGAAGTTATTCCGATGGCACAATCTTATGTCGCTCGACAGATCGTCAAGGCAGGCGGACAACCCATCCTGCGAGAAAAGTTTGTAAGCGATAACGGCAATCAAATTCTTGATGTTCACAACTTGGCCGTTACTGATCCCGTGAAACTAGAGATTGAGTTAAACCAAATTCCAGGTGTAGTCACGGTGGGTATATTTGCACGCCGCAAAGCGGATATATTACTGATTAGTGAAAAAAATGATGTAATCACCCTCGACTAAGTGTGTGACTGGGGGACCCGGATTCGAACCGGGACTGTCGGAGTCAGAGTCCGATGTCCTACCGTTAGACGATCCCCCAAATCTTGGGGCGATTCTAGCGCTTCGAATACTGGGTAGCCTTACGAGCCTTTCGCAACCCTACCTTCTTACGCTCGACTTCTCGAGCATCGCGAGTTACAAAACCAGCCTTTCGTAAAGATCTTCGGAGCGTTTCGTCATATTTCATCAACGCCCGAGTAATCCCATGCCTAATAGCCCCGGCCTGTCCAGTAATTCCGCCACCTTGCACCGTCACATATATATCAAACTTACCCTCGAGCTCTGTTAACTCCAAAGGTTGTCGCACTATCATGCGTGCAGTTTGTCGTCCGAAAAACACGTCTAGGGGCCGACTGTTAATCTGAATATCGCCCTTGCCCGGCCTCAAAAATACACGCGCAGTAGATGTCTTTCGACGGCCCGTTCCAGAGTAAACTTCCTTAGACATCTATAACTCCAAAAGAGCTGGTTGCTGGGCCTGATGAGAATGTTCAGTACCAGAAAAGACTCTCAGCTTCTTGAACATTTGTCTACCCAACGGATTTCTCGGAAGCATACCTTTGACAGCCCTCTCCAAAGCCTTCTCGGGAGCTCTCTGCATTAAGTGCTCAAGTGATTCTTTCTTGAGATTGCCAATATACCCAGTATGTTTGTAGTATATTTTGTCTTTGAGTTTGCGCCCAGTGACACGAATTTTTTCCGCATTGACCACGACAATATAATCGCCAGTATCCACATGGGGCGTGTACTCAGGCTTATGTTTGCCCCTGAGACGGCTCGCAATTTGAGATGCCAGACGTCCCAACGTCTGCCCCTCGGCATTAACCAAATACCAGCTGGGCTGAACCTCTTGTGGCTTAGCGGAAAATGTCTTCATATCGTGCTTCTAACCCCGGCTCCAATCAGATAGCCAAATGAGGGAAGAGCATACTACTGGCCAGACAAAGGTCGCGCAAGATCAAATATCGAAGCAGGCGCAAATATCTAATACCTTAAGAGCCCAGATTATAGGCCATTGGCGGTTGATCACAGCCGTTTCTGCCAGACAGACAGATTCCGGTGCCTACATACCCAGAAGCAATCCAGAAACATAGGACAATCAAGTCAACACTTCCACGGATCCCTAAAAACCATATTCGAGGGAAACGGCTGAGAATATATCAGTCTTTTTGCTACCCTGCGGGACGTCAGAATTGCTCTTGACGGTAAATGAAATAACAAGCGATATGTCGTCGAAAACCCGCGCTTTAAGCGCTGACACAGACTCAACATAAGTGTTTTTCGAACCATTTTCGACAATAAAATCCTGGGTAAATTCAGACATCTGACTAATAATCCATTTGTAGTCCGCAGAACCACGCAAAATGGCCTCATCTCGACTTACGCCTCCCCGCAAATCAGCCTGGCGAGCGCCTGCACCAAACTCAACGTTCAACAAATGGCGTTCGCCATTGACTAACTGGCGTCCGTAACCGAAAGACTCCGAAATTCGCTGCTCATAACCCGAAAATCGATCCTTATTCCAATCTAAAACTCCAAAGAAATAATTTTCCTCATTGAAATCCCTCTTTGTTTTAAGGCTCGAGGAATAAGCTTCTGCGGTAGTCTCATTCTCCATACTGGCACCTACGGCAGAGAGATCGAATTCAAAATCCCAAATACGATATTCATAAAGCAAGCCGAGGGCCACGTTCGAGCTGTTGCTATCCGTATTGCCGTTCGTTGCTATATAGCCGAATGACGCACTACCTGATACAAAGACAACTCCTTGTCCAAACGCAATTGGACAAACAATAATGAAAATGAGCATTACTGTCGTTTTCCACATTTTTAATGCTCTCACAAATTACTGACTTAAAAAATCGGCCGAGTATAATCAACTTATGAATCGAAGAGTCGGATTGCAGGACCAGCTTGTCTCGGAATTAGATCGGGCAATTCGAATGCTATTCACCTCACCTACACCTAATCGCCTATCCCCCGCTGAAAAACTTCCGGATCCAAATCTCAAACCTAATGATCGGCTAAAAAGTATAGCGTTAATGCGAGTTAATCACGCAGGAGAAATTTCTGCTCAAGCTCTTTATAGTGGGCAGGCCATTATGGCACGCTCAAAGAAAACTCGCGTCCAACTGCTAGGGGCAGCAGAAGAAGAACAGGACCATCTCGCTTGGTGCGCTGAGCGTCTTGCACAACTAGAAGGAAAATCAAGTCGTCTTGATCCCCTCTGGTACCTTGGTAGTTTTTGCGTAGGTATTCTAGCTGGCGCTCCAGGCGACTCAGTGAGCCTAGGATTTGTTGCAGAAACAGAAAAACAAGTCGAGGCACATATTGAGGATCATCTCGAGCGTTTACCCAAAACCGACACAAAAAGCGCGGCTATTTTGAAGCGTATGGCAAGCGATGAAGCGCATCACAGAACGACAGCACAACTTTCTGGCGGAACAAAATTGCCTGCTCTGGTCCGTTTTGCAATGACCTGTGGCGGCGGTATTTTGCGCCGCATTGCGCTCTGGATATAAACTTTTTACATCAAACTCAATACTCAATCCTTTCTTTTTTTTCGAGTTCCGAGAAAATTACTAAGCTAGAAAAATTAAAAGATCTGATTGCTATTTAATATTCCGCTGCCTCTTTACGTGCTCATATGCAGCACGAATCTCCTGAGTTTTCTTCTCGGCCACTTCAGTCATTGACTTTGGTAAACCGCGTGCAACAAGTTTATCCGGATGATGCTGATTCATTAAACGTCGATAAGCAGTCTTAATTTCTTTGTCAGTAGTGCTGGAAAGAACCCCTAATACATGGTATGCCTCTTCAAGACTAATTCCGTCTGACCGCCCTGAGGCACGATTAAACTGGGAACGCACTAAAACTTCAATCTGAGCCAACTCAATCTTTCCAATGCCAAGCCCTCTGGCAACCTCGGAAAGTAAATCTCTTTGAGTTTCGCGGATTGAGCCGGTAGCAACAAGAGCTTGAACTTGAACCTCTACGAAAGAGCGAGTCAAAACCCGTTGATTGCCGATAATAGCGTGGAGATCTTGGATTCTCTCTTTAATAGGATAAGCTTCCTGCTTGCCTGCCGTGAAGTACTTAATGGCTTCATCCACCTGCTCTGAGGTCAGTCGCATCGCGCTCATAATTCTACGTGCCGCACGCACTTCTTCTTCAGAAACCCTCCCATCTATTTTTGCAATGCGTCCCATTGTCGCAAAAGAAATTTCAAAAAAAAGCTGTTGGGTCTTCTGTGAACGAAAGCTAGGACGAGCGCCAGTCACAAGCCGGTGAAAAATGCCTAGATCAAATTGGTGTCCGACAAGAATCCCCAATAGGGACCCGACGGGACCAGCGGCAACGTAGCCTAGGCAAGCTCCTACAATTTTTCCCATCCACTGCATACGATAGTTGCCAAACAACCAGTTTCGGCGGCATGATAACTGTCGCCCTAAAAAATAGTTCAACCGATATGGTACCTATCACTGAAGCCTTGTTCGAATCCAACCTGAGTGGCTTGAAGCTTTTGGCTAGAGGGAAAGTCCGTGATATCTATGGCTTGGACAAAGAACGTCTTCTAATTATTACCAGTGATCGTCTTTCCGCGTTCGACGTGGTGCTCCCAGATCCTATACCGGGCAAGGGAGAGGTACTAACGGCTATCTCCAATTTTTGGTTTGATCTTTTGGAGCCCATTATTCCCAATCATTTAACACACACTGACCCAGCAGAGCATCTAGTGAATGCTGAAGACCGGATTAGAATGCAAAATCGCGCTGTAGTCGTCAAGCGCTTGCGCCCGCTTCCCGTCGAAGCGGTAGTCCGAGGTTATTTGATTGGCTCAGGTTGGAAGGATTATTGCGCCAACGGCAGCGTTAGTGGGGTCAAACTTCCAGGGGGACTGAAACTTGCCGAGCAACTCCATGAGCCAATTTTTACGCCCAGTACAAAGGCCGCTCCCGGCGCCCATGATGAAAATATCTCCATGAAAATTGTTGACAAGTTGATAGGCAATAAACTTGCTCAAAAAGTAGAGGCTATATCCCTTGAATTGTACAAACAGGCCACCAAATATGCCTATGACCGAGGTATTATTATCGCTGATACCAAGTTTGAATTCGGCCTAGAGCCCGATGGAGAACTGGTATTGATTGACGAGCTGTTCACTCCAGATTCCTCACGTTTCTGGCCGGTTGAAAACTACAAACCTGGAGCATCGCCCCAAAGTTTTGACAAACAGTATGTTAGGGACTACCTAGAAAGGCTAGATTGGAATAAGCTCGCGCCTGGTCCAAATTTGCCCCAAATCGTAGTGAAACGCACCCAAGCTAAATACTACGAAGCACTGAATCTTTTAACCACCTAACTTAAGCTATTATGAATCGCGGGCTAGCTATTGCCCGGCTACCGTAAGTCCCTCCACTAACACTGAACCGCAGCGAACAGTCCCACGGAAATCAATGTCGGCGCCAATGGCCTGAATCCCTTGAAACAATTCCCGAAGATTTCCTGCGATTGTAACTTCGTTCACAGGGTACTGAATCTCACCATCCTTCATCCAAAATCCCGCTGCACCACGCGAATAATCCCCAGTTACGATATTCACACCTTGACCCAATAATTCACGGACAACAAAAACCTTACCAGCATCGGTTATTAGGTCATTAATTTCATTAATTGTCGGCCCCACAACTAAATTGTGTACCCCTCCCGCATTAGCTGTGGTTGGTTCTCCCAAACGACGTGCTGAATAACTGGAAAGTACGTATCCCTTAAGGATGCCCCTTTCTACAAGCATCCTTCGGTTGGTGCCTACCCCCTCGGTATCAAATGCAGCGCTAGCCAATCCCCTAGGAATTAGCGGATCTTCCTCAATATCCACAAATTCTGGAAAAAGCTGCTCACCCCGCGCGTTTAACAAAAAAGAGGCTCGTTGATATTGGGCGCTTCCACGAATGGCAGCAATTAGGTGGCCAAACAAACCCCTAGCTAAATCCGCGGGAAAAAGTACTGGCATAACTTGAGTAGTCAGTTGGCGGGCTCCTAGACGCCCCAAAGTGCGCTCTGCGGCTCTTTCTCCAACCTGCTCCGGCGTATCTAGCCCATCAGGAAAACGCGACACTGTGTACCAATAGTCGCGTTCTAGAGAATCATTGTTGTCGGCAACCACACTACAGCTGATCGAGTGAGAAGTCGTAGCGTAACCGTTGCAGAACCCATGACTATTCGCATACATGCGAAATCCTCCTTCAGTTGAAACAGTTGCTCCTTCAGAGTTCTTAATACGCGCATCCAAACCCCGGGCGGCATTCTCTGATCGTAGCGCCAAGGCTTCAGCAGCCTCTACATCGAGATCCCATGGATGGTATAGATCAAGATCGCTAGGTGTTGCTGCCATCAAATCAGCCTCTGCCAGGCCAGCAAATTTATCTCGGCTTGTAAACCGGGAGATGCTAGCTGCCTTTGCCACTACTTCTTGGACAGCCTTAGACGAAAAATCCGAGGTACTTGCACTCCCTTTTCGTCCATCGGTGTAAACTGTTACTCCCAGTCCTCGGTCACGCTGACGTTCGACGGATTCAAGTTCGCCCAGCCGTACTGTCACCGACAAACCCTCGTTATAACTTACACTGACCTCTGCTTGATCAGCGCCTAGGCTGCGGGCTAACTCGACCGCGTGGGAAGCCGTGTCTTGCAGTGAGCTCGACATAACAGCGATTTTCATAACTAGCGCCTCCAGGGTTAGAGACTTATTCTACCTACTGTACAATATCGGGATGAAACCTCTAGTTGGCATCATCATGGGCTCAGCCTCGGACTGGGAAACAGTACGCCGTGCTGCGCAAACTCTAGAAGCGTTAAGCATAACTCATGAGGTACGTGTCATTTCAGCACACCGCACACCGGATCAGCTCGTGGAATACACAGAAACAGCCTCAAAACGCGGTTTGGAGGTACTGATCGCCGCAGCAGGCGGTGCTGCGGCCCTACCAGGCGCTATCGCTGCTAAAACTTGTTTACCAGTATTGGGCATCCCAATACAATCGCGTGCGCTAAATGGATTAGATTCGCTGCTCTCGATGGTGCAAATGCCCGCAGGAGTCCCCGTCGGAACGCTGGCAATTGGGAACGCGGGTGCCACAAACGCGGCGCTTTTGGCTGCCTCCATTTTGAGTATAAAACACCCTAAGATCTTAGACACACTAAAAGCCTATCGAAGCGAACAAACAAATAAAGTTCTACAACAACCAGATCCCCGTGAAATGGAATAGCTGCCCTGTGGCCTTTGATTAATTGTCGTCAAACGCAAACGAAATTTTAAGAAACCGGATTGTAGTCAATCTGTTGCTGTGCCACCTACAGTAAGAGAGTCTACTTTTATGGTTGGCTGGCCCACCCCAACCGGTACCGATTGTCCATCCTTACCACACACACCAACACCAGGATCAAGATCAAAGTTACAGCCTACCATTGAGACTTGCTGCAACACCTCAGGCCCACTACCAATCAACATGGCTCCTTTAACGGGCCTGGTAATCTTACCCCCCTCAATGAGGTAGGCCTCGCTCGCAGAAAACACAAATTTACCCGAGGTGATATCAACCTGTCCGCCACCAAAATTTGGCGCATAAAGGCCTTTATCCACTGAAGCAATGATCTCCTGCGGATCAAACTTTCCGGGTAACATGTAAGTGTTTGTCATGCGGGGCATAGGTGGATAGGCAAATGATTCCCTGCGACCGTTTCCTGTGGATACAGTATTCATCAGCCTCGCATTAAGCTTGTCATGCAAATAACCACGCAACACTCCATTCTCAATCAATGTGTTGCATCTAGTGGGCGTTCCTTCGTCATCAATGTTCAAGGAACCCCGGCGACCTTCCAATGTCCCATTGTCAACTACAGTGCACTGATCAGTAGCGACCCTATCACCAATTCGCCCGCTAAATGCAGAGGTACCCTTTCTGTTGAAATCCCCTTCTAAGCCATGGCCAATTGCTTCGTGCAATAGTATTCCCGGCCAACCCGAGCCCAACACAACCGGCATATTTCCAGCTGGTGCAGGAACTGCCTCCAAGTTAACAGATGCCTGACGTACTGCCTCTTGACCTATGCGCGTGCCCACTCCATCCGAGACAAAAGCCGAAAAATCTCCGCGTCCACCTCCGCCTCCAAAACCCTGCTCACGGCGTCCACCTTGTTCCATGATTACAGATACACTTAAACGAAAAAGGGGCCGCACATCCGCACCTTGAGTACCATCGGAGCCTAATACAAAGATCACTTCGTGGGTGCTCGAAAGACTGGCAATCACCTGTATGATGCGCTGATCCAGCGCACGAATTTCTTTATCGACACTAGTTAAAAGTGCTACTTTCTGGCTGTCTTCTAGGTTAACAAGAGGATTTAATGACGAATATAGTTTGCCCCCTGGTGCTAGTCTGGGGACCTTAACCTTCCCCTTCCCCTTTCCCGAGGCTTTAACAATTGCACGACCAGCAACAACTGCATCCATTAAAGCTACTTCGTCTAATTGATCGGAATAAGCAAAACCAGTTTTCTCACCAGAGATGGCCCGAACGCCTACCCCCTGATCTATGCTATGGGTACCATCTTTGACAATTGAATCCTCTAGCGTCCATGTTTCGTATTGTGTGCACTGGAAGTAGAGGTCCCCATAGTCAAGTCGCCGTGACATAAGGGCGCTCAATGCACGATCAAGATATTTGAAACTAAGACCAGCGGGCTCAAGTAGTTGGCGCCTCACTACGCCGAAAACATCTGGCGCGATGCCTGTAGATTTCGAAATATTTTTCATGACAGACACCACATTAGGGATTTGCAACGCTGAACCCACCAGGAGGGGCACCTGCACATAGTCGTCCTTCCTCCAAATCTTCAGGCAATAACTGCTGCACTACCGGCTCGTCCCATGTACCAGTTAAACAATAAGATGCGCGGCCAATCCCCTTCAATGGTTCTTTAAAGATTTGAGTAAAGATAAGAAGGGCTGCACCCACGCCGCCACCGCCAAGTATTGCGCCAACAGTGGGAAGCATATTACCCGGCTCTGCTGTAACTACAGCCAGCTGCTGCCAATCCCGATTTCTCAAACCAGTGCGGCCAACCACTCCAATTTCGGCAGCTGGGCCCGTTAGTTTAAAATTATCTGTGTAAGCGTCCCCGTCGATAATGACAAAGTCGCCTGCCAACTCATCAAATACCAACCCTCTACTGAAGACATCACGAAAGTCGAGAGCTAAACGTCTAGGTAGCGCCGTAATACTCATGAGTCCAACCATGCGTCCAGCGCCGGGCTCAAGGTCCAAAATGCTTCCTTCCTGCATGTGTATAGCCAGACTGCCGTTCAGATGCTCACTCCAATCAGTCGAAGGAGGTCCAGACCAGAAAATATCGGCCATAAGATCAGCTTGTTGACCCTCAACCACGGGACCGAAACCTAGCGCCGTAAGGGTGTCAGCAACGTCGCTACTATTTAGAGTGAGTGTAAGGCGTGTGTCAGATCCAGAAGTGCCTTCAAACCAGCTACCCTCACCCCCCAATGCAAAACTCTCGTTAGCTGCCTTAAGTGAATGTACGCGAAGACCAAGGGGGTCTGCTCTAATGTCAGCAGCTAATCGCCCGAAGTGTCGGCTACCGATAGAAAATTGCCCGGATTGAATCAGGAAACCTGGCAGATCGCGTGGATCCGTCTCTTCCATACTAGCGCCATCCTTAGGAGAAAGATGCAGCCGCGACATATTCGCTAAAATTTGCTCCCGGCTACTAAGATCGGGGGGCAAAACCAACTTACCTGCCACCGCTTCGCTTTCAATGTCTACAAACCATTGTCTCCTTACCCGACTAACGCTGAGATCAGTATTACCTAGACGCTGGCCAAAAGCGCTAAATTCCATGACCATAAGATTGGCATCAAACACCCCGATTCCAGGCCAAGTACCTGAAGAGGCGCTTCGAAAGATACCAAGCCAATCATCCAAGCGCAGCAGTGGTAGATGACCTTGAAGTAGCAGGCCCTGCTCGAGAGGAAGCAATGGATCTGAGCCACCAAAACTAACTCCACCGCGATCAAATATCAAGCCACCGTTCATATTGAGGAAATTAAATGCAAAACGTCGCTCAAGCCCTAATGTCCCCTGCACTTTCAGCTGATTGGGAGAGAACAAAAATTCGGCGTTGAAATTTGTCTGTTCACCAGCTGTTTTAAACATCGGATCGGGAAGCCTAAATGCTAAACCTGATAGGTCCGATGCCAAATTCATCTTCAGCGGTACCTCAGACTCATCTAACCGCGCCGGCAGAAATAGGGCGCCGCGCCATTGAGTCCGCCCATCAAGATAATCAAGGAAGGGCAGATCAAAAGCGGCTCCCAAATCTTCTGCGTCGACCTCTCCACCAAAATCTAGCCGTGCGCGATAACCAAGTTCATCAGTGGGCACCACGTGGGCTAAAAAAGGTCCATCTAGAAAGTTTACCTCTATCCTGTCCCCAGTAACGACTCCTTGATGCAAACTAAACATGCCGTTGATTTCCGTTACCCGAGGGCTAAAACCCTCCACAAAAAGCTCTCCATCAAAGATTTTCAGGCTGGCCTCCAAATCATGAGTGCCAGGATTTCTCAACGGCAAACTCAAATCCACCGACACTTCGGAACGACCGGATCCAGAATTGAGACGTCCAAGATCAGGCCCCAAATAATCAATTATCATTGGAACGTCTTTCATAAAAGTTACGAAATCTTCTAACGATCCGTCAGAAACTGTTTTTATAGCGATGGTACCCTCTCGAAAATCCTCAAAGGCTACTGAGAAATCAGATGTTCGGTGCCTTGAAATACGGCCACTTCCGTGACTTTTGAAGCTAGAATTGAAAAATTCCATTGTTCCATTGAGGTCTTGAGCGGGTGGCCAGTCTTCCATGAATTGAACAATGCCATCTTCTACTCT
>CAJWKT010000072.1 GCA_913041665.1 uncultured Gammaproteobacteria bacterium | reverse complement strand
CTGATCCAAAACCGGGGTAGTTGTCAGTAACTGGCAGGTCATTGTCAACTGTTTTGGGAATGCCAATGCAGGTTATGGGAAAGTCGAGACTGCGACCCAGAAGCGAAACTTTGTAAGCTGTATCCATGGAGTCGCCGCCTCCATTATAGAAAAAATAACCAATATTGTGGGCCTTGAAGATCTCAATTAGGCGCTCGTATTCGGCGCGACTTTCGTCTAACCCTTTTAATTTGTGTCGAGCGGACCCGAAGGCGCCACCCGGAGTATACCTAAGTGATGCGATATCCCGAATGCTCTCCCGACTGGTATCAATCATGTTCTCTGTAAGAACGCCAATAATGCCATTTCGTCCGGCAAAAACTTTACCAATTTTGTTTTTGTGTTTTCGGGCTGTCTCGATTACGCCGCAGGCTGATGCGTTTATGACAGCGGTCACGCCGCCCGACTGCGCATACAATGCATTTTGTTTCACGGGTCCTCCAAAGCGGGATAAATATTTTGTTTCTGATAGAGTAACAGCAACTGCAAACTGGACGTTGGAAGCATACCCCAAGTTCTATGCTTAGTTTGCCTACATTGTCTTAATGAGCATAGGTTTTTAGGAGATTAGCTAGTGCGGATCGTTTTACTTGGTGCTCCGGGGTCGGGAAAAGGTACTCAAGCGCAGCGACTTCAATCTGACTACGGTTTCCCACAGGTTTCTACGGGCGAACTTCTGCGAACAGCGGTAGCTGAGCGTACCGATTTGGGGTTACTGGCTAAGGCCGCGATGGATTCTGGGGAGCTAGTGTCAAATGAGGTTGTGCTCCAAATGATAAAAAAACGTTTGGCCGAGACTGATGCACTGGAGGGATTTTCACTGGATGGCTACCCACGAAATTGGGATCAGGCAATTTCGCTAGAAGGCGTACTTGTTGAGTTGGGGCAGAAACTTGATGCCGCTGTTTTCATGGAAGTAGACTTTGAGGTGCTTATGAAGCGTTTGATGGGCCGGCGGACCTGCTCTGAAACAGGCAAACTTTTGAACATTTATTTTTCTTCAAAGGGGGAACTTACTGCTTGTATTGAGGCTGGTGGGAAGCTTCTCCAGCGCAAAGATGACAACGAAAAAACTATTCGCAACCGTTTAACCGTCTACGAGCGCGAGACTTCACCCCTGATTGAATATTATCGTGATCGCAAGCTCTTACGGGTGGTGCCGGCATTAGGTACTGCAGATGAAGTCCACTCGAATCTAATAGGTTTACTGGGATTAGATTAAATTTTTCAACTCTTTTGCACGCCAGCCTTGTCGGATTCTTTTGGAATATTCTCCACGGAGAATCTCTGTGATCTCTCTGCGAGTAGCCAGAAGTTCAACATTGATTCCAAGCTCGTCCGCCCGCACACTGATTTTTGATTGAAGGCGCCTAAATGCTTCTTTGCTGGGATGGTTTCGGGCAGATCTTGCCTTGACCATGGCCAGCAATTCCTGGCCATTGTGCAGTGCTATGGCTTTTAATATTCCGAGACCAGAGCGCTCTATTAAACTCATAGACAGCCCGGATATAGACTTCAGTTCCTCTAGTTTGGTAGGTAACCCATGAGCAATTGTTAATAATATTTCGTCGCTCAGTATCCATCGGCGCGGCCGATTTAATTTTTGGGCTGTTTTCTCGCGCCAGCAAATGAGATGGTAGGCTGCACACTGAGCGTCTAAGTTAAGTTTTCCAAGACCTTTTATTCGACCCCAAATTTGGGTTGTAGCCGGAATTAGAGGTTTTTCTAACAATGCTTGACAGTCCTCGGTGACCCAGGCGTATCTCCCAAGTTTTTCTAGTCTTTTTCGGAGCGTTTCCCAAAGTCGAATTAGATGGAAAACGTCATCGAATGCATAATCCAGTTCACCGGCAGAAAGGGGCCGGTGACCCCAGTCGGTTCGGGAATATTTTTTTTCCAGCTGTACGCTAAGAAGGTCGCTTAGTAATGCTTGAAGGCTAACTTGGGGTGCAAACCCCCCTAACCCAGCGGCGATTTGCGTATCGCAAATTTTTTTTAGTAGTTGTTTTTTTAAGCCATAAATCACTTCGAGATCTTGTCTTGCGCTATGCAAAATCCAGTAACGGTCTGGTTGTGACAGTAAATCTACTACTGGCTCGAGATTCAGTCCAGACAGACAATCGATGCACACACTAAATTTTTTAGATGCAATTTGTATAAGAGAAAGTTCGGGATAATAAGTTTTTTCTCGCATGAACTCAGTGTCTAGCGCTAAGATAGTTTCGTTCGATATTATTTCAATAGCGTTCTGAGCGGCTGCGTCGGTATCGATGTAGAATTTTTTCGTATTCAATTTTTTAGTACGTGTTTTGGTGAAGATTCTTCGGTTATTATGGGGCATTGACCTTTTGGAAAGCCAGAATAGTGCAGCGACTGATTTTTGTATTTGTTGATATTGCTTTGCATCGTAGGGGTCCTGAGGACTTGCCGTCTTCGCAATTCCTATTTCTAATCATTTTAGGTAGTTATTTTTTTGTCGGACTCTTTATATTACAAATTAAGGAATCTTTTTCTCAAGCCCTCGGTCTCGTACTTTTCGATGGCACTTTGTACTTGTTTTTTGTTTGGGCATTGCTAGGTATATGTGGTTACTTATCACGATTTATCCAAACCGCAACCGCACTGCTAGGGACAGAGATTCTGTTGAACTTGATTGCCGCACCACTTTTGCTGTGGATTGAGATCATTGGGGATGCAGCTTCACCCCCAATTCTTCCTGCGCTCCTGTTTTCATTAATTATTTTTTGGGGAATTGATATCGCAGGCTTTGTGCTTTCCCGGGCACTCCAACTAACATATTTCGTAGGTGTGCTTATCATGATAGGTTACTTCTTCGCCTCGTTCAGTCTAAGGGGTTTGCTCTTTTCGGTAGCTTCCTGATGCGCATTCACATACTAGGAATTTGCGGAACTTTCATGGGCGGCGTTGCGGTTTTAGCAAAAGCTGCTGGCCACCAGGTGACTGGGTCCGATCAAAATGTTTATCCTCCGATGAGTACCCAGCTTCGTAAGATTGGGATTCGCCTTTACGAAGGCTATGATGCGAGTCAGCTGAACGACGACTTGGATTGCGTGGTCGTTGGCAATGTTCTTAGCAGAGGTAATCCTGCCATTGAAGCGTTATTAGACTCAGGAATTCCTTATTTATCCGGCCCCGAATGGTTGGCGACTCACGTGTTAGCGGATAAGTGGGTGCTCGCTGTTTCTGGTACCCATGGTAAGACAACAACTGCGAGTATGCTAGCATGGATTCTCGACTACGCTGGCTTGGCCCCAGGCTTTCTCATAGGCGGCGTACCGAAGAATTTTTCACTATCCGCACGATTAGGGCAGTCAAAATATTTTGTTGTTGAAGCTGATGAATACGACACAGCTTTTTTCGATAAACGTGCTAAGTTTGTTCATTATCGTCCGACGACCTTGGTGATCACTAATATCGAACACGATCACGCAGACATTTACCCAGATCTTGATAGTATTCAATGGCAATTTCACCAACTTTTGCGATCCGTCCCGGGCCGTGGCTTGATAAGCGTTAACGGCGTTGATTCCAACATTGACGATTTGATAAGTCGTGGCGTTTGGACTCCAGTCGAGACTTTTAGTGCTAACGATAAAAAAAGTACTTGGTGGGCTAATTACAATCTTATTGGCTCTAAGTCACGTTTTAGCGTCTTTAGGCATGGCGAAGAGCTGGGTCAGACTGATTGGTCTTTACTCGGTAAGCATAATCTTGAAAACGCTTTGGGCGCAGTGAGTGCTGCAATACACGTGGATGTGAGCGCTGAAATTGCGCTTGAGGCATTATCCGAATTCAAGGGTGTAAAGCGGCGTTTAGAAAAACGCGGCGTATTTGGGGGCGCAACTCTTTATGATGATTTTGCTCATCATCCTACGGCTATTGGGTCAACACTTAGTGCACTTAGAAGCCAAAATAATGACAGGAGAGTACTGGCAGTTTTAGAACTCAAATCTAATACAATGCGAATGGGTCTTCACGGTGACGCACTTGGAGCAGTTTTCGACGAAGCGGAACGGGTATTCGTATTAAGTTCTGGAAACTTGAACTGGGAGCCTACATCTGTTTTGGCAGGACTAAAAAAGAAGCTTTTTGTATCTACTGAGGTAAATGAGCTTTTGGAATGTTTGCTCGCCGAGATTAAGAATGGAGACCAAGTGGTACTAATGTCCAATGGAGATTTTCAAGGTTTACCCCGGTTGTTGCAGCAAGGCCTAGAAAGTCGAGTCACAGACTAGGAGAAGTTTTCTCTATGACAATAGGCAGGTTTTATATAGGGCAAATTGTGTTATATAAGCGCTTCAGTTATCTGGGCGTCATCTACGACGTGGAGCCAAGATTTATGCAGAGCGAGGAATGGTATCAACGTATGGCCTTGAGTTACCCTCCAAAGGACCAACCCTGGTACCATGTATTGGTTGACGGCATGAATCATGCGACCTACGTCTCCGAGCGAAACCTTGATGCTGTAACTGATCCGCAGCCGATTTACCATCCGTTACTGGAAGATTATTTTTCTTTATTTACTGGCCAGTGCTACGAGACTTTGAGTTCAATTAACTAGGGTCTATTTTTGTGAGATATACATTTTTAGGATTTGGTTTAACATACTTTAAAGTGTAAGAAATGAAGACATATATGTGTTTAATTTGTGGTTTTATCTACGAGGAAGCGAAGGGCCTTCCTGATGAAAACATTGAGCCCGGCACGCGCTGGGAGGATATTCCGCTGTCGTGGCGCTGCCCTGACTGTAACTCCGGTAAGGAAGACTTTGAAATGGTGGAAATATAGTGTTGCCTAGAGTGACCCTATTTTGGCACTTTGAACTACTAGCATTTCCAAGATTCTATCTTCTCCAATGTAAGTGCAGCTCTCCAACCACAAAAAGAAACCGTGATCCCTAATAATGTTGAAAATTTTTCAGAGATTGTTGCGAAAACTGTGCCTAGTAGGCGACAATCCTAATCAGATTTTCTGAACTTTTTTACCACAAGAATCAGTGTATGGTATCGACTAGAAAGAAGGTGGAGTCAGCGAATAAGGTTCCCCGGCTTCAGCTTGCAAACGCAATCCGAGCGCTTGCTATGGATGCTGTGGAAGCAGCAAATTCGGGTCACCCCGGGATGCCTATGGGTATGGCTGACATTGCCGAGGTCCTTTGGAATGATTACCTAAGACACAGCCCGGGCAACCCTCTGTGGTCTGACAGGGACCGGTTCGTTTTATCGAACGGGCACGGGTCCATGCTTCTGTATGCGCTGGCTTACCTGACAGGTTATCCGCTGTCGATAGAGGAAATAAAAAATTTTAGACAATTCGGTTACCGTACCGCTGGGCACCCGGAGCGCGATCTTGAGATAGGCATTGAGACTACCACTGGGCCGCTAGGGCAGGGTCTGGCTAACGCTATCGGTATGGCATTGGCTGAGAAATTGCTTGCTGCTAGATTTAACTATCCAGAATATGAAATCGTTGATCACAACACCTACGTATTCCTGGGTGATGGCTGCCTCATGGAAGGCATTTCCCATGAAGCTTGCTCTCTTGCCGGTGCCCTTGGTCTTGGAAAGTTGATTGCAGTGTACGACGATAATGGTATCTCCATCGATGGAAAGACAGTCGGGTGGTTTCAAGACGACACGCCAAAACGGTTTGAGTCCTACGGCTGGCATGTAATGGATAATGTGGATGGCCATAACCCTGAGGAAATTAAGTTAGCCATAAAAGCGGCTCGCTCTGTACAAAGCCACCCCTCACTCATTTGCTGCAAAACTATTATTGGTTGGGGGGCACCTAATAAGCAGGGCACGGCTGATACCCACGGCGCTGCACTAGGAGAAGAAGAAGTTGCTGCAACGAGGGAAAATATTGGTTGGGGTCATGCCCCCTTTGTGATCCCCGAGGAAATCAAAGCGGCTTGGGACTTCCGTAGGGGTGGTAGGGCCCTAGAGGCTGAGTGGAAGAAGCGTTTTGAGCGGTATCGAAGCAAGTACCCTGATATGGCAAAGGAGTTTGAGAGGCGTATGGAGCGTCGCTTGCCCGACCATTGGAATGAATTAGCTGAGGAGTGTTTGCAGACAGTTGTTGCTGAGGGTTGTGATATGGCAACACGCAAGGCCTCCGCCAGGGCCCTTGACGCGTTTGCACCTCATCTGCCGGAGATGGTGGGCGGCTCAGCTGATCTCACCGGCTCCAACAATACTTTCCATTCAGGCTCGAAGGTAGTTACAGACCATAATGAGGAGGGCAACTATGTACATTTTGGTGTACGAGAGTTTGGCATGGCAGCAATTCTTAACGGCCTTTCGTTGCATGGGGGTTTCATTCCCTATGGGGGTACTTTTTTAGTATTCAGTGACTATGCCCGTAACGGTCTACGAATGGCGGCACTTATGAGGGTCCAGACCATTTTTGTGTTAACGCATGATTCTATCGGTCTTGGAGAGGATGGCCCGACTCATCAGCCAGTCGAGCACATAGCAAGTCTACGGGCCATGCCCAACATGCATCTTTGGCGCCCAGCAGATGATGTAGAAACGGCTGTAGCATGGAAGGCCGCGATTGAGCGGGTGGATGGCCCAACTAGTCTTGTCCTAACACGCCAAGGAGTGCCTCATTTGAGCCGAACAAGCGATCAGGTGAAATCAATAGAGCGGGGTGGATATATTTATCTCACCAGCGAGGGAGACCCAGAGCTTACGCTGCTCGCTACTGGTTCAGAGTTGGCCCTAGCCATTTCTGCCGCCAGACTTTTAATTGGGCAAGGCAGGCGGGTTCGCGTTGTTTCTATGCCATGCGTGGAAGTTTTCGAGGAACAACCGGTGGATTATAAAGATCATATTCTTCCGTCTGCTGGCAAGAGACTTGCTATTGAAGCGGGCGCCAGTTGTAGTTGGTGGCGATACGTTTCAGGGAGCGGTGACGTAATTGGGATCGATCGCTTTGGTCAATCCGCGCCCGCCAAGGCACTTTTTGAAAATTATGGTTTCAATGTGGAATCAGTTGTAAGCGCTGCTAGCCGTCTAATGTCGGGATAGTCTGTTATGGTAACCCGTTTTTTTTGGTAGGAGGCTAGAGGATGCCTGTAAAAATTGCGATAAACGGATACGGCCGTATTGGTAGAAACGTTTTACGCGCGCTCTACGAGGGTCAGCGCCGAAGCGAACTTGAAGTTGTTGCCATCAATGACTTAGGCGATGCTGATACCAATGCACACTTAACGCGCTATGACTCTGCGCACGGCCCATTTCCTTATGACATCCAGGTGAAAGATGATCAGTTAGTGGTAGATGGTGATTTAATTCGTGTGTGTGCTGAGCGTGATCCTTCGAAGCTACCCTGGGCCGAAATGGACGTTGATGTGGTCCTGGAATGCACTGGGTTTTTCAATTCCAAGGAAAAAGCTTCAGCGCATCTTAAGGCCGGCGCTGGAAAAGTTGTTATATCGGCGCCAGCAGGTACATCCGTAGACGCAACAATTGTTTATGGGGTCAATCAGGATAGTTTAAAAGCGTCCCATACCATTATTTCGAATGCCTCGTGTACTACGAATTGCTTAGCGCCGCTTGCTAAGGCATTGCACGAATCCGTGGAAATAGTGGAAGGCTTGATGACCACTATACACGCCTACACAAATGATCAGGTTCTGACGGATGTTTACCATTCTGACTTACGACGGGCTCGTTCTGCTACGCAGTCTATGATCCCAACGAATACTGGTGCGGCAGCGGCTGTGGGCCTGGTGTTGCCAGAGCTGGAAGGTCGACTGGATGGCTTTGCAATACGGGTGCCGACGATCAATGTTTCGCTTGTGGATCTAACTTTCACTGCTGGGAGGGCGACGAGCGTGGACGAGGTACATCAAATTGTTCAGACGGCTAGTCAGGGCGATTTAAAGGATATACTGCTGTACTCGGATGAGCCGCTAGTCTCTGTAGACTTCAACCATAATTCGGCCTCTTCGATCTATGATTCCGGCATGACGCGGGTGCTGAATGGGACGTTGGTTAAAGTTTGCGCCTGGTATGACAATGAGTGGGGTTTCTCCAACCGAATGCTTGACACCACGCTTGCGTTAGCTAACGCGGCTTAATAATCGGCTAAGGCAAGATGCTGTCTGCTGTCAAACGTATGACAGAGCTTGAGCTTTCTGGAAAGCGGGTGGTGATCCGAGAGGATCTTAACGCGCCGATCAGGGATGGCGAGATCACAAGCGACAAACGACTTCGCGCCGCGTTGCGGACTATTCAATTTGCAGTGGAGCGAGATGCCCGGGTTATTTTGCTTTCTCATCTTGGAAGGCCTGCCGAGGGTGCATCGGATGGGGCTTTCTCTTTAGAGCCAGTTGCGGACAGATTGAGCCAACTACTGACCAGCCCAGTTATGTTTGTTAAGGATTGGCTGGGGGGCATCGAAGTAGAACCAGGATCAGTGACGCTCTGTGAAAATGTTCGTTTTGAGACTGGAGAGAAGGCCAATGATGAGGTATTGGCTAGGCGTATGGCCGCACTTTGCGAGATTTTTGTCATGGATGCCTTTGCCACCGCTCACAGGTCTCAAGCAAGTACCTGCGGTATTGCTCGTTACGCCCCAGTAGCATGCGCAGGACCGCTCCTGATCAGAGAATTAGACGCTTTGTCAAAGGTGTTGGAGAACCCCGCACGGCCGCTGGTGGCAGTAATAGGCGGAGCCAAGGTTTCCAGCAAGCTCTCGGTACTAAGCGCTCTGGCGGGGAAGGTTGATCAACTGATAGTCGGTGGTGGCATTGCCAATACTCTTCTTGCGGCTACAGGTATTGACGTCGGTCGGTCGCTAATAGAGCCCGGTCGGTTGGATTATTGTAAAAGCCTTTTGGCTGGGAAATTCGGTGCCGCTTCCATACCCCTTCCAACTGATGTGGTGGTGGCTAACGGTTTGGAAAGGGACACTCACGGAACCATCAAGTTAACGCGAGATCTGACTAACGATGATATGATTTTTGATATCGGTCCTGAAACCGCGGCGGGCTATTGTGATTATATTGACAGGGCGGGCACTATCCTCTGGAATGGCCCGATGGGTGTTTTTGAGCACCCTGAATTTGTGCATGGGACGCGCCGTATGGCTGAGGCCATTGCTGCTGGCAAGGCATTTTCGGTTGCCGGTGGTGGCGATACACTAGCAGCGGTTGAGCAATTTGGTGTGGGTGAGGCAATTTCATATATTTCCACTGGAGGTGGCGCTTTCCTTGATTTTATCGAAGGTAAGGAACTTCCTGCCGTCGCTGTTTTGAAGGAGCGGGCCTAACAACCAAGCCGATGAACGAGATAATGGTGAAGGCAAAAAAAGCTGAGCAGAAGGTTACCCAGAGGCGTACCAAGATTGTTGCTACCCTTGGACCGTCCACGGATGATGTCACGGTTCTAGAGAATTTAATCAGAGCTGGCGTAGATGTTTTGCGACTTAATTTTTCGCACGGTGCTGCTGAGAATCAGAAAAAACGAATTGATACGGTTCGCAAGATAGCCGATAAGGTAGGGCGTTATGTCGGCATCATGGGTGATTTAGCGGGATCAAAGATTCGCATAGAGTCTTTCCAGAACGGCCCAGCTGTTTTGAAGGATGGGCAGACTTTTACGTTGGATACCGCTATGAGTCCAAATGCAGGTGATGAGAACGGGGTTTCTGTTTCCTATCCGGATTTGGTAAAGGATGTGGATACTGGAGACTTACTGTTGCTTGATGACGGGCAAGTTGTTTTACGCGTTGAGGTGATAAGCAAAACAAAAGTACATTGCTCAGTTGTTGAGGGAGGGGTGTTATCTGAACGCAAGGGACTCAATAAGCAGGGGGGAGGGCTGTCAGCGCCGGTCCTAACCAGTAAGGATCGAGCCGACATTAAGGCCGCTGCGGCGCTTGGACTTGATTTTCTCGCGGTTTCTTTTGCTCGGGAGGCTAGGGATATTGAAAAGACCAGGAGCTTATTAGAAGCAGCTGGCGGGAAAGCAGATATTGTTGCAAAGATAGAGCGGGCTGAAGCCGTTGAGAATATTGAGTCGATCATCGATGTGAGCGATATCATAATGGTAGCTCGTGGTGATCTTGCCGTAGAGGTCGGCTACGCAGCGATGACTAGCCTGCAGAAACGCTTGATTCATCTGACGCGCTCACGGAATAAAATTTCGATTACAGCAACTCAAATGCTTGAATCAATGATTCAACATTTGTCTCCGACCAGGGCTGAAGCTTCGGACGTAGCGAACGCTGTTATGGATGGCACCGATGCCGTGATGCTTTCTGCTGAGACAGCAGTTGGCAAGTATCCGGTTCAGGCGGTTCAGGTGATGAACGAGTTGTGTTTAGGCGCTGAGAAACACGAAATTTTTTTAGGCGCGCCTAATTATCGCCTCGATGATGTATTCGAATATGCGGATGAGGCTATCGCTATGGCTGTCATGTATACGGCGAATCATTTGGACGTCAGCGCAATTGTTGCGCTGACCGAGTCTGGTTCCACGTCCCGCTGGATGTCACGGGTTCGATCCAATATTCCTATTTATGCTTGTACGCGACACGCGGATACACGTAGACGGGTGGCCATACAACGGGGCGTATATCCAGTTCCATTTCATATTGTTCATGCTGATTCCTTTACGCTTCATCAGACTGTATTCAATACTTTGATTGACAGGGGTGCCGTGAGTCCTGGTGACTTGTTGTTACTTACTAAAGGTGAGATGGAAGGTATATCGGGAGGGACCAACACCATGCAGATTTTAAAAGTTCCCGAGCCGGCCGAAAATATCGAACCAGAAGGCAGCTGAAATGCTTCGCAAAGCTCTGATTTTGCCAGGGGCCGGGGCCCGTGGTGCTTATCAGGTAGGAGTATTGAAGGCTATTTCGAGCGTTCTGCCCAATAAGGCCCCCAACCCGTTTGCCGTGATTTCGGGGACTTCTGCAGGGGCCATTAATGCGGCAGTAATAGCTAGCCGGGCAAGCCGGTTTTCCCTGGCAGTAAAAGAGATGGAGCGTGTTTGGAAAAATTTTACAGCAGATCAAGTCTATCGATCAGATGGTTGGACAATGTTGCAGTCCAGCCTGCAGTTTTTCTTT
Organism: uncultured Gammaproteobacteria bacterium; assembly: GCA_913041665.1. Lineage (GTDB taxonomy): Bacteria > Pseudomonadota > Gammaproteobacteria > Steroidobacterales > Rariloculaceae > CAJWKT01. The sequence continues at coordinate 497 of CAJWKT010000072.1, read as the reverse complement.
GCCACCTTAGGATTACAAAAACCTAGGGCGTTGCTCGACAATACGCCGTTGGAGGAATTACTCGCCCGCGACATCAAATTTGCAAATATCCAGCGCGCAATTGATCGGGGCCATCTTGAGGCGCTCACCGTTACTGCTTCAGCATACTCTTCAGCGCAATCCGTCAGCTTTTTTCAGGGCCGCCAAGGACTTAAACCTTGGGTGCGGGCAAGGCGTTGCGGCCGTCCCACGGTCATAGGACTGAGTCACCTTATGGCAAGCGCTGCTGTGCCTTTTATATTTCCAGCGGTAAAAATTGGAGCTGAATATTACGGTGACGGGGCGATGCGCCAATCAGCACCATTAAGCTCTGCTATTCATCTCGGCGCGGACCGGGTGTTGGTTATTGGAGTTGGTGATGAATATCCTGATCCAGAAAAATTTAAATATCTACCAAATTCTTTAAATTTTTTTAGAATTACAAAATCATAAAATATTTTATTTTGATTCAAGTAATC
>CAJWKT010000071.1 GCA_913041665.1 uncultured Gammaproteobacteria bacterium | reverse complement strand
GGTATGTATACCGATACCACCCGTCCCAATCATCTAAGCCAAGAAGTCATTGATAACAGTGTAGATGAGGCTATCGAAGGCCACGCCAAACGAATCAACGTTAAGCTTTTCCATGATGGATCGCTGCAAGTTTCAGATGATGGCAGGGGCATGCCGGTAGATATCCACCCCAAAGAGAAAATTCCAGGCGTAGAATTGATCCTAACCAGGCTTCACGCCGGGGCTAAATTCTCCAACAAAAATTACCGTTTTTCCGGTGGACTTCATGGCGTGGGTGTTTCCGTAGTAAATGCGCTGTCTAAGAAACTGGAGGTTTTAATTCGGCGCGACGGAAAAGAGTACAAGATGGCGTTTGCTAATGGTAAACGCACTAGCAAGCTTGGTGTTGTAGGCAAGGTAGGTAAGACCAATACTGGAACAATAATACGATTCTGGCCGGATGGAAAATATTTTGATCGCACTACTTTTTCTCTGTCCCACCTGAAGGATTTATTGCGGGCAAAAGCAGTACTTTGTTCTGGGCTGGACGTTCGGCTAGAGGTTGAAAAGCCAAAATTTAAGGAGCAATGGTGCTATACGGGTGGTCTTGAGGAGCATCTTAAAGGAATACTTGGGGAAGGGCATTGGGTGCCAAGTGAGCCCTTTACAGGAACCCTGAAAGGTAAACGAGAGACAGTGGACTGGGCGCTCGCGTGGAGTCTGGATACGGAAGTTACTCAGGTCAACGAAAGTTATGTAAATCTAATCCCAACCCCTCAAGGGGGGACTCATGTCAACGGATTGCGTTTGGGCGTAACGGACGCACTCCGTGAATTTTGCGAGTTTCGCAACCTCTTGCCTAGAGGGGTCAAGTTAGCACCAGAGGATGTTTGGGAAGGCGCTAATTTCATACTAGCAGTGAGGATGGAAGAACCTCAGTTTTCGGGTCAGATGAAGGAACGTCTTGGTTCTAGGGAAATTGCTGGTTTTGTGGGCAGCGTTGTTAAGGATGCTTTTGCGCTATGGCTAAATCAGCATTCGGAAACTGGTGACGAAATTTCCCAGCGAGCTATTGATAATGCTCAGAAACGCCTTAAGGCTGCCAAGAAGGTTGTTCGCAAGCGGATAGTAAGCGGGCCTGCGCTGCCTGGCAAATTAGCGGATTGCACGATTCAGGAGCCCGCGCTAGCAGAGCTATTCTTAGTGGAAGGCGATTCGGCCGGCGGTTCGGCAAAACAAGCACGGGATCGGAAGAATCAGGCGGTAATGGCCTTGCGTGGCAAAATTCTTAATACCTGGGAGGTGAAGCCCTCCGAATTGTTTGCTTCTCAAGAAGTGCACAATATTAGTGTTGCTCTGGGTGTTGAGCCAAGCTCAGATGATTTGGGCGGCCTACGCTACCATAAGGTCTGCATTCTTGCTGATGCCGATTCAGATGGATTGCATATAGCAACTTTATTGTGTGCTCTTTTTTTACGTCATTTTAGGCCGCTAGTTGTCGGTGGGCATGTATTTGTCGCTATGCCGCCACTTTATCGAATAGATGTTGGCAAAGATGTGCTCTATGCACTGGATGATGCAGAGCGAGACATGATCCTAGATCGAATTGAAGCGGAGAAAAAGTCAGGCAAGGTTTCTGTGACTAGATTTAAGGGTCTAGGAGAAATGAACCCCTCCCAACTGCGAGAGACAACGATGGCTGCAGACACACGCAGACTTGTCCAGTTAACAGTCAGTCTAAACGACAAAGTAGATCAACTCATGGACATGCTGCTTGCCAAGAAGCGAGCATCAGATCGAAGAGAATGGTTACGAGATAAGGGCAATCTAGCAGACGTGTAGACCAAGATTCTTTTTTTAAAGGATAGAGTTATGAGAGAACAGCAACTGAATTTTGAGGGGATTGAACAAGTCCCATTAGGTAGTTTCGCCGAGAAGGCTTACCTCAATTACTCAATGTATGTCATTCTTGATCGTGCGTTACCACATATAGGTGATGGACTAAAGCCTGTGCAGCGCCGCATTATCTATGCGATGAGTGATCTCGGGATGTCGGCTGTCTCTAAGCCTAAGAAGGCTGCTCGTGCAGTGGGCGACGTAATTGGTAAATTTCATCCCCACGGGGATTCCGCCTGCTATGAGGCGATGGTACATTTAGCGCAGCCGTTTAGTTGTCGGTACCCTATCGTAGAAGGCCATGGCAATTGGGGCTCGCAAGATGACCCTAAGTCTTTTGCGGCCATGCGTTATACGGAAGCCCGTCTCTCCCGTTACGCCAAGGTTCTTCTTTCAGAGTTAGATCAGGGTACCGTTGACTGGGCTCCAAATTTTGACGGTACTCTGAGTGAACCACTCCTTCTGCCTGCACAATTGCCAAACCTGCTGCTTAATGGTGCGAGTGGTATTGCAGTGGGCATGTCCACAGACGTACCACCCCACAACATGCGTGAGGTGACTACTGCGCTGATTCGTTTACTAGACCAACCAAAAACCACTCTCGGTCAGATTATGAGGCATATCAAGGGGCCTGATTTCCCGACTGGCGGAGAGCTTATTTCGGATCGTAGCGAAATTATGGCGATCTACAAAAATGGGGGTGGAACACTGCGTTTGCGTGCCCGTTATTTTTTTGATAACGGTGAAATTGTGATTTCGGAGCTGCCTTATCAGGTGTCTGGCGCAAAAGTTCTCGAGCAAATTGCTGGCCAAATTCAAGCGAAAAAGCTTCCCATGGTGGAAGACTTAAGAGACGAGTCGGATCATGAGAACCCCACACGCTTAGTCTTGTCTCCAAAATCAAACAATGTCGATATGGAAGCATTAATGAGCCACCTTTTTGCAACGACGGATCTAGAGCGTACCGTGCGAGTAAATTTTAATGTCATTGGGTTAGATGGCAGGCCTTCAGTTTTAGGACTTAAGGGCTTACTCCAGGGTTGGCTTGAATTTCGTCTTGCGACAGTGAAGCGTCGCCTTAAACATCGTCTGGATGGGATTACTGAGCGATTGGAAATACTGGATGGTTTGTTAGTTGCTTATTTGAACATCAACAAAATAATCAAAATTGTACGTGAGGAAGACGAGCCAAAAATGGTACTAATGGATCGCTTTGCACTTAGTAGCATTCAGGCTGAAGCGGTCTTGGAGTTGAGGTTGCGTCATTTAGCCAGGCTTCAGGAAATGAAGATTAGTGAAGAAAAGAAATTGCTGACAGAGGAAAAAGAAGGTCTTAAGCGAATCCTCGGGTCACAACTGAAGCTTAAGGATTTGATCAAGCAGGAATTGCTGGAACTTGCAGAGACCTATGGCGATACTCGGCGTACAAATGTTGTGCAGCGTGCAGCAGCTCAGGCTATGTCTGAATCTCAACTGGTAGCTAGCGAGTCAGTAACAGTAGTACTTTCCGAGCATGGTTGGGTCAGGGCCGCAAAGGGCTATGAAGTGGATGCTCAATCCTTTAGTTATCGCTCGGGCGATAAATTTCTGGCTGCAACTGAGGGCCGTAGCAACCAGCTCGCCGTCTTCTTAGATAGCACGGGTCGCGCTTATAGCCTTCCGACACACACGCTTCCCTCTGCGCGAGGTCAAGGTGAGCCGCTTTCCGGACATCTCAACCCACCAGATGGCTCAAGTTTTCGTGCAGTCGCTATTGGCGCACCGGACGAACTTTGGGTCCTTGCGTCATCTGCTGGATACGGTTTTATAGCTAAATTGGGGGACCTTTATTCTCGGAATAAGGCAGGCAAGGTAGTCGTCACAGTGCCTAAGGGAGCATCCGTGGTTCCCGCTGCCGCGCTTGAAGAGGACAGTGTAATGCTGGCCGCAGCATCAAGTGATGGAAGGTTACTAGTGTTTTCTCTTGAGGATCTGGTTGAACTTGCGCGCGGCAAAGGCAATAAAATTATTGGCTTACCTAAAGGCGGCCAGGAAGTAAGTCTGGCGAGCATCTGCGCATTATCACAAGGGCAGGCGCTCATGGTTGAGTCAGGTCAGCGCCATATGACGCTGAAGCCGAAGGACCTTGAGCGTTACATGGGGAGTCGTGGCAGGAGAGGCGCAGCGCTTCCACGTGGCTGGCGCAAGGTTGATCGTCTACTGGCTAAGGCGCAGGAAAAGGATCTGAACTAAGCAGTCAGCGCATGATTTGTCTAGTCTTTAAAAGGATTTGAAAAAACAGCAATTAGGCTATTGTTATCTTACTTAGTTCCCCAGGAACCTCTCTAACGAGCTTAGGAACCAGATAGCCCGGCAGACTTTTTTTTATTGTGGTGATTAGTTCCTTAGCAAAATTATCATCCACTTTATAGTGTTGCGTACCTGTTACGGGATCTAACAAATGCAGATAATAAGGTAACACCCCACACTCGAATAAACGTTCGCTTAGTTTTTTTAATACAGCGACTTCATCATTGATTCCTTTTAATAGGACGGATTGATTCAGTAACGTAGATCCGGTGGACCGAAGTTTTTGTAGTCCTTTCATTACTTCGTTATTTATCTCATTAGGGTGATTGCAATGAACAACAATAACAATTGGCAAATTCATTTTGACAATTAGATCTAAAAGTTCTTGATCAATACGCTCGGGCAGGATGATTGGAAAGCGTGTATGTACTCGTACGACTTCCACCGATTTGATATGAGTCAAACTAACAAGGAGTTTTTCCAGGCGTTGGGTAGACAGACTTAAAGGATCTCCGCCAGATAAAATTATCTCTTTTATATCTTTATTTTTTTTTATGTGCTGTATTGTTTTGTCCCATTGTCCCGAGGAAGCAATATTAGCCTTGTAGGGGAAGTGACGCCGAAAGCAGTAGCGACAGTGGACAGGACATGCTGCAGTAGTGATTAATAATGCGCGATTTGGGTATTTTTTTAAGAAGCCATGTTGGGTCAGAGTAAATTCCTGGAGCGGGTCAGGCACAAAGTCAGGGGTTTTATTTTTTTCTTCTGTGTACGGTAACACTTGCTTGAGAAGCGGGTCGTGGGGGTCATTTTTGTTCATTCGAGCCGCAAAACTTCTTGGCACAAGCATTGGAAATTGGCTATTCTTTGGTTCGAAGTATTTTATTTTTTTTGGATCAAGATCTAGAAATTCTAATAGTTCCGAGGCGCTTCGAATTGCATCGCCTAGTGCGATTTTCCAAGGTGGAGTTTTAGAGATGGCAGCTTTAGTATGGTGGGTGTATTGCATAATATTCGATTCCTTGGCATCAGTCGCTATTATCCACTGTCAGCACCTGTCAGCCAGAAGAATTTTGGCAGTTCTACCATATTTCGAAAGTTGATTGTTAAGGTCGGAGAATCAAATGGTTGGTTACAGCACTAATGAATTTCGTGGTGGACTAAAGATTATCATCGATAGCGATCCATGTGTGATCGTGGAAAATGAGTTCGTTAAGCCTGGAAAAGGCCAAGCGTTCAACCGAGTGAAGATTCGAAATTTGAAAACTGGGCGTGTGGTTGACAAGACATTCAAGTCGGGAGAATCGGTAGAGGCAGCCGATGTAGTTGAGCAAGAAATGCAATACCTCTATACGACTGGGGATTTTTGGTATTTTATGTCGGAGACTTACGAGCAGTTTCCTGCAGACCAAGTAGCCGTTGGTGATGCCAAGCAGTGGCTAAAGGAAGAGGACACGTGCCTTGTTACTCTTTGGAATGGGGTCCCCTTGCTTGTGTCTCCGCCTAATTTCGTTGAGCTAACTATTGTTGAAACTGATCCTGGTGTTCGGGGCGATACTGCCCAGGGTGGTGTTAAGCCAGCTAACTTAGAAACTGGTGCGGTAATCCGAGTGCCACTATTTGTTGAGCAAGGTGAAGTTGTTAAAGTGGATACCCGCACGGGTGAGTACGTATCTCGCGCTAAGGAATAAATGAATGGTGGGTCTAGGTGGATTTAAATAACGGAAGTAAGGGTTCGGGGCGGTCTACTTGTTATTCGGTACATAGAAATAGGTGTACAGCTACCTTGTAAATATTCGTCGGTTCTGTAACACCAGCCTGGAACGGCGAAGGTTTGACCCCCTAATTCTTGCGTGACAGAATCTTCCGCCCTGCTAGCGACCAACAAAGGAGCCTTAAATGCCGGTGATTCAATGTGACATTCGAGAAGGCTGGAGCGATGAACAGAAGAGCGCGCTCGCAGAGGGCATTACCGAGGTGGTAGCTAAAACAGGGAACGTAGCCATTCACAAGATTCATGTTGTTATTCGCGAAGCTCGGGGCCTGCACTATATGTTTGGTGGTGAGCACGTACCCGAATACGAACAACCGGAAGGCACCTAGCCCGCCCTTGATTGCCACAACTGCAGATCAAATCTAAGGTAAAGTCGTCTCAATGTATTGGGGCTCAGAATTAGTCGAGTTTATAGCTACTATAAAGGGTGCGCGAAGCTAATTGCTTTTGCTACATTCGGTAATTTTCCTACTAGTGCGACAATTCGATCGATCCCCATGGCCATCCCCGCACAGGCAGGTAGGCCGTTTTCCAGAGCAGCCAGCAATTTGTCATCTATGGGGGGTACTGGGCGCCTTTGGTGTTTTCTTTGCATGAGGGCCATTTCAAATCTGTTTCTTTGCTCCACTGGATCAGTGAGTTCACCAAAGCCGTTCCCAATTTCGAGGCCTTGGAAGAAAACCTCAAAGCGTGCTGCAATTTGTTCTCCAGAATCATATTTAATGCGCGATAACTGTGCTTGATCGGCCGGAAAATCAAAGATAAAAGTGATAACGCTGGGATCCAACGCAGGCAGAACTATACTAGTGAGAGCAAGATCTAATAGTCCGTTCCAATCTATTTCAGTTGGTATATCTATACCCTGAGCAGCCAATTTTTTTGCTAACTCAGTAGTTTCCTTGAGTGGATTTATAGCCAAATGTGCGTTAAAGGCTTCTCGGTAACTGAGGAAGTTGCTTGGCCCTAACGAATAATGATTTTTGAGCAAAGTCTTTAGGAGCAACTCTGCCTCCTGCATTAGCTTCTTCTCGTCCCAGCCTACTCGGTACCATTCCAACATGGTGAATTCAGGTTGGTGCCAGCGCCCTAATTCTGCATCGCGAAAAACTTTGCAGAGTTGAAAGATGTCACCCGATCCGACTGCTAATAGGCGTTTCATAGCGTGTTCGGGCGAGGTATGGAGATATAAAGTTTCCTGTCTTGGTCCGGCCAATTGGGTCTCCAGGCTTTCCAGTCCAAGTTCCGGTGTGCCGGCGACTGACAGTACGGGAGTTTCTACTTCTAGCACGGAACGCTCAGAAAAAAAGGAACGAATGTCAGATAGAACGGCGGCCCGTAGTTCAAGCGTTTTTTTGGTGGCCGTTGGTTGCCAGGACTTAGAATTCATTTGGCCTGGAATGAACTATGTTAGCGAGAGGGTCACCCATGTGGACATCAATGTTTCGTTCAAGTTTTTCGTGCCAAAGAAGGTTATACGTTGGACAAATAACCACCACAGTGGAACCAAGGTTAAATTGGCCTATTTCATCACCTCGCTCATAAGGATGTTTGCGCAAATTGGGGTTCTTCCACAGAAGTGGCTTACCACTTTGGATTTCTCCTAAAAATTCAGTACTAATGCTGGAGACATTTAATGCTCCTACTAGCACTAGCGTTACAGGCCCAATGGCCGTATCAAACCAACACACTACGCGCTCGTTTCTACAGAAAAGACCTCTTATTGATTTTGCCGAAGATGGGTTTAGCGTTAGCCGCCGGCCCGGGATATAGCGCGTTCGCGTCAAAAGTCCAGCCAAAGGTATATGAATACGATGGTAGTTCTCAGGCGCCAGGTAAAAGGTAGCGAAATAACCACCTAGGAAGGGCTGCGTCATTGTTGCCTTTTCTCCAAGGAGTGCATCGAGCGGGTATTCGATGGATTTGGCTTGAATTAATTGGCCATGCTTTATGGTGCCGAATTCTGTTAAACGGCCGTCTACCGGGCAGACAATTGTTTCCTCGTTTCCAGTTATTGTCCTAGCTTGAGGTTTGAGTTTGCGAGTAAAAAAACCATTGAATGTTTTGTATTTTTTAGGATCGGATTGGACTGCCTCGCTGAGATTTACCGGGTATTGCTTGATAAACCAAGCGATTAATACGTTTTTGATAATAGGATTTGAAGACCGGGCAATGTGGTAGATTAAATTCGAAATTAGCTTTTGGGGCAGTAAGCGCTGCAATGAGGCCCAGGAAATCCATCTCATCATGTTGCCAGTCGTGGTGGATGTGCGAGATATCGCTTGCGAATCCTGAGAAAATCTTCTGCGATTGTAGTTGCATTTACGGCAGTATTGTCTAGTCCACTAAATGTAGCTATTAATTCCCCTTTGGGGGCAATAACAAAAACAGTAGAGTTGTGAATGACCGTGTAGTCTTGCTGCCCCGGATGCTGATGGATTTGCGTAGTTAGCCCGAGTTTACTTAATAGCACTTGCAGTGCACCCGGATTACCAGTTAATCCCACAAATTTTGGACTGAAATTATCTAGATAAGAATCTATGCGCTCCGGTGTATCGCGGTTTGAATCTACACTAACAAACAATACCTCTGGTAGATCAGCCCCCTGACTTTCTAGGCTCGATGTAACCGTTACCAGTTTTTGCAATGTAAAGGGGCAAATGTCTGGGCAGTGGGTAAAACCGAAAAACATGAGGCTGAAGTGTCCCAAAAGTCTTTCATTGGAATGAAAGCCGAGCCCTTTTTGGTCTATCAAGGTGAATTTTGGCAAAGGCAGAGCTTCCTCATAAACTGTGGCAATTTCTGGATCAAGGGACGCTTTTTTTGCCCCCTGTAGCAGAACGATAGCGCCTGAAAAGATCACTATCGAAAACACAAGAAATTTGAGCATTAACCTGAGCATTGAACCCATTATCTCATATATGATGCGCAGTCCATGGATCTTAAGGAACTCAAGTCCGGACTCGAAAACGCACACAGTCACGAGCAGCGCGTAGAAGAGATAGCGCAATTTTTTGGGTCCCATAGTCTTGTCTTTGGTCATGGTACTGATAGTGCAGGCGGAGAGGCTTACTGGCTGGTTCGCCATTTACAGCACTGGAATGCAGATCATTGGACGTCTCCCCCAACACACGATCACATTGACGAAATTCTTGAAATAGCTCATTTGCGGGTCACAGAGCGCAGGCCACTTGCATATTTGCTAGGGAGAACTTGGTTTGCTGGGCTGGAATTTAATATTGATAGGCGGGCACTGATTCCGCGTTCTCCCATGGCAGAGATTATTGAGCGTGGTTTTGCGCCATGGATTTCAGTGGGTAAGGGCAATCGGGTTCTTGATATTGGGACTGGAAGCGGATGCTTGGCTGTATCGGCTGCCCACTATTGCCCAGGGATTTTAGTGGAGGCAACAGACGTATCTCCTGATGCTCTAGAACTCGCTGAGGAAAATGTTAAGAAGCACGGATTTGAGGATTATATTTCGCTCATACAATCAGATCTTTTCGATGCGGTATGCGAAAAGTATGATGTTATTATCTCCAATCCACCCTACGTGCCACGCGCCCGACTAGCGAGCCTTCCAGCCGAATACATAGAGGAGCCTGCGGTTGCACTGGATGGAGGGAGTAGTGGCCTTAATGTGGTTAACCGTATTCTAAGGGACGCTGACGGGTTTTTGCGTCCAGGCGGCATGCTATTCATGGAAGTAGGAGAAATCGCACAAGCGTTTAGTAGGGCACATCCTAAGCTGCCCCTCACTTGGCTTGAGTTTGAACGGGGGGGTGAAGGCGTTTTCATGTTGACGCGCGAAGAATTGACTGGATACTTCAGGGGATGAGTCAGGTGTAAATACGATGGCCGGCGATACTTTTGGAAAAATATTCACTGTTACTACCTTTGGGGAGAGTCACGGGCCCGCCATGGGTTGTGTTGTGGATGGCTGTCCACCAGGCCTTGCGCTTACTGAGGTTGATATTCAAAAGGACTTAGATAGGCGTCGGCCCGGGAGATCTCGGCATGTATCTCAACGAGCGGAGCCTGATAGAGTAGAAATTCTCTCGGGTGTTTTTGAGGGGGTAACTACCGGCACCGCAATCGGCCTTCTAGTAAAGAACGTGGACCAGCGATCCCGTGATTATAGCGACATCAAAGATACGTTCCGGCCTGGGCACGCAGATTATACCTACCAGCAAAAATATGGTGTTCGCGATTACCGTGGCGGTGGCCGTGCATCGGCCCGTGAAACGGTCATGCGGGTGGCAGCTGGCGCCATTGCCCGCAAGTACTTATCCAAAAATATTGGAGTGAATATTCACGGTTACCTGTCGCAACTGGGCTCACTGAAGTTGGGCCCCGTAGACCTCAGCATTGTGGACGGGAATCCATTCTTTTGTGCGGATCCCGATCAAATCTCGGTACTGGAGAATTTTATGGATGAGTTGCGCAAAAAAGGCGATTCGATTGGCGCGCGTATCAGTGTTGTAGCTTCTGGTGTGCCACCCGGATTAGGCGAGCCTGTATTTGACAAGCTGGAAGCGGACCTTGCTCATGGATTGATGAGTATAAATGCGGTCAAGGGAGTTGAATTTGGTGATGGGTTTGGGTGTGTCGAGCAACGTGGAAGTGAGCATCGTGATGAGCTAAGGCCTGAGGGGTTCGCGAGTAACTCCGCAGGCGGTACGCTTGGCGGAATTTCCTCTGGGCAGGACATTTTGGTCAGTATTGCGTTGAAGCCCACCTCTAGCATTCAAGTACCAGGTTCCACTGTCGACAAAAAAGGAAGTGCAACAAAAATTGTGACGACCGGGCGTCATGACCCTTGTGTTGGGCTAAGGGCGACGCCTATTGCTGAGGCTATGGTGGCTTTGACGCTCATGGATCATTATTTGCGGCATCGTGGTCAAAATGCGGATGTTAAGTCTGTTACCCCGCGAATTGGAGAAAAACAGAAAGCCTAAAATAGGCTTCTTAGTTTTTTGCTTGTGAAAGAAAGCTATGTCTAACACTTATGATATCGCAGTGGTAGGCGCCACTGGTTTAGTGGGCCGGAAGATTATTCAGATCCTAGAAGAGCGGAAGTTTCCTGTTGGCCGACTATATCCACTGGCAAGCGAGCGTTCAGCGGGCAGCTTGATTTCGTTCAATCACGAGGATGAGAAAGTCGAAACTCTGGATGATTTTGATTTTAAACAGGTACATTTAGCTCTTTTTTCTGCGGGCAGTTCGGTCTCAGAAAAGTTCGTGCCAAAAGCGGCTGATGCAGGGGCTGTAGTGATCGATAACACGTCACACTTTCGCAATGATGATGATATTCCCTTGGTTGTTCCTGAGGTCAACGTTGAGCGTATTGCTGATTACAAGGAGCGACGTATTATCGCCAACCCCAACTGCTCAACGATTCAAATGGTTGTGACCCTTAAGCCCATTTACGATGCGGTGGGTATTCAGCGCATTAACGTAGCTACCTATCAGGCAGTTTCTGGAGCCGGTCGAAATGCTTTGATCGCCCTATCCCAGGACAGCACAGAGATACTGAACAGCAAGCAACCAGAAAATCGTGGGGAACAAAAACTAGTGGCTTTTAATGTAGTGCCCCAAATTGCGGAATTTTTGGATACGGGCTATACCAGGGAAGAGATGAAAATGATTTGGGAGACACAGAAGATTTTGGAAGATCAAAACATCATGATTAATCCGACATGTGCCCGAGTTCCGGTTTACTATGGCCACTCAGAAGCGGTACACATTGAAACCCAAAAAA
>CAJWKT010000070.1 GCA_913041665.1 uncultured Gammaproteobacteria bacterium | reverse complement strand
ATCTATCAGTTGGATTTTACTAACAAGGGAGGTCTAGTGATGCCAATCATCCTAAGCATTGAGTATCTTGATGGCCAAAAGGAGACCTTAACGTTGCCGGCAGAAATCTGGGCAAGGAATACCAACAAAGTTAGCTCGAGAGTAATCCGTGACAGGGAAATTGTGTCGGTGGAGATTGATCCATTCTGGGAAACTGGAGATGTGGAGCGACACGATAATCACTATCCACGAATCATTGAAACCTCTACGCTGGAACTTACAACTCCGGAAGAGCGGTCCAATTTGATGGAAGACATTAAGGTCGAGCTAGGGGGTCCTAATTCAGAATAGGCTTGAAGCGACCAGCTGACCCCCAAGGGACAAGCTTATGCTAGGACCAGCTAGGGTCGCCGCGTTAGCCGGGGGGCTGGAGGTATTATCCGTGTGCACCTCAGGGTATACTTTGCAAGGGCTTGATTTAAAAGGGTTACCTTCGTGACACGGGACGAGGTTGGACAATTTCTGGGTCGGCATGGTGTAACACCTACTTCCCAGCGTTTGGATGTCGGAGAGGTGATTTTCTCTAAACCCCAACATCTGTCAGCTGAGCAGGTTATTACAGCTACTCGTGTCGCTGGATCTCGTGTATCGAAGGCTACCGTTTACAATACGCTGAACCTTTTCTGCGAGAAAGGCCTGGTTCGGACGGTCAATGTGGATCCCGAGCGGCAGTTTTATGATCCAACTATCCTGTCCCACCATCATTTTTTCAATGTGGATACAGGGGAGTTGACTGATATTCCAATGGAGGGATTGTCATTGGATGTTAAGAGAGAGCTACCACCCGGAACAGAACAGGTTGGCATCGAAGTTGTGATTCAGGTGCGTGACCAGTCACCTGAGTAGAGCCCCTATTCTTTTTGTTTAAATTAATTATCGGCCATTAGGCCTTTCGGTAGCCATTGAAGAACGGCTTTGTTGTAACTTGGGCGTTTCTGAATCGTTTTTTTCCACCGATTTACATTTTGGTAATCGTTAAACGGAAAGCCGGCACTATTGAGAGTCACATACAGTGGGACCCATGCGATATCAGCAAGAGAAAACGTTTCACCGGTTATCCATTTTTTCTCACCGAGGATGTTATCTAGTTTCTGGAAGCAATCGTGTATCACTTTTTCTGCTGCAGACAAGGATTTTCTGGGCAATCCTTTTGGAGAAGAGTTCTCTTCGTGAAAGGCTAGCAGTTCTTGATTCTTCTGCAACTTCCGGTATAGGGCGAGGCTAAGTTTTCCTTTCCGGTATGTAGTGCCAACTAGGTTACCGAACATATAGGTTTTGATGCACATGTGATTATTTGTGGCACGCTCAAGCCATCGGAAGACTTCTGCTCTTTCCTTGCTATCGCTCGGCTTTAGGGGGGGGGTCGGAAAGGCCTCATCTAGGTAGTGGATTATGTCAGTTGATTCTATGATGACGGTACCATCATGTACCAGTGTAGGCACGAGCCCCTTAGGATGAATCGCGAAGTATTCTGAGGTGATATTTTCTTCGCGTAGTAAATCAAGGTGATGGCTGGTCCATTTGACTCCCTTTTCATGTAGGACCATGCGAACCCTCATAGAGCAATTAGACATGCCTGCATGATAGAGATGGACGCCCTTTAGTTGCGAAACCTCCTGATTGTTTAGCGTAAGTATGCCCATGCTCAAGAAGCCATTGAATAGAGCAAATTTTTTCTATCCGAGTAAAAATTGTCTGGATAGTTCCGGGTCACAGTTGTATCTAAATAACTGAAGGTCCGGCCGGTAATTCCATTCAACGACTCCCGTGAAAGGTTCGGTCAAGTACTCAGCATCTTCTAGAAAAATATCGATAACCAACTGTTTGCCGCTTTCACTCAAGGTATATCGTTCGATAACATGCTTCTGAGTGCCGGAAGGAACACCAGGCCCGTTACCCGAAGGGTGATCCTTGAAGTGAGTAGTATCTACAACAAGTGTATTACCTTCCCACCAGCCAATGGAATGACCTTGATTCGTCCGTTCTCCATCTTCCGGATGTTCGCGTCCATCCATAAACACGGTTCTTTCTACGTCAAAGAACTCGCTTTTGATGACAGCGCTGTTTTCGTGAAGCTCGATTTCAGTGAGGTAAACTACGCTGGCAGTGACTATTCTCGGTGAGGGCACCGCTATGCATTCAGCCTCTGGGCTGTCCCTCAGTGGGTCGTACTGGGCCTTGGCAGTAGCGCCTTTTTCGGTTAATGGATGGTTGCTGAGATTTCTCCCGAAAATTGCGGCTGGGGGACTAAAGCCCTTCCACACACCCGATACACTTGAAGCACTGAAGGTACTTTCCACATCATTTCCTTCCACCTGCGCTAGGGTTTCCCCGTTACTTTTTTCAAGCGATAGCAGTAGCGCATGGCTGCGGCCAGAATCCCTTTCGGGGTGAGCTCTGACAAATATTTTATCGCCCGGCACCAAAGAATCTCGCGTCCAGCCGCTTCGCCTCATGATAGGTGTGGAGCCAGTTTCGATAGCCCACTCGATTGTCTGGCCGGCATCATTTGCAGTTTCAACGAAAATAGAGACGTGTGGATTTCTCCAAACAAATCGGCTTACTGTGCCCTGAAAGGCAACCAGTCTTTCATGGTCGTAACCAGAGTCACTGTGATGTGCTAATGCGGGTATTACAAGAGCAAGTGTTGCTGCAATGAGTGCGGCCTTGACTGTTTGCATCATAAACCTCCATAAAACGGTGCCGGCAGAGGGATTCGAACCCCCGACTTCATCATTACGAATGATGCGCTCTACCAACTGAGCTATGCCGGCGCGAGAAACAAGGGTGACCGATTCTATCAGATCATTTCAGCCCCCGGCCCAGCCTACCGGCTATTCTCCAAATGAAGAACATCTTGCGATCCTTTGCGGCCGTATAGCATCTAAGGAGGCGGAGTTTATTTGTATTATAATTCTGCACAGCATGATTGTTGCATGCTGATGGGTATATTTTTAAAATACGTCTGGCGTAAGGAAAGGTACCAAGTGGCTGGACAGGAGAGTCACTGATCGAAGTGCAGGGTAGTGGCGCGTCATTGAAGAATTTTCAGTAAACCCTATAGCCACTTTTTTACGAGAGAGATCTGGGGTGGGGGAGAGTTTATAGGCATAGGCTTTCCCTGGGGGCTGGGCTTTGAAAAAATTAGGGAAGAATTTTGCCAAGGATTATTAAAGCGCTTGGGCTGTGGATAGCCATGTTCGGGCTGTGGGTGGCAGACCTAGCCTTTTCTCAGGGATCCCTGCAGATTCCTGTAGTGGAGCGTCCACCCACTTTAGAAGATTTTAGCGGTATGACGCCGAGTGAAGAAATTCGGGGCATGATGACCAGGATCGATGGATTCATACAAAGAGAGCCTGACGATGGAGAGCCCTCAGTCCAGAGGACGGAGGCTTACGTTGCCTACGATCAGCTCAATTTTTATGTTGTCTTTTTGGCGTTCGATGACGAACCTCACAACGTGCGCGCGAACCTATCGCCACGTGAAAGCATTTGGGATGATGATAAAATTGGTATCACCATTGATACCTTCAACGATCAACGAACAGCCTATATGTTTCGCGCCAATCCATTGGGGGTACAGCAGGACGCCCGATGGAGGGAAGGTGGTCGCATGGATACTTCCTATGAGTCTGTGTGGTATAGCGAGGGTAGATTGACGGATCAGGGTTTTATGGTTCAGTTTGCAATTCCCTTTCGCTCTCTTCGCTTTAGTGAATCGGATGAGCAGATATGGGGAATTCAGGTTGAGCGTGAAATTGTCCGATTGAGCGAAAATAGTTTCTGGCCTGCGTATTCACGGTCTGTTGAGGGTCGCCTCAACCAAGTTGCGACCTTGGTAGGCATCGACGATGTTTCGCCAGGGCGTAATATTCAGCTGGTCCCGTTTGCGTTTGTGCGAGATTTTGAGGTACTGGACTCTAAAGCCAAAGATGGCCCGGGCTTCACAAAGGATACCGAGGATAATTTCGGGCTGGATGCCAAATTTGTGTTCGGTGACAGCATGGTGCTGGATGCAACGATCAATCCGGATTTCAGCCAGGTGGAGTCTGACCAACCGCAAGTTACGGTCAACGAGCGCTTTGAGGTACGTTTTCCGGAGCGTCGCCCATTCTTCTTGGAAAACTCTGACTATTTCTCTACAGAAAGGAGGCTGGTTTTTACGCGACGCATCAAAGACCCGCAGGCAGGGATAAGGTTCACTGGTAAGCAAGGCCCATGGGGATTTGGGGCTATGTTGATGGATGATGAGGCGCCCGGCCAGAACCGTCCCCTTGGAGACCCATTGGGTGGGCAATCAGCGGATGTGCGTATCATGCGGGTGTATCGGGATATTGGCGAGCAATCCAGCTTCGGCGCTCTGCTTACTGGCAAGAAATTCGGGAATGCCTCCAACACAGTTGTCAGTTTAGATGGGCGTTTCAAGCTGACCCCGAATTGGATAAGCCAGGTGCAACTTATCAACACTGATACGCGGCTCCAGAACGGCACGGAGCTTGATGGAACCATGTCTAGCGTTCGTTTTGACCGCTCCGGCCGCAGTTTTAACGTTCACGCTCACCGGTTAGATACCAGTGAGGACTTTAAGGCTGAGCTAGGATATTTTTCTCGAGACGACTCACCAGATTCGCAATCGACCCACACCCGTCTTTCATACGATTTTTGGCCCAGGGCTTCGCGGCTAAATAAATGGGGGCCGACTTTATTTTTGAATCGCATTGAAGACCAAAGCGGTACCCGGCTATTTTCGCAGGTTACCCCATCCTTCAGTTGGGAATGGGCGGCGGATACCGAGTTTGAAATCGAATACGACCAGACTCGAGAGAGACTTCGGCCGCAGGATTTTTCTGGCCTCACAGGGAGCCGTGATTATGCCCAGGATAGATGGTCCTTGGAGTTTGAAACAGAAATGCTTGCAAAGGTAAGCTTTAGCGCCGAGTTTGAGTCCGGAACAACGATCAATTTGAAGCCGATATCGGGCACCGAGCCCACTCTTGCAAATACTGCCAGTACTGAAATCGAAGTGAACTGGAAGCCATCAACTAATTTCCGCATTGATACAACTTATTTACTTACCGAACTTACGGACCGAAACGGGGCAGGAGATATTTTTTCTAACCGGATTGTTAGGACCCGGTGGAATTACCAGTTCACAAAAGAATTTTCTTTGCGCTTTATTGCTCAACATGAAAAAACTGACCCTACTGCTTTGACCTCTTTAAAGCGGGAGGAAAATATGAACTTTGATGTATTGCTTCGTTATGTAATAAACCCATGGTCGGCGCTTTATTTCGGCTATAACTCTAATTCCAGTAACTTCCAGCTGATCGACACAGAGAATGGAAAGGAGGTTATTCGTACTACTGACTTGGACCGAGATGGTGAGCAATTATTTTTAAAATTTTCCTATCTTTTGCAGCCCTAAAATACTTTTAACTGAATCCTAAGTATCAGAAACTGAAGCTGTAAGTACCCGATTTTTCAACATTGCATTCTCTGAATGACTAGCAGATCATTCATTACATGGGCCGTTTAACTTCATTTGTAGCGTTGTTTTTTGTTGCAGCATTGCTACTGAGTAGCGCGCGGGCGGACTGGCCGGAGCGGCCCATTAATATGGTTGTCATGTATGCACCTGGTGGTGGCACAGATATTGTACTTCGGGCACTGGCTACAGAAATGTCACGGTCTACGGGGTGGGTTATCAATGTCACGAACCGTACAGGTGCTTCCGGGGCCCTAGCCACACGGTATGTACTAAATAAGAGACCAGACGGTTATACACTACTTGGTGCCTCAAATTTTAATAAATATGCACGGATTGTAGGTGGCGTTGATACGCGGCCCTGGACTGACTGGTACTTTATGCAGGCAGCTTACGGTATTGGTAGCTGGTCTGTCCGACCGGATTCGCCCTTCCAAAGTTTTCAGGACCTAATGGAGACGGCTAGACAAGAATCGAATGAATTGACCATCTCTACCTCGGGAGCAGGAGGGCAAGTACATGAAATGGCAGCAATTATTGCTCAGGTAACTGGCCTAAATTTGAAGTATGTGCCATATGCGGGAGGTCAGGTTGCCACTTTGGCAGGTCTGAATGGTGAAGTTGATATTGCCGGGGGCGGTGTGCACGAACATATTCGCCTTATCGATTCGGGCGATCTTGTTCCGCTCATGCAGACCGGCACCACTGACATTGTGACCACGACGGGCAAGGTTATTCCTACTGTCAGTAATTTTGTGCCGCAGATTAGGGATCGCCTGCCCTTAAACGGCCCCTACACCATCGGGGTTCGCCGCGACACACCGATAGAGGTAATTTGGGCGATAGAAGAAGCCTTTTTTACGGCTGTACAGTCATCAGCGTTTGAGGAAGTTGTGCGACAGAGAAACATCTTTGTTGATGTCATGGTGGGAGAGAATGCAGATCGTAGGGCAGCAGAATTAGAGGTGATTACTGCAACGATCTTTGAGGAACTCGGAATTCCTGGCGCCAGAACGACTGAGGAATTAGGCCTCCCTGAGACTAAAGATTTTGATCGCTGGTGGCCTCCATCAGACTATGCACCGCTTACCCGTAATCCGTAGCTTGCTTCAGTAGGACTTATGGACGATCGCCCAAAGAGAAAAGCCAAAAGAAACCAAGAAACACTTCCGGGACATTATGAACGTGGACCAGTGGTCGGAAAGAATTTTGCCAGCGCTGTAGTAATAGGTGTTCTCGCGATGGTTTTCATGGTCTTGTCCCTGCGCCTGGAAGTACCGGGTAGTATTTATACAGCGCCTGGCATGCTTCCATTCATAGTTAGCCTGACGCTGTTTTTTATGGCAGTAGGTTTGGGTATTAGCGCGCTACGCCAAGGTAGTATTGGAGACAATTTGGGGGGGTTGGCCCGCCATTTGAAAAATTATGCCGTGGACCAGGAAGGGCGTCGTACTGTGATGCTGATAGGAATGGTCTTCCTCTATGTTCTTTTGGTCGCTGTCTTGAGCTTTGATTTTCGGATCCCTGTCTTTTTCTTTGATTTTGAGATTACGAGTTACGAAGTTGTTTCTATTCTCGTTGTCGGCATGATCTTGCGGATTTTCTGGAAGAAATCTCTGGTTCGGTGCGGCTTTGTTTCGCTGATCATGATCGAGGCCCTTGTCTCAGTCTTTCGATATGGTTTCGGGATGATTATGCCTGAGGCGTTCTAGCGTTATGTCAGCGGTAATCGGGGGGCAGATTTTAGAGCAACTGGTGTTTATTGCACAGACGCCTTGGTTGTGGATGATTTGTCTGCTAGGCGTAACGCTTGGTATTTTTTGGGGGGCCATGCCCGGGCTTTCTACAACTATGGCTATGACGCTATTAGTTGGTTTAACAGTTGAAATGACTCAGGCTGTGGCAATCATGTTTATGTTGGGTGTCTACACGGGCAGTGTGTTTGGGGGCGCTATTTCGGCTGTTCTAATTAATATACCGGGCACACCAGATGCAGTTCCAACTATGATCGAGGGCCATGCCCTTGCAAAAAAAGGGGAGGGCGGGCTCGCATTGGGGACCGCACTTGCCGCATCTTTCATGGGGAACTGGATCGGAATTATTCTTCTCATTGCATTTATACCCGCGGTTTTATTTTTTGCACTTCAATTTCGGTCCTGGGAGATGTTTCTTTTATCGCTTTGGGGTATTGCAATCTGTGGTTCCATGTCTTCTACAGATATGCCTATAAAGGGATGGATTTCGGGTTGGATCGGACTCTTGGTCGCATTTATCGGTCTTGACCCTATCCACGGTGTTTCGAGATTTACATTTGGGTCATTTGCCCTTGGTGATGGCATCAATTTTATACCGGTACTCATCGGATTATTTGGCCTGGCAGAGATTCTTCGCGTTCTTCCTCAGAAGAGTCCAGCCACAATTCCTTCGGAGGTCGGGAGGATATTGCCGCCGATTAGAACGCTACTCCGGTATACGCGTGTAAGCTTGAGGTCGGGCTTGATTGGGACCGTTATCGGCGCTATTCCAGGGGCAGGCGCTAATATTGCTTCTTTTTTCTCCTATGACGTTGGTCGTCGTAGAGCGAGCCAGAAAGAGAAAGCGAAGTGGGGAAAGGGTAGTTACGAGGCAATCATATCTGCAGAGGTGGCTAATAATGCTAACGTGGGTGGTTCAATGCTGCCTACGCTTGCTTTAGGTATCCCTGGCAACGCAGCAGCAGCAGCAGTACTTGCCGCGTTGGAGCTTAAAAATGTAGTGGTCGGTCCGCTTATTCAAACAGAAAATCCAGGATTAATTTTTTACATTTATATAAGCTTGATCATTGCAAATTTTTTCATGTACGGAATGGCGGTTTTATTAATTAAGCCCTGCGTTAAGCTGTTTAGTCTTCCAAGGACTCTGCTGATGCCATTAATTTTGCCGATTTGTGTTATTGGATCCTTCGCCGTCAACCTCAATTATTTTGATGTCTACGTCATGTTATTTTCTGGTATTTTCGGCTATGTTCTGCACCGCTTTGGTTTCCCGCTTGCACCGTTGGTGTTGGCTGTGATTCTAGGTCCCCTAGCAGATGAAAATCTCCGTCGAGCGTTGCTAATTTTTGAGGATGCAGGGGTTTTGAATGTACTTTGGGATAGGAAGTTAGGGACAATTCTGTTGCTGGTCGTGCTCTATACTTTTTATGACGGTATTTTCAAGAGGAACGACCGTAATTCAAATGGGGAAATAAATGACTAATACCATTGAGAGTATTCGTCTTGCCATAATTGGCTGTGGGACTACGGGCCGCATTCGGGCAAATTTTGCGAGACAATATCCCGGCATTGAATGGCTTGGACTATGCGACCTCGACAGTGCGCTTGGCAAGCAGCTTGCAGAGGATACTTCCGCAGATTTTTTTACCACTGATTTTGAGGAGCTCCTTGATAGATCTGAGGTTAATGCTGTAATGGTACTGACGGATGAGAATCGGCATACTGCTCCGGCATTAAAGGCCGCAGATAATGGACATAAGCTTTTTATTGAAAAGCCTCTTGCGGCTGATGCATTAGAATCCAGGCAGATTCTCAAGGCAGTTGAGGAGGCTGGCATTGATGCGTGTGTAGGCTACACCCAGCGCTTCCGTCGTCGTTTTTTGACTATTAAAGAGAGAGTGACAAATGGTCAATTAGGGGAAATACATTCGGTCATAACAAGAGCCATGATGAATCGAATGGTGCCCTTGGCTACACTTGCTAAAACGAAGAAAAGGAAGGGGCTGACCCCAATGGTAGTTTCGGGTACCCATAGCTTGGATATGTCTTTATGGCTGATGGGGGGAAAGGTACCGATTTCAGTTTATGCGAGATCCACTGAAAAGGTATTAGCCGAATTAGGAACCAAGGACTCCACCTTCGGACTCTTCACGATGGAGGACGGCACTATTTTCTCTATGAATATCAGCTGGTGCTTGCCCACCGTGTGGCCGGGCTCTGTGTATGGTCTTGAAATTGCTATTGTGGGTACTAAAGGCGTTATAGATGTGGAAGATACCCACAGAGACCTGGTGCTCGCAACGGAGGATTCTTTGCCAGCTGGATATACCCCCGAGGGTTATGAGCCTCCGATGGAGCGGCATGTAGACTTTCTCACGAGTTATCCCCCGGGGGACATTTGGAACCATCAGTTATGGGGTCCAATGAAAGAAGAAACCATGTCTTGGTTTAGTCGCATCATGATGGGAGCCGAAACGCCGCATGCTTCGGCGGAGGATGGGCACCGGAACCTTCTATTAGCTATGGCGATGGATCGCTCAGCTGAGCTTCGTCAGGAAATCGCGCTACCTATAGATCCTGAGGCTTTCTTATCCTAGGAGGCTAGCTGGAGTTTCCATAGGTTGCCAAGATGATTGCGTAGATGGCAATGGCGTCCCAAACATTTGCTAGCCGAATATTTTCGTTTTCTGCGTGCTGGTTATTATCGTGATTGGCCAAGGGAAGGATGATAATGGGGGCTGTAAGTCGCGTGCCAAATTCGTACAAGGGCAAACTTCCACCCATAGTTGGGGTCAACAGAAGGTCTGGTGCCATAACCGTTAGTATATTTTTCAAACGTTGGGCTACCGGATGATCTATTGCTGTGCGATATGCCGGATATCCTCCACGCCAATCCAGCTTGACAATTTTTTCCCGAGTTCTCAGTAACTCAGGTGTCGGTTTTTCGTGGACAATAAAAAAGCCTTGGTCGACGATATGGGACTCTATGAGTGAGCGCACTTGTTTTGGGGTTTGTTCCGGAACCAAACGCAGATCCAGTGATACGGTAGCAGTTGACACAATGATGTTTCGGCCCTTCTCGGCAACACCACCCGCGATAAAGCCTCTGGCATTAATTGCAGGCAGCGTAATGAGTTCCTCTAAACGCATACCGTCTCCCTCTGGGGTATGAACTGAGAGCTCATGCTTAAGGCTTTCGTCCAAAATAGGCATGTCAAAAATTGCGGTGCGTTCTAGACTACTCAAGGGAATCACATCATCGTAGTATCCGTTGATCGAGATATAGCCTGTATCGTCTCGCATGGTGGTAAGCAGATAGCTAAGTTGCATTATAGGGTTGGGCGCCCAGTTACCGTAGTGCCCTGAATGTAGTGGCCGCGTTGCGCCATAGGCTGTGATATCTACGCCGGTGTCACCGCGCACACCAAAGACAAGTTGGAGGCGCCGTGATTGATGCATTGGTCCATCGCAGAATAACAATAGGTCGGAGCCAAGCAAGTCGCTGTGGTTTTGCAGTATTTGCCCAACCGTGGGGGAGCCTTTTTCCTCTTCGCCATCTAGAAGCAATTTTAAGTTGACACTTAAGGGGATCCCGTTTGCATTTAATGCATCGAGTGTGTGAATAAGCGCAATGATAGGCATCTTGTCATCGCTTGCTGAGCGCCCATACAGGCGCCACTCAGGGTCTATAGTCTGCTCATCTGATTGCCAGTCAACAGGTTGCCCGCCGCTATCCAAAGCGGCATCAAGTACCGTGGGAGTGAACGGCAGATATTTCCAGTTTTCTTCAAGAACAGGCTGGCCGTCATAGTGCGCATAGATCAGGATTGTTTCATTGTTTTCATTGCCTTGAAGTTCCGCAAAAATGTAAGGTGCGCCTCCTGCTGTGAGGCGTTCCGTACTGAATCCACGGCTCTCCAGGAGTTGGATAATGTGATCAGCATTCCTGCCGATATTTGATAGATTATCTGCGATATTTGGTAGTGAGAGTAACTCAACGAAATCTTTAATGATTTCTCTTTCATTGAGCATTCGGTAGGCGTGCACAGAATCGCGTATATCTTCGACGCTTGTAATTTTTTGAGCTTGGGTGTTCGCACAACTTAGGCTACTTAAAAGCAGCAGAAAAATATTTATGAATTTCATCATTTTTGCCAGCATGTTTAATGAGTAAGTTTTTCTAATGGACCATGGGTAGCATACTGAAAATTGATTTTTCAATTAATACTAAAAATACAATGTTAAGCTGCAATATTAGTAATAGGTATAGAGGATTCGGTATAGATAAGCTAGCCATGAATACGAAGAATAACAGCATGCGAGATCAAGGTAATCGCGAAGCTAAAAATGCCCATAAACGCTACTGGAGAAAGAACCTACAGATTATGACCATTCTTCTCATTGTCTGGGCCTGCGCTTCGCTCGGCTGCGGTGTTCTTTTTGCGGATTGGCTAAATCAGTTTCGCCTTCCTTTCACGGGGTTTCCTTTAGGATTTTGGTTTGCACAACAAGGATCAATATTTCTATTTGTAGCCATAATATTTA
>CAJWKT010000069.1 GCA_913041665.1 uncultured Gammaproteobacteria bacterium | reverse complement strand
GTCGACGTCGCGATCTTCCAGTCGACCTATCTGCGCGAGTGGTACAAGGAGGGCTTCAACACCAGCGAGCGCAACGGCGAGCTGGCGGCAACCGGCGCCGGCGCCGCAGCTCTGGGATCCCCGGTGAACTGCGTGGCGTGGCTAGCTAATACGCTTGGACAGTTTGAAATTCCGCTAAAGGCCGGTGAAGTTATTTTATCCGGGTCGCTGGTACCGTTACTGCCAATCGAGGCCGGTGACAGCATGACGCTCAGCGTCGGCGGTATCGGCACCGCCTCCGTCAGGTTTGTTTGAGGACAGTTCTATGAAAGTAAATGCGGCATTAATAGGTTCCGGTAGTTGGCCCCTCCCCCCGGCGGCGACACCCGCATGCTCACGGGCAAGGTAGATGGCGATTTGATCAGGCCCAGGCAGCACGGTGACAACACCAGGAAATCCCCTGTTGGGAATACGAACATTGGGAATGTCCTCCGACGTGGCATAGTCCGGCCCAAGTTCCCAGCTGATGCTTCTTCCTATTTCACCGATAAATTGATCAGCAAGAACACTATTTCCGGTGATAGTCGTTGTGCCACTACCAAAAGGCTCTACACTAACGATGGTAATGGCGATTGTATCCCCTGCTTTGGCGCCGACAATATTCACTGGCCCTGACAGTGAGTGTATGGTGCTACCCGGTGGACCATCCACTGTCCCCGTCAAGCGTGTCTGGAAAATTACTCGTTCACCTGATTCAGCTCTAGCAACCATAGGAATCGCCGGGTGTAAACGATTAATACAATTCGGATCATCGGCGCAAGTCGCTCCAGAGCGTGTTAACACTACTTCCTGAGCATTCGCCAGAGCCGCAGAGGATAGAACCGCGATGGCTAAAAGATACCCAAAAATCCCCGGTTGATCACTCATCATTTCTCTCCGCCTCATCGATTGAATGGCATCATCACACTCTACAATTAGCGACCGGGCCCAAAAACACATATTCAGACCGAATTTAAGGCACCATATGCAAGGGTATAGTGGTTACATTGACCTTAGCATACGATATATTCCATTCTTCATCATATGGCATTATTTGTCTTGAGGTCGCTACGCTGGCCTAAGGATTTAATTTAAAGGGAGGCTATCTAGTGTTTATTAAAAGGAATGAATTTAGGTTATTTTTCTCGGTACCGATTATGGTCGTGATCTCGAGCATACCCATGACGGCAGGTGCCCAAGGCAATGTGTTAGAAGAGATCGTTGTAACTGCCCAGAAACGTGAATCAGCCTTACAGGACACGCCGATCGCAATGTCTGCCTTTAGCGGTGATGAGCTTGACCGCGCAGGTGCCATTGATGCATTCAATTTGAGTGATTTGATTCCTAATTTACATGTAGGTACGGAAGGTGCCCGCGACGCCGTATTCATTACTATCCGCGGCGTATCCCAAACGGACCGGCGTAACGCTGCCGATCCCACCACGGCTTTTCATGTGGACGGCGCGTACGTGCCCCGGATGTCGGGTATCAGTTCCTACTTCTATGACGTCGAGCGCCTGGAAGTGCTTCGTGGACCCCAGGGCACACTCTATGGGCGTAACAGTACCTCGGGCGTCGTCAATGTGATCACCAATAAACCAAATTTAGACAATTTCGGCTACAACGGTGAGCTCACGGTGGGCGATTTCGGCTTGACCTCCCTGAAAGGCATGATCAATGCGCCCTTGTCTGACAATGTTGGCGCGCGCGTGGCGTGGGTTAAGACGGACCGCGACGGCTATCGTGATAATGGACCGTTGGTGACAGCAGATGGCGACGATGCTGATGAACTCGGTATTCGGGGACACCTGCTGTGGGACATCAGTGATAATTCTTCATTGTTACTGTCTGCTGACATGTATAGGCGCACGGGAGTCGGCGCTGTAGGCGCCGCAACAGGTTGCCCGACATGTAACAGAACAGTCGGCCGGGGTGCAAACGGTGACCTTAATACCACCGGGTTCCGGGATAATTCAGACGACAACCTCAAGATTGAATTTAATCATTCCTTTGGCGATTTCGATTTTGCCTACCTAGGATCAAGCCGCCAGCACGATCGTGACTATTACATGGACAGTGACAATACAGCTGTTTACAGCAGTCTGCTCATAGAGCCCTTTGCATCTGAGTCTACTTCCCATGAATTGCGCTTCACATCCAATTTTGACGGGCCCTTCAACTTCATCGCGGGCGGGTATTATCTCGATGAAGAAATTAACAGCGACTTCGATGTCCGGCCCCAACACATCAGCGGTATGGTCCTGAGCGTGCGTTTTGTAGACATTGATATGACTATTGAATCAGAGGCTTTGTTTCTCAATACGACCTACGATATCAGCGACCGATTGACGCTCACAGCCGGGGTGCGTACTACGGATGACGAAAAGGACAAGGGCGGTGTCAATAATCCGGCGAACCCTACTGCGGGAAGCTACCAACTGGTGTCCTTCGTGGGTCTGGGCCCGGTTGCGCCGATTTTCCCGCGCGCCCAGGTGTCGAATCCAAGCTGGTCGGAGACGACCGGAAAGGTTGGCCTGGATTTTGCCCTAGATGCTGACACGTTGATCTACGGATCTGTTGGTACGGGTTATAAGGCCGGTGGCTTCAATCGGGGCAGTAGTGATCCGCTCAACAAAGCCAGTTCGCCACGCGTGAATAACCTTGTGGTTTTCAATCCCGAGACCATCACGGCTTATGAGGGAGGTATTAAAAAAACGTACCGGGACGGCCAAGCGAGGCTCAACGGATCCCTCTTTTCTTACGACTACAAAGACCTGCAACAGGGCGTAGTGCGATCTATTGGCGGCATTCTTGTTAATACAACCATCAATGCGGCTCAAGCAACTATTTGGGGCGCTGAGCTTGAGGGTACGTGGCTGTTTGGTGAAAGTGGCTCGGCCAACCTGGCACTGGGATATCTCAACACAGAATTCGACGAATTTATCGGCTTGGATGAGCCGCTGACCGATGGCGCCGATAATCTAGATGTCTCGGGTAACGAGTTAATCAACGCGCCGGACATCACGGCAACCCTGGTTCTTGTGCCTAAGGTATGGAACCTGAGTAAAGGGACGCTTACGCCCCGACTGCAATTCCACTACGAGAGCGATTCCTGGACGAGACCGCACAATGCGCCCCAGGATCGACGCGAATCCTATACCAAGACCGATTTCAGCCTTTTTTACGAGTCCAACGATGAGCGTTGGTACGCTGATGCATGGGTACGCAACATCGAAGATGCGGATGTCAGGACCTACGGTTCCTGTGGTCAATCACTGCAGGGGGCTTCGGGAACACCCAAGGAAGTCAGGGGTTGTGCATCCATGTTTGCAGCACCCCGGACTTTTGGGGTCACCGCCGGCTTTAGGTTCTAGAGAAAGAAAACAGTCTGTTGGGGCGTGGTAGCTACCTGTCACGCCCACAAGGGTATTTTAAAGTGCGAAGATTGATCGTGGGGATTTCAGGGGCCAGTGGTGCTATTTACGGAATCCGCCTGATTGAATTACTTCATGCTCAAGAGGGTATTGAGACGCATCTCGTGATGTCTGAGACCGGCAAAATGAATGTCGGTATAGAAACGGAGTATGCGGTCAAAGAAGTTGAGGCCTTAGCCGATGTTGTGCATCGGAGCAATGACCTGGCGGCCAGCATCTCGAGTGGGTCCTTTCATACAGATGGCATGATCGTGGCACCATGTTCCATGAAAACGTTGTCGGGGATTGTGAATTCCAGTTCCAGTAATCTACTTATTCGAGCAGCGGACGTAGTGCTAAAGGAGCAACGGAGGTTGGTGCTGATGCCTCGTGAAACCCCACTTCACATTGGCCACTGCAAGTTGTTGTATGAAGCAGCCCAAATGGGGGTTGTCATAGCACCACCAATACCCGCTTTCTATAATAGCCCCGACACGGTTGACGATATCATCAACCATTCGGTGGGCCGGGTACTGGATCTGTATGATGTTAATGTTGATATTGTTCGGCGTTGGTCTGGCAAGTAAAAGGAGTAAGCGGTTACGCGATGAGTACGATTGCTATCAAACTAAAGGTAAGCGAACTAATAAAGGAGACAAAATGAGCGTTATGAAAAGAATTTTTTTCTTGTTTTTTTTCGTAACCTCATCTACGTGGGCTGCAGTGGTTGGCGTAGATGTTGACGTCCATGAGGATGTGATTGATGGTAAATCATGGGGGTTGGCTGGACCCTACGAGAAGCTCATTGGAATGATGTATTTCGAGGTAGATCCGAATAATTTGGCAAACAAGATGATTGTTGATATCGAGCATGCCCCCACTAATGATGAAGGTAAGGTTGAATTTTCTGCAAATTTTGTACTCATAAAGCCCAAACAAATGCAAAGGGGCAACGGTACCGTTGTTGTGGGTGTTGCTAATCGCGGTACGCGTCGAATGCTGACGTTCTTTAATCACGGCAGCGATGAACACGAAGAATGGGATGCAGTTAACCCCACGACAGAGGAGAATTTTGGGGATGGATTCCTAATGCAACAGGGCTTTACTTTACTTTGGGTGGGTTGGCAATTTGATGTGCCGTTAAGTCGTCCATATGGTTCGCGGGTATTTGTGCCACAGGTTGCACCCGACAGTTCCATTGAGGGCTTGGTACGCAGCGATTTTGTTGTAAGAGAGAAGGTTTTTGATCGAACGCTAGCGGACAGAAACCACGTGCCCTATCCTGTTTCAGATCCCAACGCTGTAGAAAGCGTTCTTACGGTTCGTGATTCGGTAGAAGGTGATCGCCAGCGAATACCAAAGGACCAGTGGGATTTTGCTCGATTGGAGAATGGTGAAGTCATTCCGGACATGACACGCGTCTATTTGGAGTCCGGTTTTGAGCCACATAGGATTTATGAGGTGATTTATAGGGCCGGGAATCCTGAAGTAATCGGACTTGGTTTGGCAGCTCTCCGAGATGCAGCCTCTTTTTTCAAACACGGTTTTTCAGAGGAGCTTAATATCTCGGTAGATTCAATTGATCACGCAATCGGATATGGTATGTCTCAGCCAGGCCGGACCCTCAGAACATTGATCTATATGGGATTCAATGAGGACGAGCAGCATCGTAAAGCTTTTGATGGGGTTATTGCGCAGATCGGTGGCGCGGCACGTGGTAGTTTCAATTTACGATTCGGCCAAGCTTCGAGAGATGCACACCCGTTCCTAAATTTTTTCTACCCTACAGATATTTTTCCGTTTACAGACGTCGAGCAGACAGATCCTATTACTGGACAGACGGGCGGGATGCTTTCTCATGTTCCCGAAGAATTCATGCCCAAGGTGTATAACGTAAATTCATCATATGAGTATTGGGGAAGGGCGGCGTCATTACTAACCACTACAGTAGATGGAAAAAAAGATGCGACTATGTTGGATGAGTACGCCCGAGTTTATCATTTCGCTGGAGCTCAGCATCTGGCATCGGAATTTCCACCAACGAGGACTAACGGACAAAATTTAAATAATCCAAACGATTTTTCTTGGTTTATGCGTGCGCTACTTGTGAGAATGAACGAGTGGATAGCTGAAGGAACCCCTGCACCGCCGAGTCGTTTCCCGTTGATATCGGACGGGACTTTAGTAGAACCCGGCGAAGTAAATTTTCCAAATCTTCGGGGAATTAATTTTCCCACAATTACTCACAAAGCCTACCGAGTAGATTACGGAAATCAATTCGTATCGGAAGGTATTATCACGAAAGAGCCACCCGAGGTAGGTGCTGCATTTCCAATACTAGTTCCCCAAGTAGACGAGGATGGAAACGAGTTGGGTGGATTGAGAAGTCCGGGGCTTGTGGTGCCATTAGCGACCTATACGGGATGGAACCTGTATAACAAAGACTATGGGCCAACTCATATCGTTTCTCACATGTCTGGGTCCTACATGCCTTTTTATGCTACGAAGACAGAGCGTTTAACCAATGGCGATAACCGTTTATCTGTTGAAGAGCGATACGAGGATAGAGACCATTATTTGGGTTTTGTTGCAGCAGAGGCAATAAAATTAATCGATGGAGGTTATTTATTGGATCAAGATCTTCCCGAGATTTTGAAACAAGCGGGCGTAATTTATGATTTCATCATTCCATAGGGAGGCATTGATCGATATAAAGATAAATTTTTATTTTTTTGGACCTCTAATAAATTGTTCTAATTTAGCGTAACTTTTCTGTTTTTTTCTAATTTAGCGTAACTTTTCTGTTTTTTTTTGTTGTTTATATGACTAAATTTATCAAAAAAATATTTTCTATATTAAGCGATGAATTGAAGCATATGATTTTACTTAAAATTCTTTTGTTGTAAGTTTGTTTCTTTTTGTACGCACGTGCTGAGTTCTTAGCTTGAAGCGCTTACCCTGCGGGTATAGTATCAAGTCGCTCGTAACAGCTCGGGGGAAATTAGTTTCTCAGGGCTTGTGCACTAGAGCAACAAACTATGGGAGGATAGGTTATGAGCGCAAATAATATCGTTAGAATTTTAGGTCTGTTAGCTGCGGTTGTCGCAGCATTAATATCGGGTGGATTTCCATATGACGCTACGGTAATTGCCATTCTTGGTCTTGTGGGTGGTTACTATGTTGGGGCAGATGACAGAACGTCATACCTCGTTCTTGCTGTGGCCTTGGCAGCCGTTCATGGCGCCATTGACGGAATTCCGGGTGTTGGAATGTATGTGACAAGAATTCTCGGGGAAGTTAGCAGTCTTGTCAGTGCGGGTGCGGTTACCGTCATTGTTGTCCATATCTATGAAGAATTGACGGCGTAGCAGCCAGTTAATTATTTTCTATCACGCCGAGGCGTCCTTGACGGACCCTCGGCGTTTCTTTTGGTCACGTTTTTTGAGTGTCGGATTGAGTTGAGAATTTTAGGCTATCAAATTTGGCGGTATCCTACGCTTTTGTGTTTATGCGATTCGTACGCTGAGTGTTGTGCAGAAGAAACCGTGCCACAAAAAAATTGCATAAACTTGGATGGGATAAAAAATGAAGAGATTGATTTTCGTTAGTACAAGGATTGCCTTGTTTGGTTTTTTGTTTTCTGAGACCGTTCTTTTTGCGCAGGTTGCAGAAGATGATTTAGCATTCCCAGAGATTTTTTCTGATCCAATTTCTCTTTATGCTGATGCACTTGGACAATTTTCACGTCCCATTTCTTCTTCGGTACCTGAAACCCAGTCTTTTTTTAATCAGGGATTTCAGCTGATGTACGCATTTGCAAAAGTGGAGGCTACGCGATCTTTTCGTGAAGCCCAGAAGTATGATCCGAATTGTGCTATTTGCTACTGGGGTGAGGCTTGGACCTGGGGGTCTTATCTCAACGGTGCTATGCGTATAGACGAAGCGCCTCATGCCTATTCTGCAATGCAAAATGCACTGAAACGGTTGAATCACGCATCGCCGAAAGAGCAAGCTTTCATTAAAGCAATGGCGGTACGTTATGTAGAGGATTTTGATCCCGAAAAGCGTTTAGTCCAAGATGAAGCCTATGCAGAGGAGATGAAAAAATT
Source organism: uncultured Gammaproteobacteria bacterium (assembly GCA_913041665.1). GTDB lineage: Bacteria > Pseudomonadota > Gammaproteobacteria > Steroidobacterales > Rariloculaceae > CAJWKT01. The sequence goes on along the minus strand of CAJWKT010000069.1, from coordinate 4,293 downwards.
GGCTGAGCTTTATCCTAACGACCTAGATGCTGCGACTCTTTATGCCGAGGCATTATTCATAATGGAGCCACGTCGCGGCTACCGTGATATTGAGGATCCAGATGTGCAACGGATTCATGCCATACTGGAAGATATCCTAGCGACAGACATCAAACATCCAGGTGCGTGTCATCTTTATATCCATGCCACGGAATCTACAGTGGAGCCCGGTAAGGCAGAACCATGTGCGGAGTACCTCGGTAACGCAATTCCGGGGGCGAGCCATATTAACCATATGCCTTCTCACACGTGGAACGAAATAGGTCGATGGGGTGATAGTGTCCGTGCCAACTTGCAGGCTTGGCACTCCGATCAGAAAGCGGCGACGGGACAAGGGGTGGCAATATATCCTTCACACAATCTCCACATGTTGCTTTTTTCTGCCTCTAATGATGGGCAGAGCGCTATTGCTATACGTGCAGGCAAGGACTACACCAAGATAACAGGCGATAGTCTTTATGAAACTTTGACGATGCTCCGCTTTGGGCGGTTTGATGAGATTTTGGATGTACCGACTCCTTCTGAGGGTGATTTCACTCTAGGAGTATGGGATTTTGCTCGGGGCTACGCTCATCTTCGTGGGGGCGAAAGCGATTTTGCCCAGCTTTATTTGGAGCGCGTGCGGGTTAGGGCGGAGTCATCTGAAGCACGTTTTCGTTGGCACAGTGTGAGCGACCTTTTGAATATCGTTGCGGGAATTCTGGAGGGAGAAATTTATCGCCAGAATCGCGATTTTTCAGAAGCTATTGATGCCTTTGAGCGCGCAGTGGAGTTAGAGGATGCACTTAATTATGATGAACCCGAGTCATTGCCTTTTGACTCTCGCCACTGGCTAGGGGCGTTGTTTTTAGAAATAGAGCGCTACAGCGATGCTGAGCAAGTATATCGTGAAGAGCTTAAGGACCACCCTCATAATGGCTGGTCTCTTTTTGGGCTTTTAAAGGCGTTAGAGGCTCAGGGTAAAAATTCCAGTGAAGTAGAGGTTAGTTTTAAAGATAGTTGGGCGCGAGCTGACACATGGATTCAGTCATCGAGATTTTAAGCAACATGGCAAATCATCATAGGCATTAGATCAGAGTGAATTTGTGGAACGACATTTGCGTGTAAGGTCGATAGGTTAGATGTAAGTTGTGGTGGTGGTCCGCGATAACCCTCCCACGAGACTGTGCATTGTAAGACTTTCTGCAATCGGAGATGTTTGCAACACTGTCCCAGTGGTTCGAGCCATTCAACGGGCTTTGCCGCAGTCTTCTATTACTTGGGTGATTGGTAAGACTGAGCACGCTTTGCTTTCTGGCCTGGAGGGGGTGCAGTTCGTAGTTCTGGATAAGAGTAGAGGGTTCCGGGCTTTTCTTGAGTTGCGCCAGCAGTTAGCTGGACAACATTTTGATCTTTTACTTCATATGCACGCATCTCTGCGGGCCAATTTAGTCAGTCTGTTCGTTTCTTCAAAGATTCGGCTTGGTTTCGACAGAGCTCGCGCCAGAGATTTTCAATGGCTTTTCTGCAATAAGTACATTGATGCTATTGATCGACAGCATGTTGTGGATGGTTTTTTCGAATTTTCCAATGCGATTGATGTGCACAGAAAAAAAGAGGACCCAAGCTGGAATATCCCTTTGAGCAAAGCGGAATACGAGTTCGCATCACGCTATATTGATGATACGAAACCGACTTTGGTGATTAGTCCATGCGCCAGCCAACGTTCTCGAAACTATCGCAATTGGCGTGAAGAGCGGTATGCTCAAGTAGCAGACTACGCATCTTCTGCCCTTGGAGCCAGTGTTATTCTTACGGGCGGAAATACCACGTTAGAGCATCATTATGGAAGACGGGTATGTGAATTAGCAGAATCCAGAGTCGTAAATTTGATTGGCCAAACAACTTTGAAGCAATTTTTAGCGATTTTGGAACGAGCTACAGCTTTAATTTGTCCGGATTCAGGCCCCGGGCACATGGCTACTGCCACTGGAACGCCCGCTATTGGGCTCTATGGAACATCTAATCCAAGTCGAACTGGACCCTATTTATCACAGCATCTAGTTGTCGACAAATATTCTGAGGCTGTGCAGAGCCAGCTTAATGAAACCGTAAAAAATATTCGTTGGGGAGCCCGGATACGAAACCCAGAAGCCATGGATCTAATTTCTGTGGAAGATGTTGTTCAAAAATTAAGGCAGGTGGATTGGGACTCCAAAAGCCTCTCGTAGCTATCTGGGTGCGAGCGCTTTATAAAGATCAGTGGTTTGTTTGATCGTATTTTCAATGTTGAAGTGTTTCTGAATCCTTTCACGTGCCGCTTTTCCTAATTTTTTTCGCATGTCTGGGTTTTCATAAAGTTGTCTGATTGCCTGACTAATTGCTCCAACGTCTTGTACAGGAGTTATTAAACCAGTGATACCGTGAACAACGAGTTCAGGGCTACCACCGCAATTCGTGACTATTGGCGGAACGCCATAGGCCATTGCCTCAATGAGTGCACGCGCTAGACCTTCGCGCTTTGTTGAGGGTAGAACAAAAATATGACACGCACCAGCTAGTGCTGACGCATCATTGCGATAGCCAACTCTGTGAATTCTATCCTTTGCTGTGCTAATTGAAATTTTTTTACTAAGACTATTTGTGTTCATATGGCCGACCAAAAGCAGATGTATTTGCCATTCTTTCGGCAATTTGGCTATGGCGTCCACGAGCAACTCGATGCCCTTACGCGGCCTAATATTAGCCACGCAACACACTACAAAGGCACCCAACGGTATCCCAAATTTTCTTAAATCTGAAGGGGGATCCTTATACCATTTGAGGCTATGTCCCTTGTAGATTGTTACAGGTCGTTCTACTGGCATTCGTAAAAATTTTGGACGCATCTGAAGGAAATGATCTCTTACCGCATCGGCAACACAGATAATTCTGTCAATTTTCGGATTGAGAAAGCGCATCCAAGAAATGGGACTCAAGTAACTTACATTGCCGACAATTCCCCTATAAGCAACAATGCGAATAGGAATTCTCCACGTTGCTATTAGGCCATTTTGTAAAGCTTTGTTGTTGAATACATGAATAATGTCATAGTTACCTCGTAGCAGTTCTTTTCGTAATGACCGAATCCCCCTGATATCAAAGCGACGACGGATCTGCATATTAATTAAAGGCACATCTTTTTTTGAGAGAGCGGCGTAGGTTTTTGAAGATTTTGGGCATGCAACCGTCACATCAATGTCCGGCCCATGTATGCCCACGAACATAGTCGTTGTTGGTCTATCTGCACCTTCGCTTACACAAAGGACTTTAATGGCCATAGTATTTAGTTACTCGGTTTTACTATATTACGATATAGGTTGAGATATTTTTTGGCCATTACATTTGCTGTAAAATTTTTGGCCAATTCGTAACCTTGATCACCTAGAGTGCGCCTCTGTTGCTCAGAAGCATATAGGCGCAATATAGCTGCTTTTAATTGATCAGGATTCCTTGGATCAATCAGTATTCCATTTTTTTCATCGTGCACAATCTCTGGAATGCCTCCAACTCGACTTGCAATAATGGGCACTTTTTGCTCCATTGCATCTATTAAGATGCCACCAATGCCCTCTTTGTTAGAGGGCAAAATAAACAAGTCAATGGCAGCGAGATAGTCACCCACATTTTCTACGAAGCCAGTAAAGCAAAGATTTTTCAACGCTACCGCTGCTTTTTTGAGCATTTTTTCATCCTTTCCCTCACCTATGAGAAGGAATTGAATATCAGGGTGAGAATGCTGTAGGTCTAGCGCTACTTCAATGATGTACTCTTGGCCTTTTTGTTGGTTTTCCAGTGCTCCTATATTTCCTACTAGAAATTTTCCTGGGAAACTGTTTTTAATCAGGTCCAATTGTTTTCGGTTGACAGAAAGTCCGCTACTACCACTATAAATCACTTGAACATTTACCTCAGAGTCAAAATTTTTTACTGTTTCTGCAATTTTTGATGCCACTGCAACGACAGATGCGGCTCGCTGATACACTCTGTGTGCTAGGTGATGGTTACGGATTGGATTGTTGATTCGTCGCGTTGCGATATAGGGGATTCCAGAGATGAGTGACCGTAAATATGCACCATAGACGCTTCGACCGTCATGTGCATGTATCAGATCAACACCTTTTGTAGCCATGGCTACTGTTAGTGGGTTTCCTGAGACTGTTCTTATTTCGAGATCAATTTTTTGACAACGCTCTACTAATGGCGCACCGCGGCGTGCTACCAGTATCTGTTGAA
>CAJWKT010000068.1 GCA_913041665.1 uncultured Gammaproteobacteria bacterium | reverse complement strand
CTCAGTGTAAAAGTTTGGTATTTCTTCCCCTTGCATCGGTATGAAAATTAAGCTATTTTTTAAACCCTTTCCAATATCATTCTGCCTGAAACTTCAGGGAAGCTGAATTAATTCAGTAGCGTTTAAAATCCGGTGGAGGTCCATCATCAAATACATGTCCCAAATGGGCATTACACTTGGCGCAAACAACTTCTTCTCGAATCCTGCCCAGGCTTTTATCTTCGCACATGGAGACGGCCTCTGTCGTTGTAGGCTGCCAAAAACTGGGCCAACCTGTGCCAGAATCATATTTTTGTTTTGAGGAAAATAAATCTGAACTACAGCAAATACAAACGTACCTACCAGGCTCTTTGTGACTGTAGTAATTACCTGTAAAAGGTTGTTCCGTGCCCGCCTTTTGGGTCACGCGATACTGCTGCTGTGTTAGCTTTTTGCTTAGCGTCTCTTGAAAAGCATCCTTTTTTTTGTCCATTTAGTATCTCCTGAAATTGCCCAAGTGTTATCGTAAGGCCTTAATGGATGGAATCATAGATTTTCAATCAGTTTCAAAACGCTATAATAATACTGTAGTTTTCGAGAGCCTGTCCCTCGAATTAAAGCCGGGCGTAGTCACAGGCATTGTAGGCGAAAGTGGCAGCGGAAAATCCACCCTGCTACAGCTAATTAATGGTCTAGTTCAGCCCGATTTTGGTTTGATTAAAGTCTTCGGCCAGCCCATTCCAAGTGAAAACTTACCGAGTTTCAGGCGTCGGATCGGCTATGCCGTCCAAGGAACAGGGCTGTTTCCCCATTTACGCGCAGAACGGAATATCGGGTTACTGGGAGAAGTTGAAGGATGGAACCCAGAGAAAACGGAATCTCGGATAGAACAATTGATGTTGCTCATGGGACTAAATCTCCGGCTCAGAACCCGATATCCTCATCAGCTTTCTGGGGGCCAACAACAAAGAATAGGCATCTGTCGCGCTATGTTACTAAAACCTGAGATTCTGCTCCTTGATGAGCCCTTTTCGGGAGCGGACCCGCTCACTCGAATCGCTATTCATGAACGTTTTCTAGACCTCATGGTCACTGAACCAGCAACAGTTGTCCTCGTCACTCATGACATGCAAGAGGCACTCCGTCTCGCTTCTGAACTTGTGATTATTCGCAAAGGAAAAGTGCTGCAAATGGGATCCGTAAAAGAAGTCGTAAACAATCCAAATGATGAATACGTGGAAAAACTATTAGGAAACACCCATGCCCCTTAAACGAATGTTTTTCGTCGTGCTAGCCCTTCTTGCTACATCAAAGGCCATCGCACAGCCAGACGTAATTAATGTAGGAAGCAAAACATTTACAGAGAGCTACGTACTAGCCGAAATTATGGCCCAATTATTAGAGATCAATGGCTATAAAGTGGCTCGTAGGTTTGGTTTTGCAGGAACGTTAATTTCTTTCCAGGCGTTGCGTAATGGTGAAATAGATGTGTACCCGGAGTACACGGGAACTATTAACGAAGTTATCCTAGAGTCGCAGAGGACCCTCAACTTAGCAGAGCTTTCTGCAGCCCTTACTCTGATCGAACTAGATCTTCTATCGCCGCTAGGATTCAATAACACATACGCGCTGACCGTAAAAACAAGTTTGGCCGAAAGATTACAGCTTGAGAAGATTTCTGACCTAACTCAATACCCGATGTTAAAATTTGGCTTAAGTCATGAATTTCGAGATCGTGCAGACGGCTGGTCCGGTCTCAAAGATATTTACGCCTTACCCCAGAGTAGCTCCGGAATTGAACATGGACTTGCGTACCAAGCCCTATTGACGGATGAAATAGCTGTCACAGATGCCTATTCCACCGACGCCGAACTACTTCGCTATGACCTTGTAATTTTGCAAGACGATCTTGGTTACTTCCCTAGCTACTTAGCACTCCCGCTTGCGCGTCAGGATATGAACGCAAATGCTAAAGAAATACTGACTTTGCTCACAGACCGTATAGATGCAAACATTATGCAATCCTTAAATGCACAAGTAATTATAGATGGAAAAACTTTCTCTGAGGTCGCCTCAGAATTTCTTTTCGAGCAGAATCTTAGTAGGACCTTACGCTCGGACAGTAGAAATCTCTGGCCTACATTGGCACGAAACACGCTGACTCACCTCAAGCTGACAGGAATTGCCGTCCTCGCAGCATGTATTATTGGCCTAACATTTGCACTAGCTGTATACCGATCAAAATCACTTTCCAAAATCCTACTCTATACGGCCGGGCTACTTCAGACGATTCCGTCTATCGCACTCTTAGCGCTGATGATCCCATTGGTTGGTGTTGGACAGCTACCCGCAATAATCGCGTTGTTTCTCTATTCATTGCTGCCCATTACGCGCAACGCCATTACAGCTCTCACCACTATCGATCCCTTGATACAACAGGTTGCGCAGGCACTTGGTCTGAGCACAAGACAACAACTCAGATACGTCTATCTACCCCTATCACTTCCCCATCTTCTTTCTGGCATCAGAATTGCCGCAGTCGTGAGCATAGGAACCGCAACGCTCGCGGCATTTATCGGTGCAGGGGGATTAGGAGAGCCCATTGTGACTGGACTTGCGTTAAACAATACCAGCCTGATTTTGCAGGGCGCATTGCCGGCTGCCCTTTTAGCATTATTAACTGAACTTACCTTCGAAGGAATCGAGCGTGGGTTGGTTCCACCCCATCTCATCTCAACTCAATCAACGTCTTGAGTATCAGCATCATCGGAATTGATCAGTAACCGGTTTAATCGTCTCACAAAAGCAGCGGGCTCATCTAATTGCCGACCCTCCGCTATAATTGCCTCCTCAAGAAGAAGCACAGCAAGACTATCAAATTTTTCCTCATTTATTTCTCCCTCCAGTCGCTGAACTAAAGGGTGTGAGGGATTTAGCTCCAAAGAAGGTACGCTTTCTGGGGCTTCTGAGCCGGTTGCCTTCAAAAGCTTCTGCATTTGATAACCAAGATCTTGATCCCCCAACACTAAACAAGCTGCTGACTCTTTGAGACGATAACTTATTCGAACCTCATCCACCTTATCTCGCAAAACACGCTTAACTCGCTTCAAAAAATGCTTCTGCTCTTTGCTGGGCTGCGTCTTAGTCTCTGCATCAGCCTTTCCTATTAAATCCAAGTCTCCGCGAGCAATATCTCTAAATGACTTGCCTTTGTATTCCGGGAGATGCTGCATAACCCACTCGTCAATTCGATCTGAGAGTAGAAGTACCTCAACGCCCTTATCATCAAATATTTCTAGATGAGGGTTTGCCCGAATAGAACTCGCGGAATCAGCACATATGTAATAGATGATGTCTTTCTCACCGGAGTCACTTATGTAATTGTCAAGGGAACGATCCTGTTTCGCACCTTCAGACATTGTCGTATTGAATCGAAGAAGACCAGCGATTTTTTCCCGATTGTTAAAATCTTCTGCTAGACCTTCCTTGAGAACCAAGCCAAATTGTTCCCAGAACGATCGGTATTTTTCCACCTCTTTAGTGGCGAGACGCTTTAATACATCCAGCACCCTCTTAGTCAACGCCGTTTTGATCGCGCTCACGTTAGGGTCTTGTTGGAGCATCTCTCGAGAAATATTTAATGACAGATCGCTGGAGTCAACAATCCCACGAACAAACCTCAAATAAAGCGGCAAAAACTGGGTCGCCTCGTCAGTAATAAATACTCTTTGTATATACAGCTTGACTCCTCTAGGCACCTCTCGGTTCCACAGATCAAACGGTGCTGCTGCCGGAATATAAAGGAGGCTGGTGTATTCACGTTTACCTTCCACTTTGTTGTGAGCCCAGACAAGCGGATCTGTCAAATCACGAGAAATATATTTATAAAACTCAACATACTCATCGTCCTTAATTTCTGCCCGTGGTCTCGTCCAAAGTGCCTTTGCTCTATTAACAGTCTGCTGTTCACCCTCTTCATCATTTTCACTCGCCATTTGCACCGGAAAGGAAATGTGATCCGCATACTCACGAATTAAATTCCGCACCCGGTTCCCATCCAGAAACTCATCCTCATCGGCTTTCAACTTCAAAATAACCGAAGTACCACGGTCAGCACGAACAATTGACTCTACCGTAAACTCTCCGTCACCCTTGGAGGTCCAGCGAACTCCCTCACTCTTCGGCAAGCCTGCTTTACGACTCACAACCTCCACTTCCTGAGCAACAATGAACGATGAATAAAAACCAACCCCAAACTGTCCGATCAGTTGCGAATCCTTTTGTTGGTCGTCACTCAAGCTTTCTAGAAATTCTGTAGTACCTGAGTGGGCTATCGTTCCGAGTTGCTGGGTGATTTCGGCCCTGCTCATACCTATGCCGTTATCGGTCACACAAAGAAGACGCTGGCCTTTATCAACACTGACAGATATATGAAGCTCTGGGGAATCTTCTAAGAGATCTTCCTGGCCAAGGGCCTGAAAGCGAAGCTTATCATTCGCATCTGAGGCATTGGATATGAGTTCGCGCAAGAAAATTTCTTTATTGCTATACAGAGAATGCACCATAAGGTGCAACAACTGCTTCACTTCTGCTTGAAACCCTACGGTTTCCTTGTTGGTTTTTTTCATAGACATAAGTTTAATCTGTTCCGCAAAAACTAAAGCGCATTAAGGAATTTCAAGCTCCGAGTAAAGTCTCACTGGAAAACTAACTGTATTTTCCGCTTGATTCGTCAATTGCAGCAGGCGCTCTAAGAAATTAAAAATTTTTCTCTATGGACGAATTTCTATAGGTGTTGCTTCCCTCGTCATCAGCCAAATATCTACCATGTCGGAGTTCGATACTGCAATACAACCATCTGTCCAATCCTGCTCAAGGTAGTGACTTTCCTCATGTCTAGGTTTATTTGGCTGACCATGGATCATAATTTGGCCCCCTGGATCAACGCCCATGTTTCTAGCCCTAATGCGATCCTCTTGATCAGGGTAGGAAATTTTGATCGATAAAAAATAATCACTCTCTTGATTCTTAACTTCTAAGCTGTATAGACCCTCGGGAGTTCGGAAGTCCCCTTCGCGACGCTTTGGACCCTTTGGCATCAACCCTAGAGCGATATCGAATTCATGTAAAACCTGGCCCTGGTTCATCAGGTAAAGCTTACGCTCAGATTTAACCACCAAAATAGAATCTGCCACCTCATGCTGAAAAATGTAAGTCGTCTCAGGCTGGACTGCCGCTCCCCAGAAACAATACAACAATCCAAAGGGTGCAACAAAAGAAAAAATGAACCTCTTCATAGCCTGACTCTAAAGCATATCCCGATAGAAGATCAAAGAAACGATTCGCTTCATAAAAAACCTCTTATCTCCCCCTGCGGTGTTGCAGAAATATACACTGAAATTTGAGGATGATCTGACTAATTTCAAGCCCCGAAAGAAGGTGGCCTTTACCTCCGTCTGGCGGCACCCATCGTAATGCAATAATGGAACGTGAGAGCTAGTACAATACGTTCATTGCCCACGGGATTATACGGTTAGTCCAAATATATCTCTTAACCACTTTCACTCATGGCTTCTCAGTCAAAATTGCCTCTGATCCGACTTTGGATAACCCGCTACTGGCGCAATTGGCTTGTATACCTATGGATGCGCTCTACGGCCAGACTACCCTATAGCACTCAGCTTGCTCTTGGAAAGCGGATAGGGAGACTCATGTACACCATCCTCCCAAATAGGCGTCTTGTAGCAAGACGAAATCTTGAGCTTTGTTTCCCCGGACTATCGAGACCCGAACACGAATCATTATTAAAACGACATTTCGAATCAGTTGGTGCAGCTACTGCTGAGATGAGTATGGGCTGGTTTGGCTCTGAGCAGATAATTCACCAACTCGTCCATGTTGAAGGGAGCTCAAACTTAACCACTGCCCTGCAGAAAGGGACTGGTGTTATATTATTTTCTGGTCATTTCACGACCTTCGAATTCTTCTTTCCGGTGCTAAAGAAATTCTGTCCTTGGCTCAGCGCCATGTATAAAACCCAGCGCAGCCCACTGATGGACAGAATCATGCATAAAGGACGTAGCCGAAGTATTGATGAACTTCTTCCCAAAACACGGGTAAGAGCCATGTTGAAAAGTCTTTCCAAAAATGCTGTTGTTTGGTATGCCTCAGATCAAAGTTACCATCAAAAGCAGAGCGAACTTGTACCATTTTTTAATCAACCTGCCATGACTAATACGGCAATCAGCCGAATCGCTAAAACAAGCGGAGCTACTGTTCTTCCATATTTTTGCCGTCGACTGGAAGATGACTCTGGCTATGTTATGAATATTGGGGGGCCCTTAGAAAATTTCCCCACTAATAACGCAATAGAAGATACACGCCGACTGACAGCTCTGCTTGAGGAATACATCCAACTGTGCCCAGAACAGTATTTTTGGATCCATAGACGTTTTAAGGGACGCCCAGAACCCCATCCAAACCCCTATCAAACTAAAAATGACTACGAAACCCATGCAAAAAAATGAGTCATTCCTAAAATTCTGGAGTCCAAGTTATTGGCCGGTGTGGCTGATATATCTAAGCATAAAAAGTCTTATGCCTCTTCCGTTGCTATGGCAGATTAAAATCGGAAAATACCTAGGTCGCTTATTTAGGCACGTATCGGGAAAATCGTCCCGAACCGCAAAAAAAAACCTTGAAATTTGCTTTCCAGAGCTCTCCGACATTGCACGAAAAAAACTACTTCAGCACCACTTTGAGGCTCTAGGCGCTTCTCTTTTTGAAATGGGCATAGGTTGGTTTGCCTCAATAAAAAGGTTACGCAAATTAATTCATATCGAAGGACGTCAACATCTAGACGAGGCTCTAAAAAAGGGAAGCGGTGTGATTTTATTTACCGCGCATTTCACTACTCTTGAGGTGGGTGTCTCCATATTGCAGGACCTCTGCAAAGACTGCAGCTGTGTTTACCGTCCACAACGTAATGCAATGATAGATTCTATGATACGAAGGGGAAGGAGCCGTTTTGCAAGAGAACAAATACCAAGAAATGACGTGCGGGCGATGTTACGAAGCCTCAAGAGAAATGGCGCAGTAGTTTATCTTCCAGATCAAACCTATCTGGGCAAACAGAGCGAAATGCTACCTTTTTTTGGTCAGCCTGCGCTTACAAACATCGCAACCAGCAAGCTGGCTAGATTGAGCGGGGCTACGGTTCTACCCTACTTTTTCAAACGTCTTCCTGATGACTCAGGTTATGTGGTGAACATTGGCGCACCTCTGCCTAATTTTCCTACTGAAGATGCCTCAAAAGACACTCGGCGCCTAATAGCATTGCTTGAAAAACATATCCGCGCAGCACCTGAACAATATCTATGGACTTATAGAAAATTTAAACGTCGCCCATGGGGGTATCCGGATCTCTATGAGTAGATCACGCACCATAACCAAATTTCAGTCTCTGCCAGTCCGATTCCCTTAGATTGGTGCCAGTCTCCGCAGCTACTTTCCGTAGAGAACGCTTGAGCCTATCGAGATTCCCTTGACACCATGACCCGGGCCTCCTGAAAGCTCCCCTGTCAAAATCAACCAGATAAACCTCATTACTCAAATCTAGAAGAATATTGTGTGCGGTCAAATCGGCATGGTAGACACCCTTTTCATGGAAAGCACGAAGGGTCCTGCCAATTTTTTCCAAAGCGGGACCAAGATTTAGAGTGTCATTTATCAGCGATGCAAGGGAATGGGTATCCCTGAGGTATGTCGTTATGATGTCAGCCTTATATACGGGCCCCCGACGGAAAACAGCAGCTGCAACAGGTCGGGGAACTGGCAAACCCTGCTTTAAAAGCGATGCTAAAAGTCTCCACTCTCGAAACGCTCGTGTCCGTTCGGCTCCAAGCCACACATAATGATCGTCGACGAAGCGCGCAACCAAACCGCCGCGGCGATAGTGTCGTAATACCCAAGTGTTGGGTTGACTATCCAAGACAAATACAGATCCACGCCCTGAAACAGTTGTCAGTACGGCATCCCTATTTTGCCAAAAAGATTCCTGGAACCAGGCTTCCGGTACCCCATTTAACTGGCTCCCGTCGTAAAGAACCATACTAGTTTTGCCGCGTAAGATCTTTGGTTCAACCATCTAAACTAGCCTTATATCCGACACTTCCCAACGCGGTGACAACCGCACTGCAGACACTACCCACCGATATATCTCTGAGGCACCGGAGATGTCCTAGTGGACAATGCCTTTGGAAGCAGGGGCTACAACCCATGCCTAAAAAGAAAACGTCCTTGGCGTCTGTAAGTGGCGGCGCAAAACTGGGTAATGTGGAACCATATATAGCTACAATGTGTGTATCCACAGCGGCTGCAACGTGCATAAGGCCAGAATCATTACCAACTGCAACTAAAGCAGCGCCGAGCAGGTCTATAGCATCACCTAATGAAGTCTTACCGCAAAAATTTCGCACCTTACTGTGATCTGCCAAGCGCGTTAGTTCAAGTCCCAGCACACGCTCTTTGTTGGACCCCAAAACCCATACATTTACGCCAGCTGCGGCAAGCCGGGAGGCAAGGTCTGCGTAATACTCTAACGGCCACTGCTTAGCCGGACCAAATGCAGCACCTGGCATGAGTGCTACAGCAATTTCTTCATCTAGCCCAAACTTTACTTTCAGCCTCGCTAGATTCTCGCTACTTACCTTCAGTCTAGGCCTAGGTATTTGTTCGCGTTCTTTGTCGTCAACATCGACCCCCAAAGCGAAAAAGCGCTTCACCGTCTGATCTAAAACGCTTTTATCAAACGGACGAATATCGTTCACGAGCCCAAAACGACACTCGCCACAAAAGCCAGTTCTGATCGGTACCCTAGCGAAAAAAGGTACCAGTGCAGACTTCAGTGAACGTGGCAAAATTATCGCCTGTTTATAGGACTCCGATCTGAGCCTTCGCCCCAACTGTAACCGAGTAGTAAATGCTAATTTTCCATGTTCGACAGGAAGTTCTATTACTCGCGAAACCTCAGGCATACGCGCTAGTACAGGCTTTGACCAAGGAGGAGCCACCACATGTATTTCAGGGGTGGGGAGAAAGTTTGAATGCACAGACTGGAACAGTGCATGCGCCATAACCATATCACCCACCCAGGACGGTCCGACAATCAGAACTTTGTCGCTGGAATTCACTGGCTCTGATCCACTCAATCTGACTTCTTTATCTAGCCCTTAACGCTTATCGTTGCTCGTCAGCTCATAGCTCGCACCACAATAGGGGCATTTCGCCTCTCCGGTACTCTCAATAGGCAAATAGACCTTCGGATGTGAGTTCCACAAATACATGCCGGGCAACGGACAGTGAAGGGGTAATTGTTGAGGGGTAATATGATAGACGTGCTCCGCATTAGCCTCTATCAAATCCTGATCCAATCCGCCTGAATGTTTACGCACTACCTATCTCCAAACTACGCAGCGCTATTATACCTATTCAGTCCGGTCCCTCTTGGTACCTCAATTTCTCTACTAGTGATCTCAGCTCTGATTGGTTAATTTTTTTGGCAACAAAAAAAGCCCCACTCTAGGTGGGGCTTTGGATACTTGAAAAGTATGGCCTGTGTGACTTACATCATGCCGCCCATACCTCCGCCCATATCCGGCATAGGAGGCGCGGCGGCTTCATCTTTAGGCTGCTCGGCAACCATTGCCTCCGTAGTCAATAACAAACCCGCCACAGAAGCAGCATTCTGAACCGCTAGTCGCGTAACCTTTGTGGGATCAATAATTCCCAGCGCGACCATGTCTCCATACTCCCCCGTAGCAGCGTCAAAGCCGTAAGTGCCTTTTCCTTCATTAACAGCATTCAGTATTACCGACGCATCTTCACCAGCATTGGCCACAATCTGTCTCAGGGGCTCTTCCGCTGCCTTTCGCAGAATTTTAATGCCCTGATTTTGGTCATCATTATCGCCTTCAAGCTTGCCAATGTCTCCGACCGCCCGCAGTAATGCGACGCCACCGCCTGCCACAACACCTTCTTCAACCGCTGCCCGAGTAGCGTGCAAGGCATCCTCAACCCGGGCTTTCTTTTCCTTCATCTCGATCTCGGTTGCAGCACCTACCTTAATCACGGCGACTCCACCAGCCAGCTTAGCTACCCGCTCTTGGAGTTTTTCTTGGTCATAGTCAGAAGTCGACTCTTCTATCTCATTATTGATCTGCTCGACCCGACCCTTAATATCATCAGCACTCCCCGCTCCATCTATGACCGTAGTATTTTCCTTTGTGATTTGGATCTTCTTTGCTTCGCCCAGATCTTCAAGGCTGGCCTTCTCAAGAGATAACCCAACCTCCTCGGAGATAACTTGGCCACCGGTCAGAACCGCAATGTCTTGCAGCATGGCCTTGCGGCGATCACCAAACCCAGGGGCCTTAACACTTGCCACTTTGACTATGCCACGAATATTGTTGACTACCAGCGTAGCGAGCGCTTCACCTTCAACATCTTCAGCAATAATCAGCAGAGGGCGGCCAGCCTTGGCCACGCTTTCAAGAAGAGGCAAAAGATCCCGGATATTGGAGATTTTTTTGTCGTGAATCAGAACGTAGGGGTCTTCTAGCTGCACAGATTGACTCTGCGCGTCATTTATAAAGTAGGGAGACAGGTAGCCGCGATCAAACTGCATACCCTCCACCACGTCGAGCTCGTTTTCAAGACCCGATCCTTCTTCTACCGTTATGACGCCTTCCTTGCCAACCTTTCCCATGGCCTCAGCAATAACAGTGCCAATCTCTTCATCAGAGTTTGCGGATATCGTTCCCACCTGGGCAATGGATTTATCGTCTTCACAAGGCTGAGACAGCTTTTTCAATGCTGCCACTAGGCCCGCGGAACCCTTATCCACCCCTCGCTTCAGGTCCATGGGATCAAATCCCGCTGCAACAGCCTTCAGGCCCTCCCGAAGAATTGCCTGTGCCAACACTGTGGCGGTAGTCGTGCCATCACCTGCAGCATCCGAGGTCTGGGAAGCAACCTCTTTCACCATCTGAACGCCCATGTTCTCAAATCTGTCTTCCAGCTCAATTTCCTTGGCTACGGAAACACCATCTTTGGTTATAGTCGGTGGGCCGAAGCTTTTTTCTAACACAACGTTGCGCCCTTTGGGCCCAAGTGTAACCTTGACGGCATCCGCCAATACATTCACGCCGCGCATCATGCTCTGGCGGGCCACATCGGCAAAACGGACTTCTTTCGGAGTCGACATTGCAGTCTCCCTACTCTAAAAATTAATTACTAAAAAATAAAAACCGTGTGAGACTAATCCTCTATGACGGCCATGATGTCATCTTCACGCATGACAACGAGTTCTTCGCCTTCTACTTTCACTTCCGTACCGGAATACTTTCCAAACAACACCTTGTCTCCCGCTTTGAGGTCCAAGGCCCGTGTTTCACCGTTATCCAGCACCTTTCCATTGCCCACGGCGATGACCTCGCCTTTGATGGGTTTCTCCGCTGCGGTATCCGGAATAATGATTCCGCCGGGAGACTCCCGCTCTTCTTCAGTACGCCGGATTACGACGCGATCGTGTAAGGGACGAAGTTTCATGGATCGATCTCCCTGTCCAAATATTTGATTTCTTTGAAAAAAAACTCTGTTAAAATTACTTACGGTTGAATTTTCATTAGCACTCATTCAAGCCGAGTGCTAATAATAGGGACAGAATTGAAAATTTCAAGGGCTCAGCAGTGAAATCATGACATATTGAGCGGGCTCCAAAGGATGGGGCGCACTCCACACTCCCTCACAATCGCCTCGAATTCCGCAACACAGAGGTAACTTTCCTCGTTAATCCGATAGACTAACCTATCTCCTCGAGGTATTC